>NC_013521.1:0-303815 GCF_000024925.1 Sanguibacter keddieii DSM 10542
GAAAACTATGTGGACAGCGTCTCCCCGTGCGAGACTGCTGGTCCAGTTCTCCACCGGGTGCACAGCACCGGCGCGGGGCTCGGCACTCGGGAGCGCGACACCCCTCCCGGGACATCGTGACCAACAGGAAGACCACGTGGCGACCACAGACGACAACATCAGCGAGATCTGGAAGCAGGCCATCGCCGAGCTCGAGGCCAGCCCGGACATCACGCCTCGCCAGCTGGCCTTCGTGAAGCTCGCCAAGCCGCTCGGGCTGTTCGACGGCACCGTGATCATCGCTGTCGCCAACGACCACACGCGCGACTTCCTCGAGACCCGGGTCCGTGCCGAGGTCGTCCAGGCGCTGTCGAACGCGCTGGGGCGCGACGCGCGCTTCGCGATCACCGTCGACCCCGAGCTCGGGTTCGACGAGGAGTCCTCCTCGACCACGTCGTCGCCGAGCACCACCGACGCGCCCGCACCGGCACCTGAGCGTCAGGGTCCCCCGGCCCACGCCGACATCGCCGAGATCTCCCGTCGCCGCGCCTCCATGTCGTCGGGCTCGGCAGGCAGCGGCTCGACCTCGGTCGAGCCCGCCCTGCTCAACCCGAAGTACCTGTTCGAGACCTTCGTCATCGGCTCGTCCAACCGCTTCGCCCACGCCGCGGCCGTCGCCGTGGCGGAGGCACCTGCCAAGGCCTACAACCCGCTGTTCATCTACGGCGACTCCGGTCTGGGCAAGACCCACCTGCTCCACGCGATCGGGCACTACGCCTACAACCTCTACCCCGGGGTCCGCGTCAAGTACGTCAACTCCGAGGAGTTCACGAACGACTTCATCAACTCGATCCGCGACGAGAAGGCCGGTGCCTTCCAGCGCCGCTACCGCGAGGTCGACTTCCTCCTCATCGACGACATCCAGTTCCTGCAGGGCAAGGAGCAGACGATGGAGGAGTTCTTCCACACCTTCAACACGCTCCACAACGCCAACAAGCAGGTCGTCATCACCTCGGACCTGCCGCCCAAGCAGCTCAACGGCTTCGAGGACCGGCTCCGGTCACGCTTCGAGTGGGGCCTCATCACCGACGTCCAGCCGCCCGACCTCGAGACCCGCATCGCCATCCTCCGCAAGAAGGCCAGCGGCGAGCGTCTCGCGGCGCCCGACGACGTCCTCGAGTACATCGCCTCGAAGATCTCGTCGAACATCCGCGAGCTCGAGGGCGCACTCATCCGCGTCACGGCCTTCGCGAACCTCAACCGGCAGCAGGTCGACCTCGCCCTCGCCGAGATCGTCCTCAAGGACCTCATCACCGACGACGACGCCTCGCAGATCACCGCTGGCAGCGTCATCGCCCAGACGGCGGCCTACTTCGGCCTGACGATCGACGACCTCTGCGGCAGCTCGCGCTCTCGGGTGCTCGTCACCGCCCGGCAGATCGCGATGTACCTCTGCCGCGAGCTCACGGACCTCTCGCTGCCCAAGATCGGTCAGCAGTTCGGTGGCCGCGACCACACGACCGTGATGCACGCGAACCGCAAGATCACCGAGCAGATGGCGGAGCGCCGGTCGACCTTCAACCAGGTCACCGAGCTCACGAGCCGCATCAAGCAGCAGCACCGCGGCTGACCTCCGCCCACCGTCCGCCAGCCCGCTCCGGCAGGCGGCGCGAGGTGGACGGGAGGTGTCGCGGAAGCAGCCGTGGGACGAATGTTCACAGCTGTGGACAGGCCTGTGGATAGCGGTGGACGACGCCCTTGGATCTTGTGGACGCGAACGGCGTTCACGGTGGACAGCCTGTGGCTCAAAAGTTGTCATCCACAGGCGCCCTTGGTCGTCCACAGTTCGGCAACAGCTGTGCACACAGCCAAAAAACGGTTCTGACCTGCGACGACGCCCTATCTCCACACGATTCACAACGGCTACTACGACTACGACTGCTCTCTCAGAAGACAATCGACTCACCTTCATCAGCCGAGCCCAGAAGTCCGAGATGAGCGCAAAGTGCTGTGCACACAGAGCTCCGGAAGAGCTCCGCGCAGTCTCGGTGAACACCCTTCACCGGGACCTTCGGACGACCTCGAGGCTCATCCACACCCTCGGTCGCCAGTCAGGGACGGACTCGCGTAAGGTTCAACCACGCGAGGGGGCTCGTCAGACGTGCCTGCTCCGGACGACCGTCTCGACCTCTGCTGCGTGCGCACCCCGTCAGGGCTGCCGCCGGTCCGGCCCGAGAAGGTCGGCGAAGGGCGCTGCACGCGCAGCACGACGAAGTCACCAGAAGATCAACGGACGTCGGGGCTCCTCCTGGACGGACACAAGACCTGCCCAGCGTGCAGGTCGAGGAAGGTGTGGGATGAAGTTCCGGGTTGAGCGCGACGTTCTTGCCGAGGCAGTCACCTGGACGGCTCGCACCCTGCCGACCCGCCCGCCTGCACCGGTCCTCGCCGGTGTCCGGATCGAGGCCTCTGCCGAGGGCACCCTCGGGCTCTCGAGCTTCGACTACGAGGTCTCGGCACGCTCGGAGATCCCCGCCGAGGTCTCAGAGCCCGGTGTGATCCTCGTGTCCGGACGCCTGCTCGCCGAGATCTCGCGTGCCCTCCCCGCCAAGCCCGTCGACTTCACCGTCGAGGGCACTAAGGTCACCGTCGTGTGCGGCGCGAGCCGGTTCACGCTCCTCACCATGCCGGTCGAGGACTACCCCGCGCTGCCCTCCATGCCCGAGATCAGCGGCACGGTCCAGGGCGACGAGCTCACCCACGCCGTCGCGCAGGTGACCGTCGCCGCGAGCCGTGACGACACCCTCCCCCTGCTCACCGGCGTCCGCGTCGAGATCGAGGGCGAGCGGATCACCATGCTGGCGACCGACCGCTACCGCCTCGCGCTCCGCGAGATGACCTGGAAGCCCGCGTCGCCGGACATCTCGACCGTCGCGCTGGTCCGCGCACGCACCCTGTCCGACGTCGCGAAGTCGCTCGGTGGCTCGGGCGAGGTCAACGTGGCCCTCTCCACCGGCACGGGCGTCGACCTCGTCGGCTTCGAGGCCGGCGGGCGCCACACCACCTCCCTGCTCGTCGACGGTGACTACCCCCACGTGCGACGGCTGTTCCCGGACGAGACCCCGATCCACGCCGTCGTGCCGACGCAGCCGCTGATCGACGCCGCCAAGCGCGTGGCTCTCGTGGCCGAGCGCAACACCCCGATCCGGATGAGCTTCTCCGAGGGCCAGGTCGTCCTCGACGCCGGCCAGGGCGACGACGCGCAGGCCTCCGAGGCGCTCGAGGCGGTCCTCGTCGGCGAGGACATCTCCGTGGCGTTCAACCCGCAGTTCCTGCTCGACGGGCTCGGCGCCCTCGGGACGGACTTCGTCCGGCTGAGCTTCACGCACCCGAACAAGCCGGTGGAGTTCACCGGACAGGACTCCCTCGACGGCGAGGACAGCTCTCACTACCGCTACCTGCTGGTCCCGATCCGGTTCGCCAGCTGAGCTTCCCTGAGGAGGGTGACATGCGCATCGGACTTGTCGGACTGGGCAAGATGGGCGCGAACATGCGTACCCGTCTGCGCGCCGGAGGAATCGACGTCGTCGGGTACGACCGCAACCCGGAGGTGACCGACGTCGGGTCCCTCGCGGAGCTGGTGGACGCGCTCCCCGCCGGCGAGAGGTTCGTCTGGGTCATGGTGCCCGCCGGCGACATCACGCACGGCGTGGTCAGCGCCCTCGCCGGGCTCCTCGCCCCGGGTGACACCGTCATCGAGGGTGGGAACTCGCACTACCAGGACGATGCCAGGCACGCGCAGGCACTCGCCGAGCACGGCATCGGGTACCTCGACGTCGGCGTCTCGGGCGGTGTGTGGGGCCTGGAGAACGGCTACGGCCTCATGGTCGGCGGTGACGCGGCGCTCGTCGAGCGTGCGCTCCCGGTCTTCGACGCCCTCCGCCCCGAGGGACCGCGTGACGAGGGCTTCGTGCACGCCGGGGCCGTCGGCGCGGGCCACTACGCCAAGATGGTCCACAACGGCATCGAGTACGGCCTCATGCAGGCCTACGCCGAGGGCTTCGAGCTGCTCGAGGCCAAGGACATCGTCACGGACGTCCCGGGCACCCTCAAGGCGTGGAGCCGCGGCACCGTCGTGCGCTCCTGGCTGCTCGACCTGCTCGTCAAGGCCCTCGAGGAAGACCCGTCCCTCGACGAGATCAGCGACTGGGTGGAGGACTCTGGCGAGGGCCGGTGGACCGTCGACGAGGCGATCGACTCGGCCGTGCCGCTCCCGGTCATCTCCGCAGCGCTGTTCGCACGGTTCTCCTCGCGCCAGGGCGCGTCCCCGGCGATGAAGGCCGTCGCGGCCCTGCGCCACCAGTTCGGCGGCCACGCCGTCCGTCCCGCAGGCCAGAGCCC
Source organism: Sanguibacter keddieii DSM 10542 (assembly GCF_000024925.1). Lineage (NCBI taxonomy): Bacteria > Bacillati > Actinomycetota > Actinomycetes > Micrococcales > Sanguibacteraceae > Sanguibacter > Sanguibacter keddieii. Next base: position 4,381 of record NC_013521.1, read on the forward strand.
CGAGTGACCACCGGTCCCCGGCGGTCCCGGCTGCTCTCCAGCGGCTGGTCCCCCGCCGGGGTCCGAGGTCCCCGCACGGGTCAGGCATGATCGACTGATGCACGTCTCTCACCTCTCGCTGCTCGACTTCCGCTCCTACACGCAGGTCGACGTCGAGCTCGAGCCCGGGGTCACGACCCTCGTCGGCCCGAACGGCCAGGGCAAGACCAACCTCGTCGAGGCCCTGGGGTACGTGGCGACGCTGGGCAGCCACCGCGTCTCCTCCGACGCCGCGCTCATCCGGGCCGGGGCGTCTCGCGCCGTCGTGCGCACCAGGATCGTGCGGGGCGACCGGGCGAGCGTCGTCGAGATCGAGATCGCCCAGGGTCGGGCCAACCGTGCGCAGCTCAACCGCTCCCCCGTGCAGCGCCCCCGCGACGTGCTGGGGATCGCCCGCACGGTGCTGTTCGCCCCGGAGGACCTCGTCCTGGTCAAGGGGGACCCGGACGCGCGCCGCCGGTTCTTGGACGACCTCACCGTGCTGCTGCTCCCCCGGATGGCCGGCGTGTTCTCGGACTACGAGCGCGTCCTGCGCCAGCGCAGCGCACTGCTGAAGTCTGCCGGTGCCGCGCGACGGTCCTCCAACCCGCCGGACCTGCGGACCCTCGACGTCTGGGACGCCAAGCTCGCACAGGTCGGCGCGCAGATCGTCGCGGTACGGCTCCAGCTCGTCGCGGCACTCCGGCCGCACGTCGCCGTCGCCTACGACCAGGTGAGCTCGGGGCAGGGCCACGCGGAGATCGCCTACAGGTCCTCGCTCGATGCGGTGCTCTCGGGCGTGGACGACCGGTCGATCTCCGGGCTCGCGGCAGAACCCGTGCCGGCACCGGACGCCGGTGCCGGAGCGCCGTCGTCAGAGCACCTCGAGGCCCGGCTGCTCGAGGCGCTCGCCGCCGTCCGCCCCAAGGAGCTCGAGCGGGGGGTCTGCCTGGTCGGGCCGCACCGCGACGACCTCACGCTCACGCTCGGCGGGCTCCCCGCCAAGGGGTACGCGAGCCACGGCGAGTCGTGGTCCTTCGCGCTGGCGCTGCGGCTCGCGTCGTACCGCCTGCTCACGGACGGGCCAGACCCGTCGACGGCGGAGGCCGCCTTCTGGTTCGCCGACACCGGCCCGGACACCGAACCGATCCTCGTGCTCGACGACGTCTTCGCCGAGCTCGACTCCCGCCGTCGTGGCCGGCTGGCGGAGCTCGTGGCCGGAGCGAGCCAGGTGCTCATCACGGCGGCTGTCGGCGAGGACATCCCCGCGCAGCTCGACGGCGCACGGCTCGCGGTGTCCGGGGGGACGGTGACCCGTGCCTGACCCCAGGGACGGGGCGGAGCCCGACGGCGGTGAGCAGCCGGAGGACGGGCCGAGGCTGCCCGACGACCGCCCCGTGAGCGAGATCATCGAGCTCAAGGCCCCCGGGGACGTCGCCCGTGAGGCCCTCAACCGTGCCCGCGCGGCCGCGAAGGCGAAGGGCCTCTACCCAGGTGCCCAGCGCCGCCGCATCCTCGCCGAGCCGCGCCGCAGCGGCCCCGGCAAGGACGGGCGCGACCCGAAGCTGTTCGCCGAGACGCTCTCCGCGTTCCTCGAGCAGCGTGGCTGGGTGCAGGAGGTGTCGGTCGGAGGGGTCATCGGGCGCTGGCGCGAGGTGGTGGGCGACGACATCGCGGACCACTGCGAGCCCGAGACCTTCGACAACGGGATCCTCACCGTGCGTGCCTCGTCCACGGCGTGGGCGACCCAGATCCGTCTGCTCGTCCCCCAGCTCCTCGGCGTCCTGGAGCGCGAGGTCGGCCAGGACGTGGTCCAGACGATCACCGTCCAGGGCCCAGCAGGACCCGGGTTCGGCAAGGGATTCCGCTCGGTCCAGGGCCGTGGTGCGCGCGACACCTACGGGTGACCGGCGCCCCCCGGTGCGACGCGAGCACGGCTGGCGGGGCCGGTCAACGGGCCCTCGTCGGCGCACCCGTCACCGCCCCGTGGGACGACCCGTGGGAAGGCCTGTGGAAATCGGCCTGTAATCACCGCGAATCAGCGTCTTTCCGGTAGACTGTGACGGTCATTCCGTCCGCTTTCCCGCAGGCGGAAAAGAGCAGCCGAACCGCTGCGGCAGCGCTGTCGGACCCCGGAGCACGTGAGGTCCGCCCGATGCGTGCTGTGTGCGCGCTGCAAGAGGACTAGGAGCACCACCAGCCGTGGCAGAACTCAACAACGCCGCCGATTCCGAGCCGTCGACCCACGTCCCCGGAACCGTCGACGGAGGGTACGGCGCCAGCGACATCACGGTCCTCGAGGGGCTCGAGGCCGTGCGCAAGCGCCCCGGCATGTACATCGGCTCGACCGGAGAACGCGGTCTGCACCACCTCGTCTACGAGGTCGTGGACAACTCGGTCGACGAGGCTCTCGCCGGGTACTGCGACCACATCGAGGTGACGCTGCTCGACGACGGCGGTGTGCGGGTCGTCGACAACGGACGAGGGATCCCCGTCGACATCCACCCGACCGAGGGGCGTCCCACGGTCGAGGTCGTCATGACGATCCTGCACGCCGGCGGGAAGTTCGGCGGCGGCGGTTACGCGGTGTCGGGCGGTCTGCACGGCGTCGGCATCTCCGTGGTGAACGCGCTGTCGACGCGCGTCGAGACCGTCGTCCGGCGCCAGGGCTTCACGTGGCACCAGTCCTTCGCCGACGGTGGCAAGCCCGTCGGGGAGCTCCGCAAGGGCGACGCGACCGACCAGACCGGCACGCAGCAGACCTTCTGGGCCGACGGCAGCATCTTCGAGACCACCCGGTACGACTTCGAGACGCTCCGCGCGCGCTTCCAGCAGATGGCCTTCCTCAACAAGGGGCTGCAGATCTCGCTGACCGACGAGCGCTCCGACGTCGCCGAGACCGACGACGAGGTCACCGGTGCCGAGGACGGCGAGGGTGCCGGCGCGCAGGCGCGCACCGTCGTCTACAAGTACGACCGCGGCCTGCTCGACTACGTCGCCCACCTCAACTCCGCCAAGCGCGTCGAGATCGTCCACGAGGACATCATCGCCTTCGAGTCGGAGGACACCGAGCGCCGGATCTCGCTCGAGGTCGCGATGCAGTGGACCAACGCCTACTCGGAGTCGGTCCACACCTACGCCAACACCATCTCCACCACCGAGGGCGGAACTCACGAAGAGGGCTTCCGCGCCGCGATGACGTCCCTGGTCAACCGCTACGCGCGGGCCAAGGGCATCATCAAGGAGAAGGACGACAACCTCACGGGCGACGACATCCGCGAGGGCCTCACGGCCGTCATCTCGATCAAGCTCGGCGAGCCGCAGTTCGAGGGCCAGACCAAGACGAAGCTCGGCAACACCGAGGCCAAGACCTTCGTCCAGTCGGTCGTCAACGAGCAGCTCGGCGACTGGCTCGACTCGCACCCGGTCGAGGCCAAGGACATCATCCGCAAGGCGATCCAGGCCTCGCAGGCGCGCCTCGCCGCCCGCAAGGCCCGCGAGGCCACCCGCCGCAAGGGGCTCCTCGAGTCGGGTGGTATGCCGGGCAAGCTCCGCGACTGCCAGTCGAACAAGCCCGAGGAGTGCGAGGTCTACATCGTCGAGGGTGACTCGGCAGGTGGCTCCGCGGTCCGCGGGCGCAACCCGCGCACCCAGGCGATCCTCCCCATCCGAGGCAAGATCCTCAACGTCGAGCGTGCGCGCCTCGACAAGGCGCTGGGCAACCAGGAGGTCCAGGCGCTCATCACGGCCTTCGGGACCGGTATCGGCGAGGACTTCGACATCGCCAAGCTGAGGTACCACAAGATCGTGCTCATGGCCGACGCCGACGTCGACGGCCAGCACATCTGCACCCTGCTGCTCACGCTGCTGTTCCGCTACATGCGCCCGCTCATCGAGCACGGCATGGTCTACCTCGCGCAGCCGCCGCTGTACCGCATCAAGTGGTCCAACGCCGAGCACGACTACGTGTACTCCGACCGTGAGCGCGACGAGTACATCGCCGCAGGGCTCGCGAACGGCAAGCGGATCCCCAAGGACAACGGCATCCAGCGCTACAAGGGTCTCGGCGAGATGGACTACTCCGAGCTCTGGGACACGACCATGGACCCCGACCACCGCACGCTGCTGCAGGTCACGCTCGACGACGCGGCCGCCGCGGACGAGATCTTCTCCGTGCTCATGGGCGAGGACGTCGAGTCCCGCCGCAACTTCATCCAGCGCAACGCCAAGGACGTCAGGTTCCTGGACATCTAGCGACAGTCGTGACCGGCCCCGGCCGGTCGTACGACCACGCAGCCCTGACGACCTGACACCGATACGGCGATCGCGCCGGACCGAGAACGAGGAACACCGTGACAGACGATCTGACACCTGAGCCCAGCACTCCCGAGATCCTCGGCGAGAACGGGCTCGCCATCGAGCACGGACGCATCCAGAGCGTCGACCTCCAGCTCGAGATGCAGCGCTCCTACCTCGACTACGCGATGAGCGTCATCGTCGGACGAGCGCTCCCCGAGGTGCGCGACGGGCTCAAGCCCGTCCACCGGCGCGTGCTCTACGCGATGTACGACGGCGGCTACCGCCCCGACCGCGCGTTCTCCAAGTGCAGCCGCGTCGTCGGCGACGTCATGGGGAAGTTCCACCCGCACGGTGACACCGCGATCTACGACGCGCTCGTGCGCCTCGTGCAGGACTGGTCGCTGCGCTACCCGCTCGTCGCCGGCCAGGGGAACTTCGGCTCCCCCGGCAACGACCCCGCGGCTGCCCCGCGGTACACCGAGTGCCGGATGGCGCCGATCGCCATGGAGATGGTCCGGGACATCGACAAGGACACCGTCGACTTCCAGGACAACTACGACGGCCGCACCCAGGAGCCGTCGATCCTGCCGTCGCGGTTCCCGAACCTGCTGGTCAACGGCTCCTCCGGCATCGCCGTCGGCATGGCGACGAACATCCCGCCGCACAACCTCCGTGAGGTCGCCGAGGGTGTCCAGTGGTACCTCGACCACCCGGACGCCTCGCCCGAAGAGGTCCTCGACTCGCTCATCCGCATCATCAAGGGCCCGGACTTCCCCACCGGCGCGACGATCCTCGGCCACCGTGGCATCGAGGACGCGTACCGCACCGGCCGCGGCTCGATCACCATGCGCGCGATCGTCAACGTCGAGGAGATCCAGAACCGGATCTGCCTCGTCGTCACCGAGCTGCCGTACCAGGTCAACCCCGACACCCTCGCGCTGAAGATCGCCGAGCTCGTCAAGGACGGGCGCGTCCAGGGGATCGCCGACATCCGCGACGAGACCTCGGGCCGCACCGGCCAGCGCCTGGTGATCGTGCTCAAGCGCGACGCCGTCGCGAAGGTCGTGCTCAACAACCTCTACAAGCACACGCAGCTGCAGGACAACTTCGGCGCGAACATGCTCGCGCTCGTCGACGGCGTGCCGCGCACGCTGAGCATCGACGCGTTCATCCGCCACTGGGTCGCCCACCAGCTCGAGGTCATCGTCCGTCGCACGGCGTTCCTGCTGCGCGAGGCCGAGTCGAAGATCCACATCTTCCGCGGGTACCTCAAGGCCCTCGACCGCCTCGACGACGTCATCGCGCTCATCCGCCGCTCCCCCGACGCCGACCGCGCGCGCCAGGGCCTCATCGAGATGCTCGACATCGACGAGATCCAGGCGACCGCGATCCTCAACATGCAGCTCCGCCGCCTCGCGGCCCTGCAGCGCCAGGAGATCATCGACGAGCACGACAAGCTCGAGAAGGAGATCCTCGAGTACCAGGACATCCTCGCGAAGGAGTCGCGCCAGCGTCAGATCGTCTCCGACGAGCTGAACGAGCTGGTCGCGAAGTACGGCGACGAGCGTCGCACCACGGTCCTCCCGCACGCCGGCGAGGTCTCGATGGAAGACCTCATCGCGGAAGAAGAGATGGTCGTCACCATCACCCGCGGCGGCTACGCCAAGCGCACGCGCAGCGACAACTACCGCGCGCAGAAGCGTGGCGGCAAGGGAGTGCGTGGCGCCCAGCTGCGCGAGGACGACATCGTCGACCACTTCTTCGTCACGACGACGCACCACTGGCTGCTCTTCTTCACCAACCTCGGCCGCGTGTACCGCGCCAAGGCGTACGAGCTGCCCGAGGGCGGCCGCGACGCCAAGGGTCAGCACGTCGCCAACCTGCTGGCGTTCCAGCCGGGCGAGAAGATCGCCCAGGTCCTCGACCTGCGCGACTACGACGTCGCCGACTACCTGGTCCTGGCCACCCGTCGCGGGACCGTCAAGAAGACCCGGCTGTCCGAGTACGACTCCAACCGCAGCGGTGGCGTCATCGCCATCAACCTGCGCGAGGACGCAGACGGCCAGCCGGACGAGCTCGTCTCGGCACGCCTGGTCGACGCGACCGACGACCTCATCCTCGTCTCGCGCAAGGGCCAGTCGATCCGCTTCACCGCGAGCGACGAGGCCATGCGCCCCCTGGGACGTGCCACCTCAGGCGTCACCGGCATGAAGTTCCGCGAGGACGACGAGCTGCTCGCCATGGACGTCGTCCGTGACGGTGCGCACCTGTTCGTCGTCACCGAGGGCGGTTTCGCCAAGCGCACGAGCGTCGACGAGTACCGGGTGCAGGGCCGTGGAGGCCTCGGCATCAAGGTCGCCAACCTCGTCGAGGCCCGTGGAGATCTTGTGGGGGCTCTGGTCACGGACGAAGATGACGAGGTCCTGGTCATCATGGAGCGTGGCAAGATCGTGCGATCTGCTGTGAACCAGGTGCACCTCACCGGGCGAACCACGCAGGGCGTCACCTTCGCGAAGCCCGACAAGAACGACCGCATCATCGCGGTCGCGCGCAACGTCGAGCGTAACCTGGGTGACGACATCGACTCAGAAGAGTCCGGTGAGGGATCTGACGGGGGCGCCGTGACCACGAGCGACGACCAGCAGCACCCTGACGACGCCGTCGTCACCCCGGACCTGAGCACCGGATCCGAGGAGGACGCATGAGCGGCGACGCCACCGGCAAGCCCACCACAGCGGGCAGCAAGCCCACGCAGGGCAGCTCGTCCTCGCGACCGCCAGCACCACCGGCGCCGCCCGCGAGCCAGAACCCGCCCTCCGTGCCGCCCAAGAAGGCTCCGGGCAGCGCCTCGCCCACCTCGGCAGCCGGCGCCACCAAGGTCTCCGGGTCCTCGAAGCCCGCTGGCGCGACCAAGCCCTCTGGGCCGTCGACATCGACCGGTGCGCAGAGTGCCGTGAAGACACCTGCGAAGGCCGCGAGCACGTCGACGAAGCCCTCCACGGGGGCCACGAGCACGGCCCCGCCGGCGACGGGGCCCAGCAAGGTCGGGACGGTCACGGCCGCCACGCCGACCGCCGTGCCCCGCACCAGCACTCCCGGGGTGCCCTCAGCGACGCCGGCAGCGTCGACGACGCAGACCAGCCCGGCCGTGAAGAAGGCTGCCGCGGGTCCCCGACGCGTCCGTCTCGCCGTCGCACGGATCGACCCGTGGTCGGCCATGAAGCTCTCGTTCCTGCTCTCGATCGCTCTCGGCATCATGATGATCGTCGCGACCATCGTGTTCTGGATGGTGCTCGACGGCATGTACGTGTTCACCGAGGTCGACAGGCTGGTCCAGGAGGTCCTCGGCGACACCGCCGACGTCAACGTCCTCCAGTACGTCGAGTTCAAGAGGGTCGTGTCGCTCGCCACGATCATCGCCATCGTCGACATGGTGCTGCTCACAGCGCTCGCGACGATCGGGGCATTCCTGTACAACGTGGTCGCCTCGCTCGTGGGCGGTGTGCACCTCACGCTCATCGACGAGTAAGATCATCGAGCGCAAGACCGGCTCTCAGAGGTGACAGCGGCTCAGTTTGAGCCGCACGTCCCTCGTGGGGTAAGGTCAAGCGCTGCACCACGGAGGCCCTAGGCCGCCTGACGTGCGCACGGGCCTTTAGCTCAGGCGGTTAGAGCGCTTCGCTGATAACGAAGAGGTCGGAGGTTCAAGTCCTCCAAGGCCCACTGTCGGAACCCACCAGAGGGGGAACGTATGAAGAAGCTGTTGTTCACGCTGGCCGTAGCAGGCATCGGGTACGCCGTCTGGCGCAAGTACACCGAGGACAACGCAGAGCGTGACCTGTGGTCTGAGGTCACGGACACGTTCCAGTAGTCCGGCACGACGCGCACCTGGTGCGCTGGGGGCCATGGCGCAATTGGTAGCGCACCTGCTTTGCAAGCAGGGGGTTAGGGGTTCGAGTCCCCTTGGCTCCACAAGAACACAGCACGAACAAGAACACCCCGCCGGTCATCCGGCGGGGTGTTCTGCGTCTCAGGGCCCGGAGGCGCAGGGCAGGGTGCTGCGGAGCCCTGTGAGTGCCGGTGCCAGCCTCCCCGGCAAGGCGCCGTGCGTTGCATCCCGGACATGACGACGGCCACGACTCGGGAAGAGCCGTGGCCGTCGTCCGTCGCCCCGACAGAGGCTGCGAGAGCTACTTGCTGGTGCCCTCGGTGCCGGTGGACTCGTGGGAGTCGGGGGCGTTCTGGCCGGCCTTGTTCACGGCCTGGTCCTCGTCGTCGGCGGTCTTCTCGCCGATCTTCGTGGCGACGGCCTCGCCCGCCTTCTTGGCGGAGTCGGCAGCGTTCTCGCCAGCCTCGGCGAGGTCCTCACCGGCGGACTGTGCGGACGACTTCGCGCGCGAGGTCGTCTTCTTGGCGGTGGCCTTGGCCTCGGAGAGCTTGTCGGCGACCTTCTCCGAGAGGTCCTCGGCCTTGTCGGCGACCTTGCCCGAGACCTCGCGGGTCTTGGCGACGGCAGCTCCGGCAGCCTCGCCGACGGCCTCGGCAGCGTCGCCCACGGCGCGCTCGGCCTGGTCCGCGGTGCTGGAGTCGACCTTCTCCCACGGCTCGGCCCACGGGTCCGTGGTCGGCTGGGCACGGCGCCACAGGACGAGAGCCCCGCCCGCAGCGGCGACGCCTGCGACGACCCACCAGCCCTTGCCGGACTTCTTCTGCTTCTTCTTGGTGTGCTTCTCGACCGCGTGGACCGCGTCGGAGAGCTTGATCGGTGCCTTCTCCGAGGCGGCCTTGATCGACTCGGCCACGTGCGACGCACCGGCGGAGGCCTTGGAGGCGACGATGCTCGCACCCTCACCCGTGGCGTCGGCAGCGGTGCGGGTGGCGTCTGCGGCGTTCTTGGCGGCGTCGTTGAGCGCGGCGACGATCTTGGGGAACAGATCGTCGACGAGCTTGTCGTGCGCGCTGTCGATGACGGGGGAGGCCTTGCCGGCGGCCTTCTCGACGGCGGGGGCAGCAGCCTTGACCGACTCGTTCCAGGCCTGCTCGAGGCGCGGCGTGACCCACTCGACGAAGGCCTCGACCTTCGGGGTGCCCCAGTCCTTGGCCTGCAGCGCAGCCTCGCGGGCCTGCCCGGCGACGACGGTCGCCTTCTCGCCGGCCTGGTGCGCACCGTCAGAGAGGACCGACGCCAGGTCAGCGGCCTGGTCCTTGATCTTGTCGGTGTCGATCTTGTCGCTCGTAGCCTTGGCCGAGCCCTTGATTCCGTCCAACATTGAATAACTCCCTGAGGGTAGTGGGATGCACCTACCACCACTCTGCCACCTCAGGGGCGAGCACGCAGCGGAGCCGTGCGTGGGCGTCCTGTGACGACTCTGAGGCGTCCTGCCCACAGGACGGGCGTCCGTGGAAGAATGGCGGCATGTTCGCAACCCTCCACACCACTGCTGGTGACATCCGTATCGAGCTGTTCCCCAACCACACGCCGAAGACGGTGCAGAACTTCACCGGTCTCGCGACCGGTTCCAAGACCTGGACGGACCCCAAGACGGGCGCCGAGAGCAACGAGCCGTTCTACGACGGCCTCATCTTCCACCGCGTCATCCCGGGCTTCATGATCCAGGGTGGCTGCCCCCTCGGCACCGGTACCGGAGACCCCGGCTACAAGTTCGACGACGAGATCCACCCCGAGCTCTCGTTCAACAAGCCCTACCTGCTCGCCATGGCCAACGCCGGCACCCGCCGCAACGCCATCACCGGCCAGCCCGAGGGCACCAACGGCTCGCAGTTCTTCGTGTCGGTCGAGGCCACCCCGTGGCTCAACGGCAAGCACACCATCTTCGGTGAGGTCGCCGACGACTCGAGCCGTGCCGTCGTCGACGCGATCGCCTCCGCGGCCACGCGCCCCGGCGACCGCCCGGTCGAGGACATCACCATCACGTCCGTCACGATCGAGGACTGAGCGGCTCCTCGCCGCTGCCCGACCGACGCATGAGCACTCCGAGCACGCCGCACGGGGCGGCCGACCAGACCGTCCCCACCTGCCCGAGGCACCCTGACCGCGTGAGCTACGTACGCTGCCAGCGGTGCGGCAGGCCGTCGTGCCCGGAGTGCTCTGTGCCGGCCTCCGTCGGCGTCCAGTGCGTCGACTGCGTCCGCGAGGCGCAGCGCAACGCCCCCGTGCACCGCACCGCCCTCGGTGCGCCGCTGCGCGGCGGGCGGCCCGTGGTCACCTGGACCATCATCGGGCTCTGCCTCGCCAGCTACGTCCTCCAGCTCGCAATGGGGTGGGGCGGCTGGACGAGCCGGCTGGCCTTCTCGCCCGCCCTCGGCGAGATCGAGCCGTGGCGTTTCGTCACCGCCGCCTTCGTGCACTCCACGAGCTTCTTCCACATCGCGCTCAACATGTACGCGCTGTGGATCGTCGGCCCCTACCTCGAGAACCTCCTCGGTCGGGTCCGGTTCACCGCCCTCTACCTGCTCTCCGCGATCGGCGGGCAGGTCGCGGTGGTCCTCCTCGCTGACCCTTCCGGTGCCTCGTGGTTCACCGGGACCGTCGGAGCCTCCGGCGCGGTGTTCGGCCTGTTCGGCGCGATCTTCGTCGTCATGCGCAAGATGGGGCAAGAGGCCCGCGGGATGCTCGTGATCATCGGCCTCAACCTCGTGGTCGGGTTCGTCGTCCCGAACATCTCCTGGCAGGGGCACCTCGGTGGGCTCGTCACCGGGACCGTGCTCGGTGCCGTGTACGCCTACGCGCCGCGCGAGCGGCGCACCGTGGTGAGCGTGCTCGTCACGGTCGTGGTCGCCGTGGTGCTGGTCGGTGCGGCCCTGCTGCGTTATTCACAGGCGTAGAGCTCGCTGTCCACAGCGGTGGGGATACTCGGGTGCGATCGGCAGGATCTTGCGGGAACTACACACCTGTAAGTTATCCACATCTGTGGACAGGCCTGTGCATGATCTACGCCACCCCCGATCTCGGCGCCTTTCCTGCAGGGACGCAGAAGGCCCCCGAGCGGGCAGCACGTCGACGACGTGGCCACGCTCGAGGGCCTCGGGCCCGGCAGGCGCAGAGCCTGCTCGCGGAGCTACTTCCAGCGGGTCGACAGACCGAATCCGCCGAGCAGGATCATGAACCCGACGAGGATGTTCCACCGGCCGATCGGCGGGATCGGCAGCTGCGCGCCACCCGACGTCAGGTAGAAGAGGACGACCCACAGGATCCCGACGATGAACATCGTGATCATGGTCGGCACCAGCCAGGCCGGGTTGCCCTCGCGGACCTGCTTGACCTTGGGTGCGGAGGCCTGCGCAGACGAGGTCTGGGCGGCCTTCTTGCGGCGCTTCGATTCAGGCACGGGAGCCGGCTCCTGTCGATGGGTCGACGACGTATTCTCGACTAGCGTAGTGGCACGCAGCGCTCGCACCGCACACAGTGGACAGTTGGGACCATGGCACCTCAGACGCACGGCCGCAGGACGTCGATCCGGGCGACCCTGTCGGTGACCCTCGTGCTCGTCCTGTCCGGGCTGCTCTTCACCGCCAACGCCCGCCTGTCGGGCGGCGAGGAGAACCGTCAGCCCGAGAACTTCGCGGAGCTGGTACGCCAGGAGGTCGACCGCGGCGACGAGCTGCTCTCCGAGGTGGAGGGCCTGCGCTCGACCGTCGACACCCTCAGCGCCTCGCTCGACGTGCAGGCGCCCACCCTCGACCCCGTCCTCGACGTCAACTCCGGCATCCAGGCCGGGATGACCCCCGTGACAGGACCCGGACTGCGGGTGCAGCTCGACGACGCGCCCACCAACAGGCCCCAGCCCGAGGAGATCGTCCCGGACGACCTCGTGGTCCACCAGCAGGACCTCGAGGGCGTCATCAACGCGCTGTGGGCCGGGGGAGCAGAGGCCATGACGCTCCAGGGGGAGCGGGTGACCGCCCTCACCGCGTTCCGCTGCGTCGGCAACGTGCTCTCGCTCCACGGCCGTGTGTACTCCCCGCCCTACGTGGTCGAGGCTGTCGGCGACCCCGACCAGCTCCGCGCGGCGCTCGACGCCTCGGGCCCGCTGAGCATCTACCGGGAGTACGTCGCCGCCGTCGGCCTCGGTTACGACGTGCAGGGCCAGGACCAGATCGACGTCCCGGCCTTCACGGGATCGCTCACCCTCGAGCACGCCACCGTGCCCGAGGGTGTGGACGTGTACCGGTGACCGCGCACCGGGCCGAGGACCGATGGCGGCCCGAGCCCACGTACCCTCTTCTCTAGCGGCACTCGCCGCTCCGGACGGCCACCAGGGCGTCGACGGGGCCGGGACCGCGACCACAGGACCACCAGCGGGAGACCCGTCATGACCCGAATCCTCGTCGTCGACAACTACGACTCGTTCGTCTACACGATCGTCGGATACCTGCAGCAGCTCGGCGCAGAGACCGTCGTCGTCCGCAACGACGCCGTGCCCGCGCTCGAGGAGCGCTCCGGCTACGACGGCGTGCTCGTGTCCCCGGGCCCCGGGACGCCGGCCGAGGCAGGTCAGAGCCTCCAGGTGATCCGCGACTGCGCCGCCACGGGGACGCCGATGCTCGGCGTGTGCCTCGGGCACCAGGCGCTCGGCGAGGCCTTCGGGGCGACCGTCACCCACGCGCCGGAGCTCATGCACGGCAAGACCAGCGTGGTCGCGCACCGTGACGGCGGCGTGCTCGCCGGTCTGCCGCACCCCTTCACCGCCACCCGCTACCACTCGCTCGCCGTCGTCACCGGCACGGTGCCCGACGAGCTCGAGGTCACGGCGGAGGTCGAGGGCGCGCACGGCACCATCATCATGGGGCTCGCGCACCGCGAGCTGCCCCTGCACGGCGTGCAGTTCCACCCCGAGTCGGTGCTCACCGAGGGGGGCCACCGGCTGCTGGCCAACTGGCTAGAGATCTGCGGGTCGACCGACGCCGTCGCACGCTCCGAGGGGCTGGCACCGCTGCTGCACCGCTGACGGCAGCACGGCTGCTGGACCGCTGACCGAGCGCGTCAGGGCACTCGCTCCACCACCCACCGACCGACCACGAGAGAAGGCCACCACCCGTCACGGGTGGTGGCCTTCTCTCATGTGCGCTGCTGCTAGTCGTCGTTGCGCCCCGGTGCCTCTCCGCTGCGTCCGGGGGAGTTCCCGCCCGCCGATCCGCTCTCGTCGTCAGAGGGTGTCGACTCGGTGTCGGTCGGGTCGGGGGACGGCTCCGGCTCGAAGGTGAGGATCACCGTCGACTCGGGGTCCACCACGGTGCCGGGAGCAGGGTTCGACGAGACGACCCTCGTCGTCGGGTTCGGGGTCGAGGTCTCCGGCGCGAGCAGCATCACGAGGTCCGCCCCGGAGAGCGCCGTCCGTGCCTCGTCCAGGGTCAGGCCGACCAGGTTCTCGGGGACGGTCGTCTGCTGGATCTTGGCGATCTGCACCGTGATCTGGGCGCCCTGGTCGACCCGGCCAGAAGGAGCGAACGAGATGACCGTGTCGTCCGCGACCCCCTCAGACTCGGAGAAGGGGACGGGGGTCTCCTCGAAGTTCCCCGTCAGGCCGAAGGCCTGGAGCGTCGCGAGCGCGTCGGCCCGGGTCATCCCGGTGAGGTCGGACAGCTCGACCTGGCCGTTCGAGACGAGCAGGGTGACGGTGTCGCCCTTCTTGGCGGCGGTGCCCGCCTTCGGCTCGGTCTGGGTGACCGAGTCGCGGGCCACCTTGATGCTGAACTCGGACTCGCGTGACGAGGCGACGACCAGGCCCTCGGCCTCGATGGCGCGGACCGCCTGCTCCTGCGTGTAGCCGGTGACGTCAGGCACGGTCGCCTCCTCCGGCCCCGTCGACGTCCACACCTGGATGGTGCTGTCAGCAGGTGCGGAGGCGCCGATCGCCGGGTCGCTGCGGACGTAGAGCCCGGCCTCGACCTCGGTGCTGGCCTCTTCGAAGAACTCGGGCGGGGTGGTGAAGCCCTCGTTGCTCAGCGCCGTGGTGATCTCGGCCCTCGTCATCCCCGTGAGGGTGGGGACGGCCTCGTTGGGGACGGGTTCCTCGCGGTTGTTGAGCAGGAACATCGTCGCGATCACCGCGAGGGCGATCACGGCGATGGTCACGAGGGTCCAGAGGAGGGCACGGTGCTTCGGCTTGTCCTCGTCGTCCTCGGTCTCGAGCTCCGCGAGGGGGTCCTCGGCCGTGGCGACGGGCGCCCAGGCCGGGGCGACCTGCGTCTCGTCGGCCACCGAGCTGAAGATCTCGGTCGCGCCCTCGGCAGGACCGGTCGCAGCTGCCGCCGCGACGACGGCGCCGAGCGGCCCGGCTGCCATGGCACCGCCGCGGATCGCGGCCTCGAGGTCGGAGCGGAACTCGGCGGCGCTGCCGTAGCGCGCCGTGCGCTCCTTGGCGAGCGCCTTGAGGGTCACGCGGTCGAGGGTCTCGGGGACGTCGGACGCGATGCTGCTCGGGCTGACCGGGGCCTCGCGGACGTGCTGGTACGCGACGGACACGGGGGAGTCGCCGGTGAACGGCGGACGGCCGGTGAGCAGCTCGAAGAGCAGGCAGCCGGTCGAGTACAGGTCGCTGCGGGCGTCGACGCTCTCGCCGCGGGCCTGCTCGGGGGACAGGTACTGGGCGGTGCCGATCACGGCCTGCGTCTGCGTCATCGTGGCCGCGGAGTCCGCGAGGGCGCGCGCGATGCCGAAGTCCATCACCTTGATCGCACCGGTCGGCGTGAGCATCACGTTCGCGGGCTTGATGTCGCGGTGCACGATGCCCGCGTGGTGCGAGTACTCGAGCGCGGAGAGCACGCCTGAGGTGATCTCGACGGCCTCGTCGATCGGCACGGCGTTGCCGTCCTGGAGGATGTCGCGGACCGTGTGGCCCTCGACGTACTCCATGACGATGAAGGGAACGTGGGACACGGCGCCGCTGGGCTCGGTGAAGGTGTCCTCACCGGTGTCGTACACCGCGACGATGGCGGGGTGGTTGAGCGCAGCCGCGGACTGCGCCTCGCGGCGGAACCGGGCCTGGAACGACGGGTCCCGAGCGAGGTCGGAGCGCAAGATCTTGATCGCGACGGTCCGTCCGAGACGGTTGTCGTGGCCGATGTGGACCTCGGCCATACCACCGCGGCCGATGAGCTCACCGACCTCGTACCGGCCCGCAAGGGTGCGGGGTGCCTCGTCAACCACTACGTGTCCTTAGGTGTTGTTGGGGATGCTGCGCCGCGGCTCTGTGAGCCCGTGGCTTGGACGATCATGGCATCCGTACCGGTCCCGCCGGTCGATTCTACCGAGATCGTCTCCGAGAGGTGACCATCGCCCGACGGGCTGGAGGAGTCCTCCGACCCCGACGAGTCGAGCAGCGCCTTCGCGAGGGTCGCGGTGAGGACCACGACCAGCACGAGCACGAGGGCGAGCGTCGGCCACCCGACCGAGCGCACGGTGTCGAGGAAGCCGGCGAGCCCGCCACGACGCTGCGCGCCTCGGCGCCGGCTCGAGGAGCTGCCTCGTCCAGGCCTGCCGCTGCCAGACCTGCCACGTGCTGCCGGGCTCGCGGACGCACCTGTCCTGCCGCCGGCCGCAGGGGTGCGGGGGAGTCCCGACCGTGGGCCGGCCGACCTCGGCTGGTCGGAGGTGCGTGCACGGTCTGTCGCACCGGTGTGCGGCACGCGGCGTCGCACCGCACCGGTCTGCTCCGAGGGAGCAGGGGGCTGCTGACCGTGGCCGGCAGCGTCCGGCGAGCGTCGCGGGGAGTCGACCGCGTCCCACACCGGGGTCTGGGGCTCCCACTGCGCAGAGCGCTGCTCGGGCGCTGACCGAGGCTGGCGCTGCGGGAGGGTACGGGTCGGCTCGTCCGCCGGTGGGGGCGGCGGCAGGGCGTCGTGGCGGGCACGCGCCGGTGGGGCCTGCGGCGCGGGCTCTGCCGACAGGTGGTGCGCCTCCCGGCCCGCCCCGCCGAGGCTCGTGGGCTCGGGCGACGTGCGTGCGCTGCCCTGAGAGCCCTCAGCGCCGTGGGTGCCGTGAGCGAGGTGCTGGGGGTCGGCGGTCTCCGACGGGGCAGGGAGCATCCGGCGACCGACGGGCGCCGACGGTGCGCTGCCGTGGGCGGTCTCCGGGTCCTCGGGACCGGCGACCGGGGGAGCAGGCGGCGCCGTCCGTGACGTGCCGGGCTGCTGCACGGGCGGCAGCGGCACCGCGGGCGCCACGGGTGCTGCGGGCTCGGCTGACAGCGCCGCTGCGGGCGGTGCTGCTGGCGCGGCCGGTGCGGTCGTCGGCAGACCTGCTGTGGGGGGTGCTTCGCGGCGTGCGGGAGCAGGCTCGGGGTCGCGCCGGCGGCGCCCGTTGCCCCAGGGGTCGGCGGCGATCTCGTCGGCGAGCAGGTCGAAGGTCCGCGCGAGGATCGCGCCGCTGCGCGGTCGGTCGAGCGGGTCCTTGGCGAGCATGCGCATGACGAGGTCCGCGAGACCGGTGTGGACCGTCGCAGGCAGCGGAGGGACGGTCTCGTTGACCTGTGCCACGGCGATGTCGACGGGGGTCGCGCCGGTGAAGGGCCGGTTGCCGACGATGGACTCGTAGGCGACGATCCCGAGGGCGTAGATGTCCGAGGCCCCGGTCGCGGCCTTGCCGATCGCCTGCTCCGGCGAGAGGTACTGCGCGGTGCCCATGACCATCCCCGCCGCGGTCATGGGGATCTGGTTGGCGGCGAGGGAGACGCCGAAGTCGGTGATCTTCACCTCGCCCGAGCGCTCGAGCAGGATGTTGCCGGGCTTGACGTCGCGGTGGACCACCCCGGCGACGTGCGCGGCGTGGAGTGCTCGTGCGGTCTGCGACAGGATCGACAGCAGGCGCAGCACGGGCAGCACGGGCTCGCGCTCGAGGAGGTCGGACATGGGCTCGCCCTGGACGAGCTCCATGACGAGGTAGCCGGAGCCCTGCTGCTCGCCGTAGTCGTAGAGCTGGGCGATGTTCGAGTGGGACAGGGCGGCGCTGTTGCGCGCCTCGGTCCGCAGCCGGTCGAGGAAGTCGGAGTTGCCGGCGAACTCCTCGCGCAGGACCTTGACGGCGACGTCGCGGGCCAGCGACTCGTCGTGCGCGACCCAGACCTCTCCCATGCCACCGACAGCGATCTGCCGGACCAGGCGGTACCTGCCGCCGAGCGCCATCTGCGCCTCTGGCTTCATCGGTTGATCACCGCTTCCATGACTGCACGGGCGATCGGGGCCGCCACGCGACCTCCGGTCGCCTCGTTGCCGGCGTCTCCGCCGTTCTCGACGATCACCGCGACGACCACCTGCGGGTCGTCCGCCGGTGCGAAGGAGGTGAACCAGGCGTGGGGCGCGGCGTCCGCGGTCGTCTCGGCGGTCCCGGACTTCCCGGCGACCTGCACGCCGGGGATCTGCGCCGAGGTCCCGGTCCCGTCCTGCACGACCCCGACCATCATGTCGCGGAGCGAGTCGGCGGTCGAGCGCGAGATGGGCGTCCCGATCTCCTCGGGGTCGGTCTCGACCGCGACGGAGAGGTCAGGGGTCCGGACCCGGTCGATGAGGTACGGCTGCATGAGCGTGCCGCCGTTGGCGATCGCCGCCGACACCATCGCGACCTGGAGCGGGGTCACCCGGACGTCGTACTGGCCGATCGCGGAGAGCGCGGTCTGCGCGTCGTCGATGGTCTGGCCGTCGACCTCGAGCGGGAAGTGGCTGGGGGTGACCGGGAGCGGGACCGACATCCGGGAGTCGAAGCCGAACGCCTCGGCCTGGTCGTCGAGGGCCTCGGGCCCGAGGTCCATGCCGAGCTGCGCGAAGGCGGTGTTGCACGAGATGCGCAGGGCGTCGGCGAGGGTCATGGTGCCGGTCGGCGAGCACGACTCCCCGCCGAAGTTGTTGAGCATCCTGCTCGACTGGGGGAGCTGGAGCTGGTCGGGCGCCGGGATCTGGTCCTCGGTGGTCACGGTCCCGTCCTCGAGCGCCGCGGCGGCGGTGACCAGCTTGAAGGTCGACCCGGGCGGGTAGGTCCGGCCGGCGGTCGCGCGGTTGTCGAGCGGCCGTGCGCTGTCGTCGGCGAGCGCCTGGTAGGCGGCGCTCGCGTCGGCGGCGGAGTGCGAGGCGACGAGGTTGGGGTCGTAGGACGGCTTGGAGACCAGGGCGAGGATCGCACCCGTCTTGGGGTCGAGGGCGACCACGGCTCCGCGCTGGTTGCCGAGCGCGTCCCACGCGGCCTGCTGCACCACGGGGTCGATGGTCACCTCGACCGAGGAACCCTGCGGTGAGCCGCCGCTCACGAGGTTGCGGAACCTGTCCCACCAGAGCGAGTCGGAGGTCCCGGCGAGGTACTCGTTGGCCGACCGCTCGAGACCGGTCGACTGGAACCGGAACGAGTAGTAGCCGGTGACGGCCGCGTACATCTCGGGCTGGGAGTACACGCGCTGGTACTTGAAGGCGTCGTCGACGGGCACGGACTCGGCGATCGTCTGGCCACCG
The DNA here is from genome assembly GCF_000024925.1 of Sanguibacter keddieii DSM 10542. Classification (NCBI taxonomy): domain Bacteria; kingdom Bacillati; phylum Actinomycetota; class Actinomycetes; order Micrococcales; family Sanguibacteraceae; genus Sanguibacter; species Sanguibacter keddieii. Next base: position 23,155 of record NC_013521.1, read on the forward strand.
GCGACGATCGGGCCGCGCTGGATGCTCAGCTCGCGGTACAGCGACCGCGAGTTGCGGCCGTCCGCGTTGAGCGAGGGAGCCTGGACGAACTGGATCCACGTCGCGGCGCCCATGAGGATGAGGAACAGGGCGAGGGCGACGACGGCGACGCGCCGGATGGGGACGTTCATCGGGGCGGCTCCGGGACGATCTGGGTCTCGTCGTCCCCGCGACGGACCACCTGGGTGGCGTCGTCGGACGACGAGGGTCCGGAGACCTGCGCGGTGCCGTCGTCGGCGGAGGCAGCGGCACCGGCGGCGCTGGCGGCTCCGGAGGGGACGCGCGCGGGACGACGGGTCGGCTCGTCGTCCTCGGCCGCACGAGGCGTGCCGCGCAGGGGCAGTGGGGTGGGACGGCGGGAGTTGTCGCTGATGCGCACGAGCAGCGCGATGATGAGCCAGTTGGCGAGGAGCGACGACCCGCCGTACGCCAGGAACGGCATGGTGAGACCGGTCAGGGGGATGACGCGGGTGATCCCGCCGATGACCACGAAGCACTGCCAGGCGATGACGAAGGCGAGACCGGACGCCAGGAGCTTGCCGAAGCCGTCGCGGGTCCCGATCGCGATGCGCATCCCGCGCTGGACCAGCAGCGCGTACATCGCGAGGATCGCCAGGACACCCGTGAGGCCGAGCTCCTCGCCGAGGGCGGCGAAGATGAAGTCAGAAGACGCGTAGGGGACGATGTCCGGGCGCCCGGCACCCCATCCGGTCCCCATGAGGCCGCCGTTGGCCATGCCGAACAGGCCCTGGACGATCTGGTACGAGCCGCCGAAGGTGCGCTCGTAGATGTCGGAGTCGAAGGCGTTGATCCACGCGTCGAAGCGTCCGGAGACGTGCGGGAGGGCGGTCGAGGCGGCTGCCGCGCCGATCCCGACGAGGACGAGACCGATGACCACCCAGCTGACCCGCTCGGTCGCGACGTAGATCATCGCGACGAACAGCCCGAAGAACAGCAGCGACATGCCGAGGTCCTTCTCGAACACCATGATGACGATCGAGACGAGCCACACGACCATGATCGGCCCGAGGTCGCGGGACCGTGGCAGCTGGAGGCCGAGGAGCTTGCGCCCGGCGAGCGTCAGGGTGTCGCGGTTGGAGACGAGGTATCCCGCGAAGAACACCGCGAAGGCGATCTTGGCGAACTCTGCCGGCTGGAGGGAGAACGGCCCGATGCCGACCCACACCCGCGAGCCGTTGATCTCCTTGCCGATCCCGGGCACGAGCGGCAGCAGGATGAGGACCAGGCCCGCGATCATCGCGGTGTAGGTGTTGCGGCGCAGCGTGCGGTGGTCCTTGAGGACGAACAGCAGCAGGACGGCGCCCGCCATGCCGACCGCGGTCCACCCCAGCTGGCGGCTCGCGAGCTCGCTCGAGGCACCCTTGAGCTGCTGACCGAGGTCGACGCGGTGGATCATGGCCAGACCCAGGCCGTTGAGCGCGACGGCGATCGGGACGAGCGTCGGGTCGGCGTAGGGGGCACGCCACCGCACGAGCAGGTGCAGCGCCACGCTCAGCCCCGTCATCCCGCCGGTGAGCAGGTAGAAGTTGGCCGGGAGCGTGCCCTCCATGACGAGGCTGACGATCGCGTACGCGCTGATGCCGATGGCGAGCGCGAGGACCAGCAGGCCGAACTCGCTGGCTCGACCTTTGCGGACCCGACCAGGTTCGACCGTGGCCATCAGGAGGTGCCACCTGCGGGCGTCGGGCCGTCGGCGGCGTCACCGGCCGCGGAGGCCGAGGCCTCGTCCGTGGGCGTTGCTGTCTCGGTCGGCTCGTCAGAGCCGTCGGTGCTGTCTGTGCCGCTCGTGGGCTCGTCGGGGGCGAGGTCGGCGACCCGCTGCCGCGCGTCCTCGAGGGACTTCGCGCGGATGGTCCGCTCGAGCTGGTTGATCTCGAACCTGTCGAGGTCTGAGACGGCGACCTCGGAGGTCTCGTAGACCTCGGAGAGCTCGAGGGGGCCGATCGACTGCGAGATCCCCTGGTAGATGGTCACGCGCCCGTCGGCGATCCCCACGTAGTACTGGGTCTGCGTCCAGCGGTACCCGAAGTACCCGCCGGTCCCGACGATGGCGAGCAGGACCACGAGCGACACGACGGTCCAGACCCAGCGTCCCCGCCCGGAGTCCTCCTCGAGCTCCGCCGAGGTGATGCCGGTGCCGCGCTTGGCCTCGGCCTTCGCCGCCTTGGCCTCGGCGCGCTCCTGCGCGCGAGCGGCCTTCGCCTCGGACCGGGAGAGCCGGGCCGGCTCGGTCGCGACCTCGGCCGGTGCCTCGTCCTCGGTGCTCTCGACAGGTGCCGCGACGTTCTGCTGGGACGACTCGGCGAGGGCGCCGACGGTCGCACGTGCCTCGGCGAGCAGGGCGGCGGCACGCGCCGCCGGACCGTCGAGGGCCGCGGTCGGCGCGTCCCGGGTGGCCGCGACCGAGCCGACCACCTGGACGCTCGAGTCCGGGCCGGCGCCGTCGGGCAGGTCGTCGAGGTCGACGACGTCCGCGACGATGCAGGTGATGTTGTCGGAGCCGCCGGCCCGCAGGGCGAGCTGCACCAGGCGCTCGGCGCACGCGGTGACGTCGGTGTTCTCGACCATGGTCCGCTCGATGGTCTCGAGGCTCACCATGCCGCTGAGGCCGTCGGAGCAGAGCAGCCAGCGGTCGCCGGGGTGCGCCTCGCGGACCGAGAGGTCGGGGCTGAGGTCGAGGTCGAAGTCGCCGAGGACCCGCATGACGACCGAGCGCTGCGGGTGGTGCTCGGCCTCCTCGGCGGTGATCTTCCCGGTGTCGACCAGGTGCTGCACGAAGGTGTGGTCCTTGGTGACCTGGCTCAGGGACCCGGCGCGCAGCAGGTAGCCGCGGGAGTCGCCCATGTGGGCCATGGCGAGCTTGTTCCCGGAGCGCAGCAGCGCCGTGACCGTGGTGCCCATGCCGGAGAGCTCGGAGTCCTCACGGGCCCGGCGCACCAGCTCGAGGCGGGCCGTCTCGATCGCCTCTCCGAGGCGCTCGAGGATCTCCGACGAGCCGAAGGCCTCTCCGTCGAGCGGGGCGAGCGAGGCCACCGCGAGGGAGGACGCGATGTCGCCTCCGGCGTGCCCGCCCATGCCGTCGGCCACGAGCAGCAGGTGCGGCCCCGCGTAGGCGGAGTCCTGGTTGTTGGAGCGCACGAGCCCGACGTCGGACAGCGCGGCGTAGCGCAAGGCGATGGTCATGGCCTACCTCTGCAGCTCGACGACGCTCTGACCGATGCGCACCTGCGTCCCGGGGGACAGCGGGGTCGGTGACGACACCCGCTGGTTCCCGATGAAGGTGCCGTTCGTCGACCCCAGGTCCTCGAGGATCCACTGGTCACCGGACGGGAAGATCCGGGCGTGGCGTGATGAGGAGTAGTCGTCGTCCAGCACGAGGGTGCAGCTGGGCGCGCGTCCGATGAGGATCGCCGAGCTGGTGAGCGGGAGCGTCGTGCCGCGCAGCGGCCCCTCGCTCACGACGAGACGGGTGGGTCGGTTCTTGCTCTGCGCGGGTGCGGCCGGGGCGGGTGCGGCGACCTTGCCGACCGACGTCTCGCGCGCGCCCTTGCGGGTGGTGATCCTGGTGCCGTAGAGGTCGTGCCGGAGCACGCGGACGACGGAGTAGACGAAGAGCCACAGCAGGACCAGGTAACCCAGCCGCAGCAGGGTGATCGTCAGCTCGTTCATCCGGGGCAGGTCACCATTCCCCGTCGGCGGAGTCGTCGGCGACCCCGGTCCAGAACATGATGCGCGTGCGACCGATGGTCAGCGAGTTGCCGTCGAGGAGCGTGGCGGCCGGGACCTGATGGCCCTCGACGTAGAGGCCGTTGGTCGACCCCATGTCGGTCGCGACGACGCCGTCGGGCGTGACGCGGATCTCGAGGTGCCTGCGCGAGACGCCCGGGTCGTCGACGACGATGTCCGCCTCGGCGCCGCGGCCGATCACGGTCACGGGCCCGGTGAGCAGGTACCGCTGGCCGTCGATGTCCACGAGCGGGTGGCGCGAGCTCGGTGCTGCGCCGGCGCTCGCGGGGGCGACGGCACCGCGGACGGTCGACGAGCGGACCTCGAAGCGACCGGTGTCCAGACCCTCGACCTCTTCGAAGGTGACGGTCACGGCGCCGACGAAGGCGTAGTGCTGCGTGCCGGCGTACTGCGTGACGTTCGCGGCGAGCTCGTCGGCGAGGGGCTCAGCGCCCCAGCTCTCGATCTGCGCGAAGTCGTCGACCGACAGCTGGATGGTGAACTCGTTGGGTGCCACGGTGCGGTCGCGGTCGACGGCTGCCGCGCGGTCGTCGACCTCGCGGCGCAGCGCGCTCGCCAGCTCGACGGGCTTCAGCTCGCTTCGGAAGACGCGGGCGAACGTGTTGTTCACAGCGCGCTCGACGCTCTTCTCGAACCGATCGAGAACTCCCATGTCACCTCCTCCGATCCTCCGGCGCGCGTCGCCGGGGACGACGCGCAGGCCCGTGTGCTGGACCTATGATGGCCGAGGAGCGACCGGAAGCCGGTCGCGACTCGCACTCCTACGTCCCCCCATCGTATAGACACTTGGGTCGACGGTGCGTGGATGCACAGAGGTCAGCCTAGACGTGGTAAGTTCCTCTCGTCTCGCGTGAGTGGCGGAATGGCAGACGCGCTGGCTTCAGGTGCCAGTGTCCGTAAGGACGTGGGGGTTCAAGTCCCCCCTCACGCACACAGGTCCGGTCTCCGGACAGCAGAAGGCCCCGACCGGGTTCCGGTCGGGGCCTTCTGCGTGGTGAGGCTGTGCGGGTCGCGTGGATGCTGGCTCGTCCAGGCTCACGCGACCCGCACGAAGTCTCCCCGCGGTGTCTTCCCGCGGGGTCTCGCCGCGGAGAGCCCCGCGGCGAGACCCCTCTGGGTCGGTGCGACGCGCTGGGCTCAGTGAGCGGTGTAGAAGATCGGCTCCGGGAGCCCGGCCTCCGCGCGCACCTGCCGGGAGTAGCCCTCGATCGAGCGCAGGGCGTCGACCACGTCGGCCGCGGTCACGGGGAACGGCATGTTGTGGATGGTCTCGCCCTCCACGACCGAGGCCTCGGCGACCCGCTGCAGGTCCTCGAGGTCGGTGGTCTTCAGACCGATCTCGGTGAGGGTGTTGGGCAGCCCCACCTTGGTGGTGAAGACGATGAAGTCGCGGATCTCCTCGGCGGGCGCCCCCTCGAGGACCAGCTGGGTCAGCGACCCGATGTTGACCTTCTGCCCGTGCGTGAGCCCGTGGGTCTGCGGTGCGGCGGTGAGGCCGTTGTGGATCGCGTGGGCGGCCGCCAGGCCTCCCGACTCGAACCCGAGGCCGGAGAGCAGCGTGTTGGCCTCCACGAGCTTCTCGACGGCCGGCGTCACGAGGTCGTCCTCGACCGCCGCGATGGCTGGGAGCGCGTTCTCCCAGATGAGGTCCCACGAGAGCTTCGCGAGCGCGACCGCGGTCTCCGTCTGCAGTCCGCCCGCCATGGTCGTGGCGTGCGCACGCCGGGTCGCACGGGCCTCGAGCCAGGTGGCGAGGGCGTCGCCGACGCCTGCCACGAGGAACTTCACCGGGGCGTTCGCCACGAGCTGGGTGTCGACGAGGACGAGGTCGGGGTTGTGCGGGAAGAACCTGTACTCCTCGAAGGCGCCCTCCTCGGTGTAGATGACCGACAGCGCCGAGGTGGGGGCGTCGGTCGAGGCGACGGTGGGTGCCGACACCCAGCGGGTGCCTGCGAGGTGCCCGGCGGCCTTCACGGCGTCGATCGTGCTGCCGCCACCGATGCCCACGGCGACGTCGGCGCCTGCGGCCTCGATGGCCGCCACCAGGCGCTCCACCTCGGTCTTGGTCGCGTACGTGCCGAAGGACTCGCGGACCACGGCGAGGCCGGCCGCCTCGAAGGACGCCGTCACCTGCTCCTCGACGATGCCCCAGACGACGTCGTCGGCGACGATGATCGGCGTCGAGCCGAGCGGGGCGGTGAACTCTCCCAGCCGCGCGATGGCGCCCTTGCCCTGGACGTAGCGTCCGGGGCTGATGACGGTGCGGACGGGGACTGCTGAGGCGGACATGGCATCTCCTTCACGACGGGATGTGCTGGTCTCCTCGACCCTAGGCTCCGTCGGGAGGCGCCGCCCGGGCCCGCGGCGCAGAGTGCGGTATCTCTCAGCAGGTGACGAAGGTGTACCCCGGCGGGCGTCACCGACGCTCGCCTTTATGCTCATTTGACGAGTGATATGGTGCGTCATGTGAGAACTGACGCTCCACCACTGATGCCGATCTTCCGCTCGCAGCTGCAGGCGCGGCTGCTCTTGCGCGTCCTGACGTCCGCAGAGCCGGTGACGGCGTCAGACCTGGCTCGGACGCTGAGAGAACCCGACGCGACGGTGTCACGCGAGGTCCGTCGTCTGATCGATGCCGGCCTGCTGCGTGGCGAGCGGGTGGGACGCGCCGTCCGGTTGCGGCCGGTGCCGGAGAACCCCGCGACCGCTCCTCTGCGACAGCTGCTGATCGTGACCTTCGGTCCTGCGCAGGTCCTCGAGCGAGCGCTGGCCGGGGTGGAAGGCCTGGAGAGCGCCCGTGTCCACGGTTCGTGGGCTGCGCGCTACCACGGCGAACCAGGAGGGCCTCCGGGTGATGTCGACCTCTTGCTGGTAGGCCGACCCTCCCGTCGAGAGGTCGACTCAGCACTCGAAGAGCTCGAGGGCGTCCTGGGTCGCGAGGTCAACGTCACCTACGTCAGCCCGGAACGGTGGCAGGACGTCACCGACCCGTTCATCAGCACCGTCCGTTCGCGCCCCACGGTCGAACTGGACCTGCACCGCGAGACCGAGGAGGACGGATGAGCTGGACCCCTGGGAGTGCCGAGATCGACGCACTGCTGCTCAGCGGGAGGCTCGAGAGAGTCCCTCCGAACCTCGAGGGCGCCCGAGGCCGTGCGAGCGCAGCTCGACCCGCCGTTGGGCAAGGTGCTGGCGCCATACGGCAGGATCCGGCGGCAGCGTAACGACGGGGACTACCTGCAGGAGCAGCCAGCCACTCCCGAGGACGTGCACCAGGATCTGCCCCTGTGCCAGTCCATCGTCGACGACACGGAGAAGATGCTCGGGCAGATGCCGACCTACTGAGTGCGGTATCTCTCAGCAGGTGACGAAGGTGTACCCCGGGTCGCCGGGCAGGCTCAGCGGGCGGTCCCGGCCGACCACCGAGATCGCGTCGTCTCCGCGCCCGTGGTCGGCGCAGGACGCCTCGAGGAGGGCCTCGAAGTCGGGGGCGTCGTCGTAGACGATCTCGATCACCTGCCGGCCGTAGACGGCTGTGTAGTCGCCGCACTCGTCGTAGACGGCGCAGTCCTCCGCCACGGCGAGGTCGAAGCCCGCCTCGCGGCCCCGCTCGCCGAGCTCGACGGTGTTCTTCTGCGCGATCGCGAGGCCGGCCGCGTGCGCGCGCTCGACCAGCAGGCTCGCGAGCGCGAGGTTGTCGTCCTCGGACAGGAGCCCCGCCGACCGCGTGAAGGAGTCGAGGTTGTCCGGCTCGACGGCGTCGAAGCCCTTCGCGGCGCAGGTGTCGACCTGCTCGCCGAGGATCTCCGCGATCGCCGTGCGGTTCTCGGCCGTCGACGTGTCGAGGATGAGCTCGTCCGGCCAGTCAGGGTCCTCGAGGGGGACGCCGTCGACGTGCAGGACCAGCTCGGGGTGGTCGGCCAGCCAGGCCTCGGAGTCGCCGGGCTGGGTCTGGAAGGCGTTGACGTAGCAGAGGTCGTAGCCCGCTCCCGAGGGCGACGCGGTGACGTCGCGGACCACCACTGTGACGCCGGGCGGCGGGTCGTAGGGGCCGCCCAGCTGGTAGTCGACGAGCCCGCCCTCGGGCAGCAGCCGGACCGTCGACGAGGTGCCCGGGTCGCCCGCGCCGTCCGTGGACGGTGTGCTCTCCGCGGCGGGCTGCTGTGCCTCCGGCTCGGACGAGGTGCCGCACCCGGCGAGGAGGAGGGCGCTCGCGGTGCCGGCGGCGACCCACGCCGCGACGGCTCGGCGACGGGCTGCTCGGCGGTGGGGCGTCGTCGTGGCGTCGGTCATGCGCACCAGTATGCGGCGAGTCCGGGGCTCCAGGCGGCAGGGGCGCCCCGGTGCGCCCGGGACACGACGACGGCCGGACCCCGTGGGGTCCGGCCGTCGTCGTGGGCAGCGTCGCTGCCCGGCTCACGTGCTCCGTCAGGCGGCGGGGACCGTGTAGCCGGCCTCGTCGCAGGTGGCGGTGAGGTCGGTCGTGGCAGTCGCGACGGCGGCCGAGTCGACCATGACGTCGGCGGTGCCCGAGGACACCTGGCTGATGACGTCACCGAGCGGGGCGCGCAGCGCCTCGATGTTCGCCGCGAGGTCCGTGGGGGACTTCGCGATCGCGGCGACGAGCTCCTGGCGGATGTCGTTGACCTCCGTCAGGCCGGCCTCGTCGACGACGACGCCGTCGAGAGCTGCGAGGCGGCCCATGGGGCTGTCCGCCTCGCCGTCGAACAGCGCCTCGCACACGGCGAGGGGGTCCTTGGAGACAGCCTGCGCGGTCGCGCCGGACTGTGCCGAGGTCGAGGGCGACGAGCCCTCGGAGGCGGAGTCGTCTCCGCCCGAACACGCAGAAAGCAGAACCAACGAGCACATAACTACAGCAATCCTCTTCATACCGTCATCGTAGCCGCGGTGCGCAACCGGATTTCCGGGACTGCCGGGCCGGTGTCACGACGAATCGGGCGAGAGGGTGCGTATGGACGCCGTCGGCGTCCCGCAGGCGCCTCAGGGCCCCGAGATCACGGTGTGTGCTTGGACACTCCCGCGTGCTCGGGGAGCAGCACGCCGGCCAGCAGGCGCAGCGTCTCCTCACGCGTCTCGACCCGGCGCGGGTCGCTGCCGACGTAGGCGGACGAGACCGGCGAGATCATGATCTCGTCCGTGCCGACCGTCGCCGCGAGCTCGCGGACCTTGGCGGCGGCGACCTCGGGGGTCCCCACGGCCCACGAGGCGCGGATCGCCTGGGCGATGCTCGCGTGCTCGGGCAGGATGCCCTCGCGCTCGGCGTCCTCGACGAGCTCCTGCGGCTCGAGGCCCTGACCGGTGCGCAGCCGGATCATCGAGCGGACGTAGGGCAGCGCCCGACGCTCGGCCTCCTCGGCGGTCTCGGCCACGACGGCGTTGATGATGCCGAAGGTCTTGGGCTCGGCGAGGTGCTCGGACGGCCGGAACGCCGCACGGTAGGTCTGCATCGCCTCGCGGGTGCCCTGCCCGGCGAAGTGGTGGGCGAAGACGTAGGGGAGCCCGAGGGCTGCGGCCAGCTGCGCCGAGTACATCGACGAGCCGAGGAGCCAGGTCTCGGGGACGGTCACCGCGCGGGGTGTGCCCTTGAGGGGGTAGCTGCGGCCGCGGAGGTCGAGCACCATGCCCTCCGGCGACATCAGCTCGATGGTGTCGCGGACGTCGTCCGGGAAGGTGTCGACGGGGTCGGAGCCCTGCGCGGCGCTCGAGCGCAGCATGTGGCTGGTGACCGGGTCGGAGCCGGGGGCGCGCCCGATCCCGAGGTCGACGCGCCCCGGGAAGGCAGCCTCGAGGACCGCGAACTGCTCGGCGACGGCGAGAGGCGCGTGGTTGGGCAGCATGACGCCGCCCGACCCGACGCGGATCTGCCGGGTCGCCGAGGCGAGCAGCGCGAGGAGCACGGGAGGCGTCGTCGAGGCGACGGCCGGCATGTTGTGGTGCTCGGCCACCCAGTAGCGGCGGAAGCCGAGCTCGTCGGCGGTCTGCGCGAGACGGGTGGTGGCGGCGATCGCGTCAGCGGTCGTCTGGTCCGTCCGGACGGGGATGAGGTCGAGGACGGAGAGTGCGGAGACAGGGGTGCTGTCGACGGGCGCTGGGGCCACCGGCGAGCCGGTGGTGGTGTCTGTGCTCACTCAGGCGGCAACGGGCGTGCGGTGCGCGCTATTCCTCTCGGACCCCAGGAGCGTCGCGGCGGGGTCTGCCACGTCGGTCCCCGCGAAGAGCGAGTCCATGAGGGTGTCGTGCTCGGCGACGGAGGAGGCCGGTGCCTCCCAGCCGGTCGCGAGGACGGCCTCGGGGGACTCCTCGACCGTGGTCTCCGTGGTGACGGCGGCGCGGCGCGCGTTCCAGAGGGCGCGCACGGCGTAGATGCCGATCGCGACCCAGACGACGTTCACCACGGCCGAGGGCCAGGCGCTGTGCACGGACGCGCTCACGGAGAGGAGACCGGCGCCGACGATGTTGAGTCCCTGGAAGGTCAGGGAGTCAGGAGAGATCCGCTTCATCGTGACCAGACCGTAGGCGACGACGGCACTGATGGCGCCGGTCCACCCGGCGAGGGTGAGGAAGATCTGGGCGGCAGCGGACATGACGAACTCCTGATGACGTGCGGTGGGGGGTGTGGTCATGCCGAGCCACCGGCTGCGGACCACGAGGTGATGAGCACAATCATGAGGCTCTGGATGCTGTAGCACAATCGAATCATTCTCCAAACCCCATGTAGCATCACTACATGGCTCTGGACGCGCGAAGACTTGGTGTACTCCTGGCGGTCCACAGGGCTGGAGGAGTGGTGGCAGCCGCCGACCTGCTGCACCTGACGCCCTCCGCGATCTCCCAGCAGATCGCCAAGCTCGAGGCAGAAGAGGGCGTCGAGGTCCTGCACCGCGGCCCCCGCGGGGTGACCCTCACGGCCGTCGGGCTGATGCTCGCCGAGGCGGCCGAGCGCATCGAGTCCGAGCTCGTCGAGGCCCGCAAGCAGATCGCCACGATCGGGCCGGACGTGAGCGGCCGGGTGACGATCGGTGCGTTCCAGACCGTGACCCGCAGCGTGGTCGCGCCCATGCTGGTGGAGCTCGCGGAGACCGCGCCGGGCCTCGAGATCGACGTCCACGAGGTGGAGACCGACGACGCCAACCGCGGGCTGCGCAGCGGCGAGTACGACATCGCGATCGTCGAGCACGACTCCTCGGCCGAGCGCCCCGTGCCGCGCGGCTTCCGCGAGGTCCCGCTGCTCGACGAGCCGTGGCGCATCGCCGTGCCGACCACGATGGCCACGCCCACGAGCCTCCAGGACCTCACCGAGGCCGTGTGGATCGGCTCGGAGAAGACCACGGCGGCGGCCCGGGCGCTGTCCCGCGTGGTCGACCTCGCACGCCCCACCCGGTCGACGCTGCACAGCACCTACAGCTACGAGGTCGCCATCGCGCTGGTCGCCGCGGGTCAGGGCGTCGCGCTGCTCCCGGCGCTCGCCCTCGAGCACGCCGACCTCACGGGCGTCGACATGGTGCCCATCGCCGGCCTCGGCATGCGCCACATCGCGGCCCGCCACCGCGCCAACCGCCACGAGCCGACGCCCGCCGTGACAGCCGTCATCGACGCGCTGCTCGCACAGGTGGTCACGCTCGACCTGGGGTACATCGGGTGACGGTGCCACGTCGGCTTGACGGTGCGTGGGCATGGAAGAGCCCGTGGGCTGGTGGGGTGACCCACCTGCCGCGAAGGACGAGATCGCGGCGCCCACGGGCTCCGGTGACTGCCTGGTATTCGCTGGGCGCCCACCGCGTCCGGTGCGGGGCCGGCGAGTACTGACAACCGGTTCGTCCGACAGCTGCCAGCGCGACCTTGCGCGCTGGTCCCCGACCAGCAGGGCTGGTCGGTGCTGGTGGCGACTAGCGGACAGCCACCTCACGAGTCCTGGTGAACTTCATGTCTGGGACCACCTCCTTCCGATGTGAGCACGACGCTACGCCTGCGCACCGGGGGCGCTCAAGGGTTTTACCGAGAGCAGATCTGGGCGGGCCGGTCAGGCCCCGGTGGGCGGCTCCCGCTCGTCCTGCGACCGGGGCCCCGCCCGTGACAGGGTTGAGGCAGACCCCACCCCGACCTGGAGGGAACTCCCCGTGACCGACTCCTCGCAGACCAGCACCCCGCCCGCACGCATCCTGCGGATCATGACCGTCTGCACCGGCAACATCTGCCGCTCGCCGATGGCCGAGGTCGTGCTGCGCGACCGGCTCGAGGCTGCCGGGCTCGCAGGCCGCGTCGTCGTCGACTCGACCGGGGTGAGCTCGGAGGAGCACGGCAACCCCATGGACCGCCGAGCACGCGCCGTGCTGACCGCGGCCGGCTACACCGACGCCGCCCTCGACCGGCACTCGGCACGCCAGGTCGGCGCCGCCGACCTCGGCGACCGTGACCTGCTGCTGCCGATGACGGCGTCGCACGCCGCCGCGCTGCGCCGCCTCGCCGAGCGCAGCGGCCAGCCGGACAGTGTTGGCGACATCGTCATGTTCCGTACCTTCGACCCGGCCGCCCCGGCGACGCGCGGGGTGCAGGACGAGCACCTCCTCGACGTCGAGGACCCCTGGTACGGCGGTCCGGCCGACTTCGAGGAGTGCCTCGCGCAGGTCGAGGCGGCCGTCGACGGGGTCGTCGAGTGGGCCCGCGCCCGGCTCGGGCACGAGTGACCCCGGGCCGACGAGCGAGCGCCGCGGCTCAGGGGGCGAAGGTGTACCCGGTGAGGTCACCGGCGACCGTCGAGGTCACGAGGGAACCGCCGATCACCTGGTAGCTCGACCGGTCGAAGGACGTCGGTGACGTCGCATGCGTGTGGTCGACCGTCCAGAGGACGGCACCGTCCGTGGGGTCTACGCCGACGACAGTCTCCTCCGTCTCGACCACGAGCGTCCCGTCGTGCAGGCCGAGCTCGCCGTTCAGCGCCTTCGAGACCCAGCGCTGCTCTCCCGTGCGGGCGTCGACCGCGACCACGGGGGTCTGGGCGGTCCGGTCGAAGGGGACCACGAGGTCACCGACCACCGTCGCGGTCAGCCCGGCGGGGTCGCCCTCGAGGCTCCACGGCGACTCCCCGGTCGTGGGGTCGACGGCCCGGGACCCGACCCCCACGACGGGGGCGAGCCCGTCGACCTCGCCGAGCAGGTTCCACGCCCCGCCCGCACCGTCGGTGATCACGCGGCCGTCGACGCCGTCCGTGATCGTCGCGCCGCCGTCCACGGAGCTGATGTCGCGCAGCAGCCCGCCGGGGAGCAGGAGCAGCGCCGAGTCGCCCGAGGTGGTGAGGACCTCTCCCGTGGTGCGGTCGACGACGGCCGACGCGCCCGACATGAAGAACGCGACCTGACCGGAGTCTGCCGTGACCACGCCGTAGGCCTCGGTCGCCGGGACGAGGCCCGGCTCCGTCGAGCTCGACCACACCTCGACGAGGTCGTCGTCGAAGGCCTGGAAGAGCATCGCCCCGTCGACGACAGACGCGACGACCGTGCCGGTCTCGTCGGAGAACGCGTACGCCGGCTCGGCGGACAGCCCGACCGTGCCCAGGACCTCGCCGGACGCGGTGTCGAGCGTCGTCAGGGTGAAGGTCCCGTCGTCAGCCCCCTGCCAGTGGGCGACGGTGCTGCCGTCGTCGAGGACGGTGCTCCAGGCCTCTGCACCCGGGCCGGGCTCGTACCGCCAGAGCTCGTCGCCGGTGGTGCGGTCGAGCCCGAGCACGAGCGGACCGGCCTCGGCGTACACGCGCACGACGGCCACGTCGGAGACGTTGGGGACACCCAGCGGCTGCTCGTCGGCCAGCCAGACCTCTGTCCCCGCGGGCCCGTACGACGTCCCGGACACCGTCCAGGCCGTCGTGGGCTGACCGGCCAGGGCGCTCGCGGCCGGTGTGGTCGGGGCCTCGGTGGGCTCGACCGTCGGCTCGGCCGTCTCGGTCGGCTCGGGGGAGGGTGTCGTGGGCTCCGGGGCGGGAGAGGTCGAGGGCGCCGCCTCGGCGGGCTCGTCCGACGAGGTGAGGGCCTGGGCGCCGACGACCACCGCGCCGAGGAGCACGGCGGCCCCCGCGGCCACGGCGACGGTCCGTCCGACCCGCCGTCGTGCGGGCCGTCCCGGCTCGTCGTCCGGTGCGCGGTCTGCCGGCGTGCTCGAGTCGTCTGCCATGTCTGCTGCCCCTGTCGTCGCTCGCGCGACCCTCGTCTGTCCCCCACCACCGGTCCGGCCGGAGGGATGCCCCATCGTCCCGTGCCGTCTCTGCCGCAGCAACCGTCCCGGCGCTCTGACGGCAGATCGCGACACACCTGTGACCTGGGGAGACGACGGGCCCCTCTGCCGGCGACGCGGAGCCGTCGACGCGCACCGGAGACGACGGGCCGGTGGCGCTCTCGACCGGCGGGGCGCCCCGACCTCTGGAAGACTCCGAGAGCATGAGCGAGACGACGTCGAGCAGGCCGCACTGGGCCAGCCGCTGGGAGAACAGGTTCGACGCGGCCCTCGCGAGCGTGCTGAGGCGACGGGGCTGGGAGCCGCGCATCGAGCCGTACACGGGCTACGGCCTCGCGGCCACCGACCCAGGCGACGCGGGCTACCTAGGCGACGGCTGGGTCCGCGTGCTCGGCCGCGTCGTGCTCGCCCCCCGCCAGGCCGGAGCCGCCAAGCACGGCTCCCTGGGTGACCCGACAGCACTCCCCGAGTCCTCTGCCCCGACCCCCCGCCGTCTCGGGCGGCCACGCGCCGAGGGGCCGGAGCCGCTACGTGCCGTGCGCGGGTGGCGCAGCTTCCTCACGGCACAGCTCCCTGGCGCCCACGTGATCGTGACCGTCGACGGGCACGAGCACCGCACGGTCGCCGACCGAGGGGGCTACGTCGACGTCGTCGTCTCGTCGGGACTCGGCGAGGGATGGCACGAGGTGAGCGTCCGGCCCGCGGAGGACGGCCCGACGGTCAGCGCCCCGGTCCGGGTCGTCGGTCGCCAGGTGCGCACCGGGCTCGTGTCCGACGTCGACGACACCGTCATGGTGACCTCGCTGCCACGTCCCCTCACCGCGATCTGGAACCTGCTGGTCCTGCACGAGGACGCCCGCCGACCGGTCCGCGGGATGGCCGACCTCTACGCGGAGATCGACTCCCTCGAGGACCAGCTCCCGGTCGTGTACCTGTCGACCAACACCTGGAACGGGGCGGCCGCGCTGCGACGGTTCTTCGCCTTCCACGGCCTGCCTGCGGGCCCCATGCTGCTGACCGACTGGGGTCCCACCAACACCGGGTGGTTCCGCAGCGGCCGCGAGCACAAGTTCCACAGCCTCGAGCGCCTGGCGCGCGAGCTCCCGCACGTGCGCTGGATCCTTGTCGGCGACGACGGCCAGCACGACCCCCTCGTCTACAACCGGTTCGCGCAGATGTACCCCGACCACGTCCGGGCGATCGCGATCCGTCAGCTGAGCCCCGGCGAGCAGGTCCTCGCGCACGGGGCGCCCACCCCCACGGTCCAGGCTCGGGCCGGCATGTCGGCCGGTGCGGGCCCCGCCATCCCCGTGGTCAGCGCGCCCGACGGGGCGCGGCTGCGACGCTCCCTGCGCGCGGCGGGCGTCCTGCCGGGCGGGCCTGCGACGATGGACGCATGAAGGTCTCGCGCCGCGCCCAGGTCCCACCCTTCGCCGTGATGGAGGTGCTCGCCGCGGCGAACGCACGCCGCGCGGCCGGGGAGCCCGTCCTCAACCTCTGCGCGGGCGAGCCGTCGACCGGGGCGTCCGAGGTGGTCCGCCAGCGGGCGGTCGACCTCCTGCAGACCGGTGACCTCGGGTACACCGAGGCCCTGGGGGCGCCTGCGCTGCGCGCCGCGATCGCCGAGCACTACGGCCGCTGGTACGACGTCGAGGTCTCCGCCTCCCGGGTCGCCGTGACCACGGGCTCGTCCGGCGGGTTCATGCTCGCCTTCCTGGCCGCCTTCGACGTCGGCGACAGGGTCGCGCTCGCCCGGCCGGGGTACCCGGCGTACAAGAACATCCTCACGGCGCTCGGCTGCGAGGTCGTCGAGCTCGACTGCGGACCTGCCACCCGGTACCAGCCGACGCTCTCCCAGCTGCAGGAGGCCTACTACGGCGGCGGCCTCGACGGTCTGGTGCTCGCGAGCCCTGCCAACCCGACCGGGACGATGGTCTCGCCCGACGACCTCGCGGGCATCGCCGCCTGGTGCGCCGACTTCGACGTGCGTCTGGTGAGCGACGAGATCTACCACGGCATCACCTACGGGACCGGCGGGGCCCCGACGCCGACGGCGGCCTCGTACCTCGGCGACGGTGCCGTGGTCGTGTCGTCGTTCTCCAAGTACTGGGCGATGACCGGCTGGCGGCTGGGATGGCTGATCCTGCCTGACGACCTCGTCGCGCCGGTCGACGCGCTCGCGGGGAACGTCGCGCTGTGCCCGCCCGCTCTCGCTCAGCACGCCGGTGTCGCGGCCTTCAGCGACGAGGGGTACGCCGCGGCGCGCGCCAACGTCGCGCAGTACGCGGCCTCGCGGGAGAACGTCCTGTCCCGCCTGGACGACCTCGGGTGGGGGCCGGTGGCGCCGGCGGACGGGGCCTTCTACGTCTACGCTGACGTCTCGCGGTACGGCATGGACTCCGTCACCTACTGCGAGAGGCTGCTCGCCGAGACCGGGGTCGCGCTCACGCCCGGGACCGACTTCGACTCGGTCGCGGGGACTGCGTGGGTCCGGTTGTCGTTCGCGGCCGCGCCCGAGGTCGTGTCCGAGGCGGTCGACCGCGTCATCGCCTGGCAGCGCGCGCTCTGAGCAGCGCTGCTGCTCCTGGGACCAGGTCGCCGAGACCTGGTGAAGGCCTCGTGCGGTCCGGGCAGATGGTGCGCCAGCCGGGCCGGGCGACGGTACGTTGTCCCGGATGTCTTCTGCGACCGTGACCCCGCCCCAGACGCCCTCCCTCGACGGCGTGGCCGGGTGGGCAGTCGAGCTCATGGAGACGCTGGGCGTCGTCGGAGCCGGGATCGCGGTCGCTCTCGCGAACTTCTTCCCGCCGATCCCCAGCGAGGTCATCCTCCCGCTCGCCGGGTTCACCGCCAGCCAGGGCAGCTTCGGCTACGTCGAGGCCGTGGTCTGGACCACCGTCGGGTCGGTCGTGGGGTCCACGATCCTCTACCTGGTAGGGGCTGCTGTCGGTCGCGACCGCACACGCCGCTTCATGGCGCGGGTACCCCTGGTGAGCGTCGAGGACGTCGACAAGGGCGAGGCGTTCTTCCTGCGGCACGGCAAGAAGGCCGTGTTCCTCGGCTGCATGGTGCCCGTGGTCCGCACCCTCGTCTCGATCCCCGCGGGCGTCGAGCGCATGTCGATCTGGCTCTTCATGGGCTTGACCGGGCTCGGCAGCCTGCTCTGGAACACGCTGTTCGTCACCGCCGGGTTCCTCCTCGGCGAGCGGTGGTACGTCGTGGAGTCGTTCTCCGGCCCGGCCAAGATCGCCGTCATCAGCATCGGCACCCTGCTGGTGCTGTGGTTCGTGCTCGTCAAGCTCCGGGCACGGCGCCTCAGCGCGCCGGTCGTCGCACCCGACCCCACGGCCTGAGGCGCTCCCGGGGCATACCGGAGCACGGTCGAGGCTCCACCTGGACCAGGTGGTCTGGACCAGGTAGACGGGAGTGGATAGGGTGGTGTCATGTCCACGGTGGTGAATGTCCAAGAGGCCAAGGCACACCTCTCGCAGCTGCTCGCCCGCGCCGAGGCAGGAGAAGACGTAGTGATCGGCCGGGCGCACCGGCCGGTGGTACGCCTCGTCCCGGTCGACGCGACCCCCGGGCGGACCTTCGGCACGATGCGCAACCTGGTCGTCCCCGACGACTTCGACGCTCCGCTGCCTGCCGACGAGCTGGCGGCCTGGGACCAGTGAGCACCTATCTCCTGGACACCCACGTGTTCCTGTGGCTCCTCAGCGAGCCGGAACGCATCGACGTCGGGGTACGGGAGACGCTCGCAGACCCCGAGCACACCCTGCTCGTCTCCGCGGTCTCAGGCTTGGAGATCGCTACCAAGACCCGCCTCGGAAAGCTCGACGGCCTCGCCGTCGTGACCACATGGCGTCACGCCGTCGCGAGCATCGGGGCGCGCGAGCTGGCCATCAGCGGCGAGCACGCGGTGCTGGCAGGGTCGATGCTGTGGGAGCATCGCGACCCCTTCGACCGGCTGCTGGTCGCCCAGGCCACCCTCGAGCCGGCCACCCTGGTCACGCGAGACGCCGTGATCGTCGGGCACGAGCGTGTTGCGGTCCTGCCTGCCTGAGACGGGACCTGCGGCCTCGGATCGTCCCGCGGCAGGATAGCGGGATCCCTCCCGCCGACGGTCATGTCCGAAACGTGCCAGACGCCGGTCGTCGCCCGGCGCTTGACTGGTCCGCATGACCTTGACGACGCTCGATCGAGCACACCGGTTCCGTTCCCTCCACGACCCCCGTCACCCCCTCCTCCTCTCCACCGTCTGGGACGTGGCCAGCGCGCTCGTCGCCCAGGACGCGGGCGCTCCGGCGCTCGCCACGACGAGCGCCGGTGTCGCCTGGTCGCGCGGTCTCCCCGACGGTGACCACCTCGGCCGGGCCGAGGCGCTGGCCGTGGTGGCAGCCGTCGTCGGCGCCGTGCAGGTCCCGGTGTCGGCGGACCTGGAGGGCGGGTACGCCGAGACCGCGGCCGGTGTCTCCGAGACCGTCCGAGGAGTCGTCCAGGCCGGGGCTGTCGGCATCAACCTCGAGGACGGCGCGCGGTCCCCCGAGGAGACCGGACGCCGCGTCGCCGCCGCCCGGGTCGCTGCGGACGACGAGGGGGTGCCGCTGTTCGTCAACGCCCGGTGCGACGTGTACCTGCGGGGGCTCGTCGAGCCGGGTGCCTGCCTGGTCGAGACGGTCCGCAGGGCCACGCGCTACGTCGACGCCGGGGCCGACGGCATCTTCGTCCCGGGGGTCGTAGACCCTGAGACCATCGCCGCGCTCGCAGCGTCTCTGCCGGTCCCGCTCAACGTCATGGTCGGTCCTGGCGCACCGGCGCCGACCGAGCTCTCAGGGCTCGGCGTCGCCCGGGCGAGCCTGGGGTCGGCCGTCGCACAGGCGGCGTACACCGCCGTCCGCAGGGCGACCGTCGACCTGCTCGACGGCGGCACCTATGACTCTCTGACGGGAGCGCTGGGCTACGCCGAGGTCGACGGGCTCCTGCACGCGGCAGCGGCGCACCGAGAAGGGCGGACCGAGCGGCCCGGGGGAGGACGATAGGAGCGTGAGCGCCGACCACCGACCGCCAGCCCCCGCAGACCCGGCCACCCCCCGCCAGCCGGCCTGCGTGCCCGGCGACCCGCTGTTCGCCGAGCGCTACGCGGCGATCGACGCCCGCGACACCCGGTTCGACGGGCAGTTCGTCACGGCCGTGTCGAGCACCGGCATCTACTGCCGCCCGTCCTGCCCGGCGCGCACCCCGAAGCCGGCCCACACGGCCTTCTACCGGACGTCGGCCGCCGCGCACGAGGCCGGCTTCCGCGCCTGCCGACGCTGCCTCCCGGAGGCCACGCCCGGCACCCCCGAGTGGGACCTGCGACGCGACCTGACCGGTCGGGCGATGCGGCTCATCGCGGACGGGGTGGTCGACCGTGAGGGGGTGGACGGGCTGGCGGCCCGGCTCGGCTACACGTCACGGCACGTGCACCGCCTGCTGGTCGCCGAGCTGGGCGCCGGACCGACGGCGCTCGCCCGGGCGCAGCGCGCGCAGACGGCCCGCTCGCTGCTCGTCGGGACCGACCTCACGCTCGCCGAGGTGGCGTTCGCCTCAGGCTTCGGGTCGGTCCGCCAGTTCAACGAGACCGTCCGGCGGGTCTTCGCCGCGCGGCCCTCGGAGCTGCGCGCCCGTGCCCGCCGACCCGCGGCCCACGACGGGCTGGAGGTGGACGGGGCGCAGGTCCGGCTGGTCGTCGACCTCCCGGTCCGTCAGCCCTTCGACGCGGCCGGCGTGCTCGGCTTCCTCGCCGACCGGGCCGTCGCAGGCGTCGAGACGGCGACCACGGAGGACGACGGGACGATGCGCTACGCACGGACCCTCGACCTCCCGCACGGCCCGGGAGCCGTCGAGGTGGTCGCCGTCCGGCGTCAGGGGCGGTGGGAGATGCGGGCGCGCCTGGAGCTCGCCGCCCTCGGCGACGTCGCGCCGGCCGTCGCCCGTGTGCGACGCCTGCTCGACCTCGACGCCGACCCGGTGGCCGTCGACTCGGCGCTCGCGCAGGACCCGGCGCTGCGACCTCTCGTCGAAGAGCGTCCGGGGACCCGTGTGCCCGGAGCCGTCGACCCGCACGAGCTCGTGGTGCGCGCCGTGGTGGGGCAGCAGATCTCCGTCGCCGCCGCCCGCACCCACCTGGGCCGGCTCACCGCGCGGCTCGGCACGCCTTACCGCTCGGCGTTCGCGGGGCTCGACCGGCTGTTCCCGACGGCCGCACAGGTCGCAGCCGGGGTCCCGGTGCCGGCGGACGACGAGGTGCTCGACCCCGACAGGCCGCTGCGGCTGCCGCGGCGGTCGGTCCGGGCGGTCGTCTCCGTCGCACGTGCGCTCGCGGACGGGGACCTCGTGGTCGACGTCGGAGCCGATGCGGCGGCGCTGCGGGCCGAGCTGGTCGACCGCCCGGGCATCGGGCCGTGGACCGCGGCCTACGTGGCGATGCGGGTGCTGGGTGACCC
Source organism: Sanguibacter keddieii DSM 10542 (assembly GCF_000024925.1). Classification (NCBI taxonomy): domain Bacteria; kingdom Bacillati; phylum Actinomycetota; class Actinomycetes; order Micrococcales; family Sanguibacteraceae; genus Sanguibacter; species Sanguibacter keddieii. The sequence goes on from NC_013521.1 coordinate 43,692, forward strand.
GGACGCCTGGTTGCCCGGTGACGTGGCGCTCGTGGCCGGGGCGCGGGCCGTCGGTCTGCTCGGCACCGAGAAGACGACCTCTGCGGCGCACCGTGCGCTGGCAGAGGGTGCGTCGGTGTGGGCCCCGTGGCGGTCCTACGCCGTCGTGCACCTGTGGCGCGCGGCGTCAGTCTGAGGTCGCGAACATCTTCTGCTCGGGGTCGAGCGTGGTGAGGATGCGGCGGGCGATCTCGGCGAGCTGACCGACCTGCTCGGGCTCGAGCGCGTCGACGACGAGCTCGCGGGCCGTCCGGACGTGGCCGGGGGCTGCCTGGACGACCTTCTCCCAGCCGGCCTCGGTGAGGGTCGCGTTGGTCGCGCGCCCGTCCTCGGGGCAGGGCGACCGTTCGACGAGCCCGGCGGTCTCGAGCCGGGAGACCACGCGGGAGAGCCGGGGGAGGGTCGCGTTGGTGCGTGCTGCCAGCGCCGACATCCTCAGCCGGCGCCCCGGGGCCTCGGAGAGCATCGCGAGCGTGAAGTACTCGAAGTGGTTGAGGTCCGAGTCGCGGCCGAGCTGGGTGTCGAGCGCGCCGGGGAGCAGGGTGAGCACGGCCATGAGCCGCACCCAGGCGGTGTGCTCGTCGCTGTCGAGCCAGGTGACGTCGTCCATACCCCCACCCTACCGCCATTGGTTGACGCTACAACTAACCGGTGCTAGGTTACTTGTACATACAACAAACGGGGTCGTGAGACCCCCGGACGAGGAGCAACGATGACCACGGTGACGATCTTCGGTTCAGGGAACATGGGCAGCGCGATCGCAGGCGTCCTCGCGTCTGGCGGGGCCTCCGTCCAGCACGTCGGACGCGGCGAGACCGCGACCCTCACGGGCGACGTCGTCGTCCTCGCCGTCCCGTACCCCTCGGTGGCGGACATCGTCTCGACCTACGCCGACCAGCTCGCCGGCAAGGTCGTCGTCGACATCACCAACCCGCTGAACTTCGAGACCTTCGACTCGCTCGTCGTCCCGGCAGGCAGCTCCGCGACGGCCGAGATCGCCCGGGCGCTCCCGCAGTCGCACGTCCTCAAGGCCTTCAACACGAACTTCGCGGCCACCCTCGCGTCGGGCACCGTCGGCACGGACCGCACGACCGTCCTGGTCGCCGGTGACGACGAGGCGGCGAAGCAGACCCTCGTGGCGGCCGTCACCGCCGGCGGCCTCGACGCCGTCGACGCCGGGTCGCTCTCGCGGGCGCACGAGCTCGAGGCGATCGGCTTCCTGCAGCTCACGCTCGCCGCTCGCGAGGCGGTCTCCTGGACGGCAGGCTTCGCGCTCGTCCGCTGAGCATCGCCCGCACCGGACGCCCACCTCGTCCCAGCACGCAGCAGCGCCCCCGGCTCGACCAGCCGGGGGCGCTGCTGTCTCAGGACCTCAGCCTTTCAGCGCGTCACGCGCCGTGCGGCACGACGACCGCGCGGGCGGTGAGCTCGCCGGCCTCCATCTTCCGGTAGGCGTCGAGGGCGTCGGCGAGGGCGAAGCGCTCGACCTCGGGCGCGATCTTGCCGTCGCGGTACAGCGCGACGACCTCGTGGAGCTCTTCGATCGTGCCCCAGTAGGTGTTGGTGATGACCGACTCGTACGGCGTCGTGAAGAACGACCACTCGGCGGTGCCGCCGGCGATGCCGACCACTGTGAGGCGCGAGCCCTGCGCCATGACGGAGCGTGCGAGTCCGATGGTCGGGGTGACCCCGACGAAGTCGAAGGCCGCGTCGACGCCCTTGCCCCCGGTGATCTCACGGATGCGGTCGGCCTGGTCCGGACCGCTCGGGACGGTGATCGCGCCAGCAGCGGCGGCCTTCTCCATGGCCTCGGGCTTCATGTCCGTGGCGATGACGGTCGCGCCGGTGATCGCCGTGAGGATCTGCACCGCGATCTGCCCGAGCCCGCCGAGGCCGACGACGAGGGCGTAGCGCCCGCCGCCCGCGAGGTTCGGCAGGGAGAGCTTGATCGCGTGGTACGGCGTGAGGGCTGCGTCGGCGAGCGGTGCGGCGGTCACGGGGTCCGAGTCGCCGAGCGGCACGAGGTTGCGCGCGGGGACCGTGACGTACTCGGCCATGCCGCCGTCGCGGCCCAGGCCGGTGCCCAGGTAGGGCATGGTGGCGGCGTTCTCGCAGTAGGTGTCCTGGCCGCGCGAGCACGCCGCGCAGTGGCCGCAGCCGATCGGGCCGTACACGAGGTACGCGTCGCCGACCTCGAAGCCGGAGACGCCCTCGCCGACGGACTCGACCCAGCCGGAGCTCTCGTGGCCGAGGACGAAGCCGGGCTTCTGCGCGCCGGGCTGACCCTCCTCGAAGTGGCTGTAGATCGACACGTCGGAGTGGCAGGCGCCCGCGCCGGCGACCTTGAGCAGGACCTCGCCAGGGCCGGGTGACGGCTTGTCGACCTCCTGGAGCGACGGGAAGGTCTTGTAGTCCGTGAACACGACAGCCTGCATGCGGGGCACTTCTCCTTGAATCGTCAACTACTGTCCCCCCACCGTATCTCTCCTCCGAGCCTCGTGGAGACCCTTGCCCACCTCGAGGTCGCGCCCGGTAGTCTTGTCCTCACAACCGAATGCAGCGCCGCTCGAACCTCGGTGGGAGAGCCCTGACGGGCAGCTCGCCGACCACACGACGTCAGGCGCCGAAGGAGCAAACCCTCCCCGGGAAACTCTCAGGCACCCGTACCGCCGAGGTGAGGCAACTCTGGACAGCAGGCGCGCGTGTCAAGCACCCGGACGCTCACCACGAGCGGACGACGCCGGCTGGCGCGCGCCTCACCGAAGGGGCAAGCCCGCACACCTCGCGGGCCAAACTCTCAGGTCGACCGGACGTCCCCGACGTCCCCACGGTCAGATGACAGAGCGGGGAGGGTCCACGCACGTGGTGCGCACCGAGTGCGCCCCCGACCCCCAGGAGCTCGTCGTGACCACCCCCGCACAGCACCGCCCCGAGTCCGCCCCCGGCGACGTGTTCGTCGACCGGCACATCGGCCCCCGCACAGGCACCGACGGCCGCGACGACGTCGCCCACATGCTCGGCCACCTCGGCTACGACTCGGTCGACGCGCTCATCGACGCCGCCGTCCCCGCGTCCATCCGCCTCGACGGGCCGCTCGACCTTCCCGCCGCGCGCACCGAGACCGAGGTCCTCGCAGACCTGCGCCGCCTCGCCAGCCAGAACGAGACCCGCGTCCAGATGATCGGCCAGGGGTACTGGGACACCGTCACCCCCGCCGTGATCCGACGCGGCGTCCTCGAGAACCCCGCCTGGTACACCGCCTACACGCCGTACCAGCCGGAGATCTCGCAGGGCCGCCTCGAGGCCCTCCTCAACTTCCAGACCGTGGTCTCCGACCTCACCGGCCTCGAGGTCGCCAACGCGTCGCTCCTCGACGAGGCCACCGCCGTCGCCGAGGCCGTCGCCCTCATGTGGCGCGCCGCCAAGCGCCCCGCCACGGCCGGGCCGGGCGTCGTCGTCCTCGACGCCGACCTCTTCCCGCAGACCGTCGCCGTCACCCTCGGCCGCGCCGAGGCCATCGGCCTCCCCGTGGTCGTCGCCGACCTCGACGCCGGCTACCAGGCCGGGGTCGACGCCGCGCTCGCCGCCGCCGGCCTCGAGGGCTCCGACGTCGTCGGCCTCGTCGTCCAGCAGCTCGGCGCGAGCGGCCAGGCCCGCGCGCTCGAGCCCCTCGTCACCGCCGCGAAGGAGGCCGGCGCGCTCGTCACCGTCGCGACCGACCTGCTCGCCCTCACGCTCTTCACCGCACCGGGCGACGTCGGTGCCGACATCGCCGTGGGCTCCGCGCAGCGCCTCGGCGTCCCGCTGTTCTTCGGCGGGCCGCACGCCGCCTTCATGTCCGTCCGCAAGGGGATCGAGCGCATGCTCCCCGGTCGCCTCGTCGGCGTGAGCGTCGACGCCGACGGAGACGTCGCCTACCGCCTCGCCCTGCAGACCCGCGAGCAGCACATCCGCCGCGAGAAGGCCACGAGCAACATCTGCACCGCGCAGGCGCTGCTCGCCATCGTCGCCTCGATGTACGCCGTCTACCACGGCCCCGCCGGGCTGCGGGCGATCGCGGAGCGCGTGCACGGTCACGCGCTCGCGCTCGCGGACCGCCTCCGCGGCGCCGAGCTCGACGTCGAGCACGCGGTCTTCTTCGACACCGTCCGCGTCGCCGTCCCTGGCACCGCCGCCGAGGTCGTGGCCCGCGCCGACGCCGCAGGGATCAACCTCTGGGCGCCGGACGCCGACCACGTGCAGGTCGCGTGCGACGAGACCACGACCGACGCGCACCTCGACGCCGTCGTCGAGGCCTTCGTCCCCGGGTCGAGCGCCTCGGGCTACTTCGTGTCCGTCGGCGACCTGCCCGCCGAGCACCGCCGGACCTCGGACTACCTCACGCACCCCGTGTTCCACGCGCACCGGTCCGAGACGCAGATGATGCGCTACCTGCGCACCCTCGCCGACAAGGACCTCGCGCTCGACCGCACGATGATCCCGCTCGGCTCGTGCACCATGAAGCTCAACGCCGCGATCCAGATGGAGCCGATCTCCTGGCCCGAGTACGCCGGGATCCACCCCTTCGCGCCGGCCGCGCAGACCGGCGGGTACGACGAGCTCATCGGCACCCTCGAGGCGAACCTCGCCGAGATCACGGGCTACGCCGCGGTCTCGGTGCAGCCGAACGCCGGCTCGCAGGGCGAGTTCGCGGGCCTGCTCGCGATCCGCAACTACCACCGCTCGCGCGACGAGGCGGGCCGCGACATCTGCCTCATCCCGGCCTCCGCGCACGGCACCAACGCCGCATCGGCCGCGATGGCGGGCATGCGCGTGGTGGTCGTCGCGACCGCCGACGACGGAGAGATCCTCCTCGACGACCTCCGGGCCAAGCTCGAGCAGCACGGCCCGCAGGTCGCGGCGATCATGATCACCTACCCCTCGACGCACGGCGTCTACGAGGACACCGTCCGTGAGGTGTGCGACCTCGTCCACGCCGCGGGCGGCCAGGTGTACATCGACGGTGCGAACCTCAACGCCCTCGTCGGTCTCGCGAAGCCCGGCCAGTTCGGCGGCGACGTCTCGCACCTCAACCTGCACAAGACCTTCTGCATCCCGCACGGCGGCGGCGGCCCCGGCGTCGGGCCGGTCGGCGTCGCGGAGCACCTCGTGCCGTTCCTGCCCGGAGCCGGCTCAGCACCCGTCTCGGCTGCGCCTGCGGGATCGGCCGGCATCCTCCCGATCCCGTACGCCTACGTGGCGCTCATGGGACCGGACGGCCTGCGCCGTGCGACGGAGACCGCGGTCGTCTCCGCGAACTACCTCGCGGTCCGTCTGCGGGACGCGTTCCCGGTCCTGTTCACCGGACCGGGCGGGCTCGTCGCCCACGAGTGCATCCTCGACCTGCGGCCGCTCACCGCGCAGACCGGGGTGACGGCCGAGGACGTGGCCAAGCGCCTCATGGACTACGGCTTCCACGCCCCGACCCTGTCGTTCCCGGTCCCCGGGACCCTCATGGTCGAGCCGACCGAGAGCGAGGACCTCGCGGAGATCGACCGCTTCGTCGACGCGATGCTCGCGATCCGCGCGGAGATCGACCAGGTGGCCGACGGCACCTGGGACCTCGCCGGGTCGCCGCTGCGCAACGCCCCGCACAGCGCGGCGTCCGTGGTCTCCGACGCGTGGGACAAGCCGTACTCGCGCGAGCTCGCGGCCTACCCCGTGGCCGCGCTGCGCGCCGCGAAGTACTGGCCGCCGGTCCGCCGCATCGACGGCGCCAAGGGCGACCGCAACCTCGTGTGCTCCTGCCCGCCGATCGAGGCCTACGCCGACGACGTCGCGGAGCCGACCGAGACCACCCTCGCGCACGCCGCGGTGGGCGCATGAGCACCCGGCGTCTGGCGACCGCCCACCTGACCGCACGCCCGACCACCCGCACGGCAGACGAGGACGACGCATGAGCACCGCACGCTCCACCCCACTGCACGACGAGCACCTGGCGCTCGGTGCCTCGATGACGGAGTTCGGCGGCTGGATGATGCCGCTGCGCTACGGCTCCGACATCGCCGAGCACACCGCGGTGCGCTCGGCCGCCGGGCTGTTCGACCTGTCCCACATGGGCGAGATCGAGGTGTCAGGACCGGGCGCCGGTGCGGCGCTCGACCACGCCCTCGTCGGGTGGCTCAGCACCCTCGAGGTCGGGCGTGCCCGCTACTCGATGATCGCCCAGGAGGACGGCGCAGTGGTCGACGACCTCGTCGTCTACCGCACGGCGGACGAGACCTTCCTCGTGGTGGCCAACGCCGGCAACGCCGAGGTGGTGCTCGCCGCGCTCGAGGAGCGGGTGGTGGGCTTCGACGCCCAGGTCACCTTCACCTCGCCCGAGGTCGCCCTGGTCGCGGTCCAGGGGCCGCGCGCCGCCGAGATCCTGCTGTCGCTCACCGCCGCCGAGCACCAGGACGCCGTGTCGTCGCTCAAGTACTACGCGATCACCCCGGCGACGGTGGCCGGTACCGACCTGCTGGTCGCGCGGACCGGCTACACCGGGGAGGACGGCTTCGAGCTCTTCGTCGAGAACGGTGCCGCCGTCGCGCTCTGGCGCGCGCTGCTCGTCGCCGGCGAGCCGCTCGGGCTCGTCCCGGCCGGCCTCTCCGCCCGCGACAGCCTGCGGCTCGAGGCCGGCATGCCGCTCTACGGGCACGAGCTCGACCTCACGACCACGCCCTTCGAGGCAGGTCTGGGACGTGTCGTCCGGCTCGACAAGACCGACGCCGACGGCGCTCCGGTCGACTTCGTGGGACGTGCGGCCCTCGAGGCGCGCAAGTCCTCGGAGCCCGCACGCGTCCTCGTCGGGCTCAAGGCGCTCGGCCGTCGGCCGGCCCGCGCCGGGTACCCGGTGGTGGTCGACGCCTCGAAGCTGGACCTCGTCATCGGCACCGTGACCTCCGGTGCCCCGTCGCCGACGCTCGGCTACCCCGTCGCGCTCGCCTACGTCACGCCCGAGTACTCTGCTGCCGGCACCCGCCTGGCGGTCGACGTCCGTGGCCGCGGTGAGGCCGTCGAGGTCGTCGAGACGCCGTTCTACCGCCGCCCGCGCGGCTGACCGCCCGCAGCCCCCACCCCTCCAGCCCCCGTCCCCGCACCGAACCCCAGGAGCACACCGTGTCGAACATCCCCGCAGACCTCACCTACACCGCCGAGCACGAGTGGCTGACCTCGGACAGCCCGGCGACCGTCGGCATCACCTGGAACGCCCAGGACGCGCTCGGCGACATCGTCTACCTCGAGCTCCCGGCCGTCGGAACCCAGATCGAGGCCGGCTCCGTGGTCGGCGAGGTCGAGTCGACCAAGTCGGTGTCCGAGCTGTTCTCGCCGGTGAGCGGCACCGTCGTCGAGGTCAACGACGAGGCTGTCGCGAACCCGGAGATCGTGAACTCCGACCCGTATGGTGCAGGATGGCTCGTGAAGGTCGAGGTCACCTCGACCGGGCCCGTCCTCACCGCCGAGGAGTACGCCGCGCAGGTCGGTTCGTAGTCGTCTGGCAGCAACCTGCCACATGTGGGGGCTTGTCGGTTCGGTGGATGATGTGTTGGATGACCTCTAGGAGTGGATGAATTCTGCACCACACCGTGACATGTGATACTCATCACACACGCGGTTCGGTGGTGGGGGTACTGAACGGCCGGGAACGTTCGATGTGGTAGATCACAGCATCGGACGACCCGACGGACAGATCCGCGTCCAGTCGGTGTCGTTGCGGCTCGTGAGAGTCGCAGGGTGGGAGGGGGCGTCCACATGTCACGCGACGTTCTTCTCGCCTCGACCAGAAGTCGAAGTACCCGGACGCAAGGACCAGAGACGCTGGACCGCCGGGAAATGTTGGAGGAAGAATGACGACGACGGAGATCTCGGGATCCGCCAGGCCTACGACCGGCTCGCTCACGCGACGTGAGCGTGTGGTGCTCTCCAACCTCACCGAAGAAGTGACCCTCGAGCAGATCGCCTCGAAGCTCTACGTCACGCGCAACACCGTGAAGTCCCAGGTGCGCAGCGTGTACCGCAAGCTCGGTGTCTCGACCCGCGCCGAAGCGGTCGAGTGGGCTCGCGCCGCAGGTCTGTACACCGACGAAGGCTGCCCCGGTGCGCCCCTCGGGGCGCGCCGCGCCCTGACTCGAGCAGCACGCCTGCGGCCGGTGCGTCATCGGCCGTTACCCGGCGTTACCCGCCGGACACGGAAGACCTGAGAAACTGGTCTGCATGCAGACCCCCGTCCTCGTCGTCGCCGCAGTGATCGTCGACGACCTCGCGCGCCCGACGGCTTTCCTCGGCGCGCGCCGGTCACGTCCAGCCCACCTCGTGGGCCGCTGGGAGTTCCCCGGCGGCAAGGTCGACCCCGGTGAGACCCCCGAGCAGGCGCTGCACCGCGAGATCTGCGAGGAGCTCGGCGTCACCGTCGAGCTGGGTGACGAGGTCGTCGGCCCGGACGCCGGCGGCTGGACCATCACGGACCGGCACGTCATGCGCCTGTGGTTCGCCCGCGTCGTCGCGGGGGAGCCCGCGCCGCTCGTCGAGCACGACGAGCTGCGGTGGCTCGCCCCCGCGGAGTTCGACGACGTCCCGTGGCTCGACGGGGACGTCCGTATCGTCGAGCACATCACCGGGTACTTCGACAGCGCCTCCGTCGCGGCCGGCTGAGCTGGCTCCTCGCGTCAGGCCGGCCGCCGCGCCTACCAGGCGGAGGGCTTGTAGTCCTTGAGGAAGCAGCCGAACACGTCCTCGCCGAGCTCGCCCCGGACGATCGGGTCGTAGACCCGCGCGGCCCCGTCGACGAGGTCCAGGGGGGCGTGGAAGCCCTCCTCGGCCAGGCGGACCTTGGTGGTGTGCGGACGCTCGTCCGTGATCCACCCGGTGTCGACGCTCGTCATGAGGATCTGGTCGGACTCGAACATCTCGCGGGCGCTGGTGCGCGTGAGCATGTTGACCGCGGCCTTGGCCATGTTGGTGTGCGGGTGCCCCGGGCCCTTGTAGCCGCGGGAGAACTGCCCCTCCATCGCCGAGACGTTGACGATGTAGGTGCGGTCGGCGGCGGCCTGGCGCATGGACTCGCGCAGCCGGCTGATGAGGATGAACGGCGCGGTGCTGTTGCACAGCTGGACCTCGAGGAGCTCGAGGGCGTCGACGTCCTCGACGTTCTGCACCCAGGAGTTGGTCGAGACGAGGTCGGGGACCAGCCCGCCGGCGTCGATGGCGGTCGCGTTGGCCACGCGCTCCATCGAGGCCGAGCCCGCGGTGAGCGCCAGCTTGGTGAGGAGGTCTGCCGAGGTGACCGACGCGTGGGCGACGGCCGTGGCCTCGGCGGGCACCGTGCCCTCGAGGGAGGCCGGGTGGGTGTCGTGGCTGCGACCGAAGGTCAGGGTCTCCGGGAGGTAGCCTGCGGGCAGCTCGGAGTCCTCGGCTGCCGCGAGCGGCGCGTAGGCACCGGGGGAGCGGCGCACGGTCTGGGCCGCGTTGTTGATGAGGATGTCGAGGGGCCCCTGTGCTGCGACGTCGTCGGCGAGCGCGACCACCTGGGCCGGGTCGCGCAGGTCGATGCCGATGATCCGGAGCCGGTGGATCCAGTCGGCCGAGTCCTCCATGGCCTTGAACCGGCGGATGGCGTCGTTGGGGAACCGCGTGGTGATGGTGGTGTGCGCGCCGTCGCGCAGCAGGCGCAGGGCGATGTACATGCCGATCTTGGCGCGTCCACCGGTGAGCAGCGCGCGCTTGCCCGAGAGGTCGGTCCGCGCGTCGCGGCGCGACCGGTTGAGGGCGGCGCAGTCGGGGCACAGCTGGTGGTAGAACACGTCGACGTCGTGGTACTGCTCCTTGCAGACGTAGCACGCCTGCGACTTGATGAGCCGGCCGGCGGAGTGCCCGGTCGCCGCGGGCAGGAGCTCGAGACCCTGCGTCTCGTCGTCGATGCGGGTCGGTGCCCCTGTCGCGGTCGCGGCGATGACGGCGTTGTCCGCCGAGCGGATCGCCTCCTTCGCGCTGTCGCGGCGCTGCTTCTTGACCGTCTTGTAGAGACGGGCCGTGGCGCGCTGGAGCGCGATCTTGTCGGGGTGCTCCGGCTCGAGCGCGTCGGCGGCCTCGAGCACCCGGATGGCAGCAGCGAGCTCGGCAGGATCGATAGGCATGTGGACGATTATCCCTCGGATCGGTGCCGTCTCGGCACTGCCTTGGTCACACGTGCGGGCCGGGCGGAGGGCCTTCACAGTGACCACCCAGGAACGCCGCACCGCACGCCCGTCCCGTCCCTAGGCTGACCTGCGTCGACGGTGCCCGCAGGGGGTGCCGGGTCGTCGTCGGTGCCGACGCGCGACCTGCGACGAGGCGAGGGGGTCGTCGTGGTCAGGACCAGCAGGGGGAGCTCGGGGCGACGCCATGCCGCCGCCCACCGGGCGGGCAGGGGAGCAGGTCGGGTGCCGCGGGTCGTCGCCCTCGGGGTCGTGGGCGCCGTGACCTTCGGTGCGACCGCGGTGGCGACCCAGTACGTGCGGCTCGACGGGTCGCTCCAGGGCACGGAGGAGTTCCGGGGGCTCGTGGGACCGCCGGTCGCGGACCCGACGCCCGTCGACCCGGAGGACCCGGGTGCGGGCCGGGACCGCGACGTGCTGGTCATGGCCATCGACGACAGGTCGGGCGAGAACGCCGAGCTCGGCGGGTACGTGGACGGGGCTCGCTCCGACACGACGATGCTCGTCCACGTCTCGGCCGACCGCAGGAGGGTCGACGTCGTGTCGATCGCCCGGGACACCCGCGCGACGGTCCCCGCCTGCAACCTCACGACGACACCGGGGGAGCGGCTCTCCGCACCGGTCACGGCCAAGTTCAACGCGGCCTTCGCCACGGGCGCGAGCGCTGCCACGGGTGACCCGGCCACGGACCTGCTGCTCGCAGCCGCCTGCACGATCTACACGGTGCAGGAGATGACCGGGGTGCAGGTGGACGACTTCGTGGTGGTGGACTTCGTCGGCTTCCGCGACATGGTCGACGCGGTCGACGGCATCGACGTCTCGGTCCCCGAGGCGGTGGTCCCGCACCGGTACAACACGCTCGCCCTCGACGCCGGCCTGCACCACATGGACGGGTGGCTCGCGCTCGAGTACGCACGGGTGCGGTACGGGGTCGGGGACAACTCCGACACCCAGCGGCAGCCGCGTCAGCAGTCCGTGGTCGCCGCGCTGGCCGAGAAGGTCATGTCACCCCGGGTCCTGAGCGACCCGGTCGCGCTGAGCAGGTTCCTGGGGGCGTCGACCGCGTCGCTCACGCTCTCTCCCGGTCTCGACTCGATCAAGGAGATCACCGGGCTGGGCTGGAGCATGCGCTCGCTCGACGCGGACGCGATCACCTTCGCGACGGTCCCCGCGGCTGCCGCCGACGACGGGTACGTCGCGTGGACCCCCGAGGCCGACGAGCTCTGGGAGGCGGTGCGGACAGACCAGCCGATCACCGGGATCTCGACGGCGACGCCCTACGCGCAGGCCCGGGGGTGACCGGGGCCCGCGCGCAGGGCGCGGCTCGTCGGGTGCGGGGGTGTCAGCCCTGGGTGTCGGAGGCGGACGTGCCGTGCTCCGCGTCGCCGTCCTCGGACGGGTGCACCGTCTCGCCGGCGAGCACGAGGTAGAGCTCGCGGCGGGCCTGCTCGAGGGTGCGCAGCGCCTGGGCGGTCTGAGCCTGCGTGCCGGTGCGGGCGATCTGGTGCGCGGCGCCGCCGAGCGACTCCATCGCCTCACGGAGCGCTCGTGCGGGGTGGGCGGCCTGGCCGGTGGCCCGGTCCCACGGTGCGACGAGGTCCTCGCGGTGCTGCTCGACGTGGCTGACGCCCTCGGGCGTGAGGCTCGCGAGCTTGCGCCCGGAGTCGGCCGTGATGACGATGAGGCCCTCGTCCTCGAGGAGGTTGAGCGCCGGGTAGATCGCACCCGGGCTCGGAGACCAGCGGCCGCCGGAGCGCTCGGTGATCTCCTGGATCAGCTGGTAGCCGTGCATGGGCTGCTCGCTGAGCAGCAGCAGGACCGCGCCGCGGATGTCGCCGCGTCCGGCGCGGGAGCCGCGCCCTCCGGGGCCGCGGCCTGGGCCGCCCGGACCGCGGCCGTGGCCGCCGCGTCCGCCGGGGCCGCGTCCGCCACGGCCCTCGTCGGAGCCGTCGCCGCGCGGACCGTCAGGTCCGCCCGGGAAGCCGGAGCCGAACCCGCGGCCGAAGCCGCCGGGCCCGTCGCCTCGCATGGCGCGACCGAAGCCGCCGCGGCGCTCGCGGTGGCTGTGGTCGTCGGAGTGGTGGTCGCGCTGGGTGCGCGGGTCGTCGTCGGTGGTGGGGCGCTGTCCGCGCCAGGTGCGTGTGGTGTCGGGTCGCATGAGGGTGCTCCTGAAGGGGTTCGACAGATGTGTGGTGGTGGAGAGCCGTCCGGCTCTCGGTGCGGGTCGCGGGCTCGACGGCGACTGCTCTGGGCAGTGCTGTCGGCGGGCGGTCCGAGACGTCGGGAGCCTGGTCTGAGAGATCTCAGGCTCGACCGATGACTCAAAGATATATCGTCGATATATCTTTCACAAGGCACATCTGTGAAGATCAGGTGACGGTCAGGACGGCCCTCAGGCGGTGCGGTCCACCCGCGACAGCCGCGCGGCGCGCTGCTCCTCCGCGACGAGGTCCGCCGTCGAGACCGTGGGGGTCGCGGCCTGCCCCTGGTGAGAGCGCTCCTCGGCAGCCTTCTGCTGCTCCTGGGCGACGGCGGCGGCCGCCATGGCGACCCGGGCCGCCGCGAGGGTGATGGCCTCCTGGTCCGCGGCGATCTGCTCGTCGCTCACCTCGGCGCCGCCAGCCGCGCTGCTCGCGAGCTTGCTCTGCAGGCGGGCCAGCTCCTTCACGGCGTTCGCGTACTCGCGCTCGGCCGGCGAGCTGCCCGCCGAGCCCTTCGTGCCCTGGGACTGCTGGTTCGAGGTGACCCCTCGAAGCTCGATGCCGCTCACGGTCTGCTCCTCGCCTGTGGACGCCCGGTGCTCGAGCGTCTCCTCGGGACCCCATCGGCGCCGGGACGTGAGGTGTGAGGGTGCGGCCGGGAGGGCTGCGTCTCAGCTGCTACCAGGCGTCGCTGGGGCGGTGCTGCGCCGGCGGCCGGTCGACGAGGGTGGTGACGTCGTGGGCGAGGTGCGTGCGGGCGAAGGCCAGCGACGCCGCCACGTCGTCACGACGCTCGGTCGCCGTGCGCGCCTTGCGGGTGCCGATCTCGACGACGACATCACCTTCCCAGCCCGTCCGTGCCAGGTGCGTGAGCAGCTCCTGGCAGGGCTGCGTGCCACGGCCGGGGACCAGGTGCTCGTCCTTGCCAGAGCCGCTGCCGTCGGTGAGGTGCACGTGCTTGAGGCGGTCGCCGAAGGTCTTGGCCATCTCCAGGCTGTCCTGGCGTGCCGTCGCGGCGTGCGACAGGTCGAGGGTCACGGCGTCGTAGGAGTGCTCCGACGGGTCCCAGCCCGGCAGGTACGCACCGTACTCGCGCTTCTTCGACCGCCACGGGTACATGTTCTCGACCGCCACGGTCAGCCCGGACTCCTCGGTCAGCTGACGGACCTGGTCGACGAACTGCCGCGCGTAGCTGCGCTGCCACGCGAACGGCGGGTGCACCACGACGGTGCTCGCACCGAGCGACTGCGCCATGTCGACGGCCTTCGCGAGCTTGGGCGCGGGACGGCCGCCCCACACGTTCTGGCTGACGAGGAGCGTCGGGGCGTGGATGCTGCGGATCTCGACGCCGTGCTGCTGCGCCAGGTGCGCGAGGGCGTTGTCGTCCTGGGTGGCCGAGTCGCCCCACACCATGATCTCGATGCCGTCGTACCCGAGCTCGGCAGCGAGCTCGAAGGCGTACGCCACCTTGCGCGGGTACACAGACGCGCTCGACAGCGTGACCTTGATCGGCTCCGAGCGGGGGGTGGTGGCAGACGCGTCGTCTGCCGCGGGGGAGGACATGCTCCCCACAGTAGTGCGCCATCCTGGACGCGCGACGTGAGCGCGGCCCCACCCTGCCCCCCGAGAGGGCAGAGCGGGGCCGTGGTCACCCGCAGGCTCAACCCAGCTGGCTGCGCACTGCCTTCGCCGCGCCGACCAGGTGCTCGAGGGACGGGGTCGTCTCGGCATAGCCGCGGGTCTTGAGGCCGCAGTCGGGGTTGACCCAGAGCAGCGCCGGGTCGACGGACTTCACGGCGAGCTCGAGGAGCTCGGTGACCTCCTCCTGCGACGGCACGCGCGGGGAGTGGATGTCGTAGACACCCGGACCGACGCCGCGGGAGAACCCGGAGGCGTTGAGGTCGGGGAGGATCTCCATGCGCGAGCGGGCTGCCTCGATGGACGTGACGTCGGCGTCGAGGGCGTCGATCGCGCCGATGACCTCGCCGAACTCCGAGTAGCACAGGTGCGTGTGGATCTGGGTGTCCGGGCGCACCCCGGCGGTCGACAGCGTGAACGACCCGACCGACCAGTCGAGGTACGCCGGCTGGTCCGCGCGGCGCAGCGGCAGCAGCTCGCGCAGCGCCGGCTCGTCGACCTGGATGATCGCGATGCCGGCCGCCTCGAGGTCGGCGATCTCGTCGCGCAGCGCCAGGCCGATCTGGTTGGCCGTCTCGCCCAGGGGGATGTCGTCCCGCACGAAGGACCAGGCCATGATCGTCACCGGGCCCGTGAGCATGCCCTTGACCGGCTTGGTCGTGAGCGACTGCGTGTACTCCGTCCAGCGCACCGTCATCGGCGCCGGGCGCGACACGTCGCCCCAGAGGATCGACGGGCGCGTGCAGCGAGACCCGTAGGACTGCACCCAGCCGTTCTGCGTCACCGCGAAGCCGTCGAGCAGCTCCGCGAAGTACTGCACCATGTCGTTGCGCTCGGCCTCGCCGTGCACCAGCACGTCGATGCCGATCCGCTCCTGCAGCTCCACGACCTGCTGGATCTCGGCACGCATCGCGTCCTCGTACGCCTCGAGGGACAGCTCGCCCTTCGCGTGCGCGGCGCGAGCCTTGCGGATCTCGACGGTCTGCGGGAACGACCCGATGGTCGTCGACGGCAGCAGCGGCAGGTCCAGCCGCTCCTGCTGGGCGTCACGACGCTCCTGCGCCGGGCCGCGGTGGAAGTCGCCGTCGGTCAGGGCCGCGGTGCGCTCGCGGACCGCGGCGACCGACACCCCTGCTGCGGTGGCGCGCGAGGAGACGGCGGCGCTCGCGGCGAGCAGCTGCTCGTGCACGGCCTCGCGGCCCTCGCGCAGCCCCTCTGCGAGCGTCACGACCTCGGCGACCTTCTGGTCGGCGAAGGCGAGCCAGCTCGCGAGCGTCGGGTCGAGCGCGGGCTCGTCGGCCACGTCGTGCGGGACGTGCTGGAGCGACGTCGAGGTGCCGACCGCGACGGCCCCGGCGCCGAGGCCCTCGAGAGCCTCGAGCACCTCGAGCCTGGCGGAGAGGTCGGCGCGCCAGATGTTGTGCCCGTCGACGACGCCGCCGACGAGGGTCTTGGACTCCAGGCCGCGCACCGGCGAGGTGGGCGCAGAACCCTTGACGAGGTCGACCGCGAGGGCCTCGACGTCGGTCCCGGCCACGACCGGGAGGGCCTCCTGGAGGTCGCCGAAGGGTGCGGCGAGCAGGATGGCCGGACGCTCGGGACGGGCCAGCTCGGTCGAGAGCACGCGGTACGCCTCGGTGACGGCCGTCAGGACGTCGCCCAGCGGCACGTCGATCGTGTCGGTCACGAGACCGGGCTCGTCGAGCTGGACCCAGGTAGCCCCGGCGGCGGCCAGCGCCCGGAGCAGCTCGGCGTAGACGGGGAGCAGGTCGGCGAGACGCGACAGCGGCTCGAAGCCGGCGGGGGCGTCGTCCGCAGCCTTGCTGAGGAGCAGGAAGGTCACCGGGCCGACGAGCACGGGACGGGTCGTCACGCCGTCGGCCAGGGCCTCGGCGAACTGGCGCACCACGCGGTCGGAGGCGAGGCGGAACGTGGTGGACGGGCCGATCTCGGGCACGAGGTAGTGGTAGTTGGTGTCGAACCACTTGGTCATCTCGAGCGGGGCGTCGTCGCCCTCGCCGCGGGCGGCACGGAAGTACCCGGCGAGGTCGAGGTCGCCCTCGGTCGCGAAGCGCTCGGGCACGGCGCCGACGGTCACCGCGGCGTCGAGGACCTGGTCGTAGTACGAGAAGGTCTCGGGGACGGAGCCGTCCGTGGCGGACAGGCCGAGCGCGACGAGGCGGTCGCGGGTCGACTTCCGCAGTGCTGCGGCGGTCTCCTCGAGCTGGTCGGCGTCGATGCGGCCGGCCCAGAAGGACTCGACGGCCTTCTTGAGCTCGCGGCGCGGCCCGATGCGGGGGTAGCCGAGGATGGTCGCTGCCGGGAAAGCGGCAAAGGTCGGGTTCTGCTGGTCAGAGCTGAGCTCAGTATGTGTCGTCATGGGTCATCCCTCTAGATCAGAGCTGCGGTTGGTTGGGATGCGCCGACCCACGGCCCGCTGGCCAGGTCGGGACCGGCGTCGGCTGCTGCCGGGTGCGCTGGTCCGCCGCCGAGGTGTACGCCCTCGAGCAGGTCTAGTGCGGCTTCGTGCTTGTTGAAGGTGTAGATGTGCAGGCCCGGGGCTCCGGCTGCGAGGACCGCCTCGGCGAGCTCGACGGACGCACGGATGCCGTGCGCGTGCCGGGCGGCCGGGTCGGTGAGCGACTCGAGGTCGCGGACGAGAGCCTTCGGGGCGGGGACGCCCGTGAGGGTCTCGACCCGGGCGAGGCGCGCCGGGTCGGTCATGGGGAGCAGGCCGGCGAGGATCGGGAGGGTCACTCCCGCGCGCCGGGCCTCGTCCACGAAGCCGACGTAGCTGTCGGCGTCGTAGAACAGCTGGGTGATCGCGAAGTCGGCGCCGGCCTGCTGCTTCTCGAGCAGGCGCTGCACCTCCTGGGACCGTGTGGTGCCCGCTGCCGCGTTGCCGTCGAGGAAGGTCGCGACGGCGATGGTCAGCGGCCGGGCCGCCGAGCGCAGGGCGGACGACGGGTCCTCGGCGCAGCGCTGGGCCTCGACCTCGCGCAGGAGCGCCACGAGCTCGTCGCTCGAGTTCACGCCGTCGGGGTGCGGCTGCCAGTCGGGCTGGTCGCGCGGGGGGTCGCCGCGGAGCGCGAGGAAGCTGCGGACGCCCTCGGCGAGGAACTCGTCGATGACCTCGGCCACGTTGTCGCGGGAGGCGCCCACGCAGGTGAGGTGGGCGATCGGCAGCACGGGGGCGTGCTCGAGGATGCGGCGCACCACGGTCTGGGCGGTGGTGCGGTCTCCGCCCGCGGCACCGTAGGTGACCGAGACGAAGTCGGGGCGCGCGGCCACGAGGTGGTCGACGGTGCTCCAGAACTTCGGTGCCGCCGCGGGGTTGCGGGGCGGCATGAGCTCGAAGGAGAGCGTGGGGCGGCGCAGGCGCGCCGCGTGCCGCCCCGGCGGGGCGGTGGTCGGACCGCCCCCGGCAGGGGTCGGTGGTACGTCGGAAGCCGTCATGAGTTCACTCCATCGGACCTGGCGTTAGCACCCGCACCCTCAGGAGGCTTCCATTGTGGGGGGTTGCTGCGGCGTCGTCGAGCCAGGACTCTCAACCGCTCTGGATGGTGCCACGACCCTACGATCTATCCACGATCCGGTCTACACCGTCCACATCGCGGGATTTCTGTGCTCGAACCTGGCGAGGGGTCGAGCCCGTGGGGAGCTGCAGCGGGACCGGGCCGCCCGCGAGCTGGCGCGGAGCGTCACCCCGTGGAGCGGTCAGGCGGTCAGCCCACCTGTCCCACGGCGGGCGGACGGCCCAGTTGACCTCGAGCGTCCGTCGCGCCCAGCGGAACCGTCGGCCGAGGCTGGCCGGAGAGGCGAAGGTCCGCCCCGAGACCCCGACCGTGAGGAGCGGGTCGTACCGGACCCGGGCCCTGGCGCCGAGCTGGAAGCTGAGGTCGGTGTCGTCGTGGACCGTCGGGTCGTCCCGGTGCACCAGGTGGCGGACCTCGTGCCACGTCGTGACCCGGATCGCCATGTTGGACCCCCACAGCGGCACGTTGCCGAGGGCGGCGCGCATGCCCCAGAAGTACCCGCGCATGTAGAAGACCCGTGCCGCGCGCCCGCGCAGGCGGGGAAGGTCGTAGAAGGTCCCCGCACCGGTGACGGCGGAGAGCTCGCGGTCGGCGACGAAGGACCGGTGCACGCGGTCCAGCCAGTCCGTGGGTGGCAGCGTGTCGGCGTCGCACCGCGCGATGATCCCGCCCTGGACCGCGTCGTACCCGCGCGAGGCCGCCGCGGGGATCCCGACGGTCGGCTCGACGACCACCCGTGCGCCGGCCGCCCGCGCGACCGCGGCGCTGTCGTCGGTCGAGGCGTTGTCGACCACCACGACCTCGAAGGGGCGCCGGGTCTGGAGGGCCAGCGCCTCCAGGCACCGTGCGAGGAGCACGGCGTCGTCCTTGACCGGGATGACCACGGTGATGTCCAGGCGCCCCGGGACCGGGGCGGTGCCCTCGGCGGTGCTCACGAGCGCCTCGCGAGGAGGACGCCGGCGACGAGCGCGCCGACCCCGCCGGCGGCGAGGTCCCCGAGGGTGTCGGTGTACCCGACGTTGATCGACCCGTCGACGAAGGTCGCCCCCGCCCACTCGCCGAGCTCCCACAGGACGGCGAGCATCACGCCGAGCGCCGTCGTGACCACGACGATCCCGAGCGCCGGGCGCGCGGGCGTCGAGGGGTCCGCACCGGAGACCTGAGCGGGTCGCGGGCTCGCGACCGCACCGACGCGCACGAGAGTCCGCCACGCGAGGTCGGCGAGGACCCCCGTCGCGACCAGGTGCACCGCGAGGTCGAGCCACGGGACGGCCGCGTACAGGTCGAGCAGGCCCATCCACGCCGCAGCAGACAGCACCAGCCCGAGCACGGGGTCGTGCACCCCGTGCAGGCCGAGCGCCCGCGGGACCACCGCGCCCAGCAGGACGAGGGAGAGCAGCGCCGCGCCGACGGTGCCGTACAGCGCGGTGCCGACGACGAGGCTCGCGCCTGCGACCCAGCGGACGGCGTCGCCGGCGACCAGGGTGGACGGTCTTCGTGCGGAGGTGCCGACGGTCATCGGGCAACCCTAGGTGCCAGGTGCCACCCGCGCCGGACGGAGAGCCAGGACGGAGGCGTCACGCGCTCGCGAGCCGTGCGCCCGGTCAGCGCCCGCCGCGACGGGGCTCGCGGGGCGGGCGCTCGCCGTCGTCCGTGCCGTCGTCGGCGGTGAAGAGGAGGTCGTGCAGCGTGACCTGCACCTTCTCGACGCGCGGGACGTCGTGGAGGGTGACGCCGGCCTTGTCGGTCGCGTCCGAGATCACGAGCGTCCCGCACCCGAGCAGCCGGTCGGTCAGGCCCATCTCGTAGGAGACGTCGTTGATCCGGTAGAGCGGGATGTCGCGCCCCGTGCGCGTGATGATGCCGCTGCGCGTGATGAGGCGGCGGTTGGTCACCGTGTACCGCGACGTGGTCCACCGCAGGAACGGCAGCAGCACCCACCCCACGAGGAGCACGAGCAGGACCACCCCTCCGGCGAGCAGGAGCCAGCCGCGCGCCGAGCTCTCCGGCAGCAGCACCACGAGCGCGACCGCCGCGACGAGGAGCACGACGAAGAGCGCCATCGCGCCGAACAACGCCTTGACGTGCGTACGGAGGTCCAGGACGACGTGCTCTCCGTCGGCCAGCCTGCTCTGCATGCTCATGCGGTCATCGTCGCACCGCGCGCGCCTGGGCTCTACCCCCAGTCCACGCTGCGTCTGCGGCGCGTGCCGGTGGGCTCAGTCGAGCAGGCCTGCCTGGGCCGCCCGCGCACCCGCCTGGAACCGGCTGCTGGAGTCCAGGAGCTCCATGAGGGAGGAGACGTGGCGCCGGGCGGTCCGCACGGAGCAGCCGAGGCGCCGGGCCACGACCTCGTCCTTGTGGCCGTCGGCGAGCAGCGCGAGCACCGTCCGAGCCGTCTGGTCGATCTCCACCGTCTGCCCCTCGGCGTCGAGGAGCGCCGGGAAGTCCTGGGCCAGGGCCCAGTCCGCCTCGTAGCCGCGGGCGAGGTAGGCGACGAGACCGGGGTCCCGGATGAGCAGCGCACCCTCCGAACGGCCCTCGACGAACCGGGTGGCGAGGGCCGTGGTGTCGTCGAAGATGAGGGTCCGGGCGGCGATCACCGGGACGGTCCGGAT
Organism: Sanguibacter keddieii DSM 10542; assembly: GCF_000024925.1. NCBI lineage: Bacteria > Bacillati > Actinomycetota > Actinomycetes > Micrococcales > Sanguibacteraceae > Sanguibacter > Sanguibacter keddieii. Next base: position 63,938 of record NC_013521.1, read on the forward strand.
GAGCACGCCTGCGGGCAGCGCGAGCGCGGCGTAGCTCTGCGTGGCGGTCTGGGCCCGGGTGCTGTGCTGCAGCAGCGTGCGGACCTCGACGTCGCGAGCCGCCATGTCGGACACAGGACCCCACCAGGTCTCCACGTGGTCGGGTCCGAAGCCAGCACCCGGGTGCGCGCCCCACAGGCTGGTGGTCGCGGTGGCGATGAGCTCGGCCAGCAGCGCGACGATCGTGCCCTGGTCGGTGAGCGTCTCGACCCCCGCCCCCACGTCCAGGGTGCGCGGTCCGTCTGCCGCGCCGGCGAGGCTCGGCTCCCCCGGAGGGTCGTCGTCGTGCGCCGTCGGCACAGAGAGCTCCGGTGACACGTCGTCGACCCCCTCTCTGCCGGCACCAGTGGTGTGATCTCGAGGGTATCCCACCGTCTCTGCGGCCCAGGAGAACGGGTCTGGGAGGTCCGGCGGGTCTGTGCCACGAGGGCGTGTCGCTAGGGTGGGGACATGTCGAGCGCCCCACCCGCAGACCCCGCCGGCGCGCCCGGTCCCACCGTCTACCGCGCCGCCGTCGTGCACACCGGGCACATCTCCCTGCGGCCGGGCTGGGTCGCGGTGGTCGACGGTGCCGTCGCCGCGGTCGGCGAGGGCGCTCCCGACGCCGCCTGGGCTGCCGCCGAGCACGTCGACCTCGGTGAGCGCACCGTGGTCCCGGGCTTCGTCGACCTGCACTGCCACGGTGGCGGGGGAGCGGCCTTCGGGGCCGGCCACGACGCCGCGACGGTCGTCGGCGACGCCCGCGTCGTCGCCGCCACGCACCGGGCGCACGGGACCACGACGCTCGTCGCCAGCCTGGTGACCGCCCCGCTCGAGCAGCTGCACGCGTCGGTCCTCGCCCTGGCGCCCCTCGTCGAGAGCGGCGAGCTCGCCGGCGTGCACCTCGAGGGCCCGTGGCTCAGCCCGCTGCACCGCGGAGCCCACGCCCCCGCGCTGCTGCGCGAGCCGCTCCTCGACGACGTCGACCTGCTCCTGGGTGCGCGGCCGGGGGTCGTCGCGGTCGTGACGATCGCCCCGGAGCTGCCGGGCGGGCTCGAGGCCGTCCGCCGCATCGTCGAGCACGGTGCTGTCGCGGCGATCGGGCACACCGACGCCGACGCGGCCACGGCGGTCGCCGCGGTGGACGCCGGGGCGACCCTCGCCACCCACCTGTTCAACGCCATGCCGCCGGTCCACCACCGGGCACCGGGCCCGGTGCTCGCCTTGCTCGAGGACGACCGCGTCACCGTCGAGCTCATCGCCGACGGGGTGCACCTGCACCCGCTCACGCTCCAGCACGCCGCACGGTCGGCCGGCCCGCGGCGCACCGCCCTCGTCACGGACGCCATGGCGGCGACCGGGGTCGCCGACGGGGAGTACCTGCTCGGGGCGCTCGTCGTCGACGTCCTCGACGGGGTCGCGCGGGTCCGCGACGACGGCGCGATCGCCGGCAGCACCCTCACCCTCGACCACGCCCTCCAGGGGGCCGTCGCGGCCGGGGTGCCCTTCGAGGACGCGGTCGCCGCGCTGACCACCACCCCGGCTCGGGTGCTCGGGCGCACGGACGTGGGCGCCCTCGAGCCGGGAGCCCGGGCCGACCTCGTCGTGCTCGACGAGGCGCTCGCGGTCGTCGCCGTGGTGCAGGGCGGGCGCAGCGTGGCGGTCGCCGCGCCCGCCCTGCACCAGGCCTCTCAGGCCTGAGGACCGGGTCTGCTCAGTCCCAGTCGACCTGCGTCGACCGGTAGAACACGAGACCGTCCTCGTCCCACCACCGCCCGTGCTGGGCGAGCGCCGTGCGGAAGGCGCCGAGGTCCTTGGGGGAGCCCCAGGCGACGGACGCGATGGCGGGCAGCCGCGGCAGGGTGAGCATGGTGAGGTCGTCGAAGGACCGCGGCGTCTCCGTCCAGAGGCAGGCCTCGACGCCGACCACCGACTCCGCGGGGATGTCGGGGAGCTCGGCGACGGGGTCCCAGTCGTAGGCGTCCTCGACGTCGATGAGCGCCGCCCAGTCCAGGCCGAGCGGGAAGTCGGCCGTGTACTTCTGGTCGAGGTAGGCGCGGTTGCCGGGCGACGCGACGAACTGGACGTCCTGCTCGCGCGCGACCTTCCCCATGTGGCCGGTCTCGAACTGCGAGGTCCAGTACTGCAGGCGTGTCTGCGGGGGGAGGGCGGCACCCGCCGCCTCCTGCCAGAAGACCACCTTGGTGCCGTGGGCCGCGGCGACGGCGCCGAGCCGCTCCATGTAGGTGACGTACTGCTCGCGGGTGAGGGTCAGCGACTCGTCGCCGCCGAGGTGGATGTACTCCCCGAGGGTGTGCTCGGCGAGGGTCGCGACGACGTCGTCCACGAAGGCCCACGCCTCGTCGGAGGTGAGGTGCAGCGAGCTGAAGCCGACCTCGGTCCCGGTGTAGGGCTCGCGCTCCTGGCCGTCCGGGCTGATCTCGGGGTAGGCCACCTGCGCGGCGTGCGTGTGCCCCGGGAGGTCGACCTCGGGGACGATCACCACGTGCCGGTCGAGGGCGTACTGCTGGAGCTCGTGGTAGTCCGCGAGGGTGAGCGACCCGCCCTCGCCGCCGGCGACGTCCTGCGCGGAGGAGAGCTTGGTGAGCAGCGGTCGGCTCGGGATCTCCAGGCGCCAGCCCTGGTCGTCGCTGAGGTGCAGGTGCAGCTGGTTGAGGCGGTAGGACGCCGCGAGGTCGATCACGCGGCGGATGTCCGCGGGGCCGAAGTAGAACCGGGCGATGTCGAGCATCATGCCGCGCACGGGGTAGGTGGGGGCGTCGGACAGCGTCACGGCCGGGACACCGCCGTCCCGTACCATCTGCGCGAGCGACTGGACGGCCCAGAACGCGCCGGCCTCGTCGGCGGCCGTGAGGGTCCAGGCCTCGGGGGCGAGGTCCAGGGTGTAGCCCTCGGCCGCGAGCGAGGGGTCGAGCCGTGCGTCGACCACGACCGTCGGGGTCGGGGCGTCGGCGGTGACGCCCCGGGTCAGGAGGCGCCTGGCTGCTGCGCTCGCGCGGGGCGCCCACGGCTCGAGGGCTGCGGCGAGGGAGTCGACGTGGGCTGCGGTGAGCGGCGTCGTCGTCGCGTCGGTGGTCGCGATCGTCTGCGGAGCAGGGATGAGAGGAAGGGTCATGGTGTCACCTCAGGACGTCGTGCGGAGTGGTGGACGAGTCGCGGTCGGGCGATTGACAGCGACTAAGTATGTAAGGTGTACTTAGTATTATGGCACGCAACCCCGCACCTGCCGAGACCCGCCGTGCGACGGCGAGACCGGGCTCGGCACCCGGCAAGCTCCTGCCCTCGGACGCCCGCATCCACCACAGGTCGCTGATCCTCCAGCACCTCTTCGACGACGGCCCCTACAGCCGCGCCGACCTCGCCCGCATGACCGGGCTCGCCCGGGTCACCGTCTCCGACGTCGTCAGCGACCTCCTCGAGGCCGGCCTCGTCGCCGAGCTCGGCGTCCGCCCCGGCACCCACATGGGCAAGCCCGCCACCCTCGTCGGCGTCGACGTCACCGGCGCCTACGTGGTCTGCCTCGACCTCTCCGACGACGCCGTGCTCCGCGGCGCGCTCGTCGACCTCGCCGGCACCCGCGTCAAGACCACCCAGGTCGACCTCGACGGAGCGACCGGCCAGGACGCCGTTGACAAGACCGTCACCCTCGCCCGACGCCTCGTCGACACCGCCCCCGGGCGCGTCCTCGGCGTCGGCGTCGGCACCCCCGGCGTCGTGTCCGTCGACGGGGTCGTCCGGCGCGCCCCCAACCTCGGCTGGACCAACGTCGACCTCCGCAGAGAGATCGAGGAGGCCCTCGGGCACCCCACCTACGTCGCCAACGACGCCGACACCGCGGCGCTCGCGGAGGACACCTTCGGCCAGGGGTCGGGCGACGGGCTGCTGCTCGTCGAGATCGGCCACGGTGTCGGTGCCGGGATCCTCGTCGACGGCGTGCTGCTGCGCGGCCCCGACGGCACCGCGGGCGAGATCGGCCACGTCAACGTGCTCGCCGACGGCCCGGAGTGCTCCTGCGGGCGGCGCGGCTGCCTCGAGGCGCTCGTGTCGGCCCCGCGGCTGCGGGCCAGGATCGACGGCCTCAGCGCGGCCGAGGCCGCCGGGGTGCTCGCCGCCGCCGGACGGCAGCTCGGCAAGATCCTCGCGCCCGTCACCCAGGCGCTCGGGCTGCGCGACGTCGTGCTCTCCGGCCCGGAGGAGCTGCTCGGCGGCCCGCTGCTCCAGGCGGCCGAGTCCACCGTCCTCGCGCTGACCCGGCCCTTCGGCGACCAGCACGTGCGGCTGCGCATGTCGGCCCTCGGGCACGACGGCGTGCTGGCCGGAGCCGCCGCCCACGTCCTCGGCCGAGAGCTCGGCCTGTCGTAGGCACCGCCCACCTCCCGGCGCACCGGTCGTCCACGCGACCCGAGCCACCTGACCGAGCCTGACCGTGACGCCGACGCGTCGCACCGACGCACGACGGAAGGACCCCTTCATGGAGATCGTGATCCTGGACAGCACCGAGCGCATCGCCTCGGCCGCCGCCGACGCCGTCGAGCAGGTGCTGCGGACCCACGAGACCCCGGTCCTCGGCCTCGCCACCGGCTCGTCCCCGCTGCCGGTGTACCGAGAGATCGTGCGGCGTCACACGGAGGACGGCCTGAGCCTCGCGCACGCCCGCGCGTTCCTGCTCGACGAGTACGTCGGGCTGCCGCACGGCCACCCCGAGTCCTACCGCGAGGTCATCCGGCGCGAGCTCACCGGGCTGGTCGACATCCCGGCCGCATCCGTCCAGGGCCCCGACGGCGGGGCGGACGACGTCGCCGCCGCGGGACGGCGCTACGACGAGGCCATCCACGCCGCCGGGGGCGTCGACCTCCAGCTGCTGGGGATCGGGTCGGACGGCCACATCGCCTTCAACGAGCCTGGCTCGTCGCTCGCCTCGCGGACCCGGCTCAAGACCCTCACCGAGCAGACCCGGCAGGACAACGCGCGGTTCTTCGACCACGTCGACGACGTCCCGTACCACGTGCTCACCCAGGGCCTCGGGACGATCATGGAGGCCCGCCACCTCGTGCTCGTCGCCACCGGCGAGGGCAAGGCAGAGGCCGTCGCCGCGATGGTCGAGGGTCCTGTGAGCCAGGTGTGCCCCGCGTCGGTCACCCAGATGCACCCGCACGTGAGCGTCCTGCTCGACGAGGCCGCCGCGTCGCGCCTGCGCCTCGCCGACTACTACCGCCACACCTACGCCCACAAACCCGCCTGGCAGGGGTTGTGAGCGACCGCCTGGTCCTCGCGCTCGACATCGGGGGGACCAACGCCCGGGGCGAGGTGCTCGACGTGCGCCTCGGCGCACCCCTGGTCCGCGCCGACCTGCCCACCCCCGAGCAGGACGGCGAGGCCACCATCGCGACCATCGAGTCGCTGTGCCGGCTGCTGCTCGCCGGGCTCTCCGAGACCGACCGCGCCCGGGTGCAGGCCGTCGGGCTCGCCGTGCCCGGGATCATCGACGCCGAGACCGGCGTGGTGCGCCTCGCGAGCAACCTCGGGTGGTCGGACGAGCCCGTGGCCGCGAGGCTGTCCGCGCTGCTCGGGCTCGAGGTCGTGCTGCACCACGACGTCACGGCCGCCGGGCTCGCCGAGCACCGCCTCGGTGCCGGCGCGGGCGCGCCCGACCTGCTCGCCGTGTTCATCGGGACCGGGATGGCGGCGCTCGTCGTCACCGGCGGCGAGGTGGTGTCCGGCGGCCTGCACCAGGCCGGCGAGATCGGGCACATGCCCGTCGAGCAGGGCGGGCGCCCGTGCCCGTGCGGGCAGACGGGGTGCCTCGAGATGTACGCCTCGGCGCGAGCCATCGGCCGTGCCTACGGCGCGGTCACCGGGGACGTCTCGGCGACCTCCCTCGACGTGGTCACGGCTCTCGGCACGGACCCCCGGGCCGACGCCGTGTGGTCCGAGGCCATGGACTGGCTCGCCCACGGGCTCCTCGGCCCCATCACGCTGCTCTCGCCCGTGCGCATCGTGCTCGGCGGAGGGCTGTCCGCGTCCGGCGCCGTCCTCGTCGACGCGCTGCGCACCCGGCTCGACGCGCTGTCCCACGTGGCCGCGGTCCCCGAGATCGTCACCGCGTCGCTCGGGCAGCGGGCCGGCGTGCTCGGGTCGGGGCTCGCGACCTTCGCGGCGATCGAGCGCACCCAGCTGGTGTGAGCGCTCGACCACCGCGGTACAGGCTGCCGCGGTGCAGGATGCGGCGGTGCTGGCTACAGCGCGCGGGCGAGCTGCTCCAGCTGGGCGAGCCGGTCGTCCCCGACGGGCGTGAGCACGACGCTGCCCGCACCGGCCTCGTGCCGTGCGGCGATCTTGGCGCGCACCGCGTCCGGGGTCCCGGCCAGGCTGAGGGCGTCGACCCACTCGCGCGGCATCTCACGGGCCAGCTCAGCAGGTGAGCCGCACCGGGAACGCAGCGCCCTGAGGTCGTCGGCGAAGTCCAGGTCGACGAGGTGCGGCGCCCAGTCGGGCTCCCCGACGTAGGCCAGGCCCGGGCGCACGGCCTCGAGGGCGCGCTCGCCGTCGTCGTCGACGACCGCCACGTCGTAGGCGATGAGGTCGTGCTCTCCGGCGGCGGCGATGTGCCCGAGGGCCGCGCGGATGTAGGTCGGCGGTGCGGGCTCGGCCAGGATCGTCCCGTCGGCGACCCGGCCCGAGAGCGCGAGGGACTTCGGCCCGCGCACACCGAGCACGACCGGTGGCACCACGTCGGGGAGCTCGGTGAACTCCTCGTGCCGCAGCGTCACGTACCGACCGTCGGGGACGGCGCGACCCCGGAGCACGGACCTCACGGCGGTGGTCGTCTCCTCGAGCAGCGTCAGCGGGCTCGACGGCCACACGCCGAGGCTGCGCATCCACGCGGGCATCCCGTGCCCGATGCCGGCGATGACGCGGCCCGAGAAGAGCTGGCCGAGCGTCGCGACCTCCATCGCGGCGAAGGCTGCGTGGCGCGCTGCCGCAGGCGCGATCCCGATGCCGACCGTGATCCTCGGCGTGACCGCCAGCACCGCCGCGGCCTGCGTCATGCCGCCCCGGAAGCCGAGGTCCTCGACCACCCACAGCTCGTCGAAGCCGAGCTCGTCCGCGCGACGCGCGAAGGTCAGGACCTCGGTGGGCGGGAGGTCCCGGGGGAGCATGACGCCGGTGCGACGCCGGCCAGGGGTCCCGGTGGGCTCGTCGATGGTGGTGGCGGGGTCGGTCGTGGTCATGGCGTGGTCCTCGGTGGTCGGGGAGCTGGGGTCGGCGGGGGAGCGGGGCGCCCGTACTCGATCTGTACGATCGTACCCACGGTCGGCCGGGCCGGGAAGGCCTGGGCCGTCCGCAGCCGACCGCAGCCGTCCGCACCGCGTGCGCCTCTCACAGGCCGGTGATAGACCGAAGAGATGAACGCCTCGACCAGCACCCCCGCCCGTCCTGCCAGCCTGCGACCCGGGACGGCGGCGCGCCGCCGGTCCCTGTCCCTCACCGCCGCGCTCGCCGCGGCCGGCCTGCTGCTCGCGGGCTGCGGGTCCGACGACGACGGCGGGGGAGGCGGCGCGACCTCCGCCCCGGCACCGTCGGCGACGAGCGAGCCGACCTCACCGGAGCCGACGACGCCTGCACCAGAGCCCTCCGCAGAGCCCTCGGCCACCTCGACCCCCGAGCCCGGCGTGGGCGCCGGCTGCCCGGCGACCGACGGCGGCATCCCGGAGGGCGCGGCGACGAGCGAGGTGGTCGACGTCGACGGTGACGGCCGGGCCGACACCGCGTGGATCACCGGCGGCGCGGACCGCACCTTCGGCATCACCACGGCCTCGGGGGCGACGTTCTCGGCCCCGATCGAGTCGGCGAGCCCGATCGGTGCCTCGGCCGTGGTCAACACCGTCGGCGCGGACCTCACCCCGATCGCCCTCGTGGACCTCGGCCGCCAGGCGCAGCTCTTCTCGCTCGACGGCTGCGCCGTCACGCAGACCGTCGACGACGGCGGCCAGCCGTACGTGTTCGACCGAGGCTTCGGCGACCAGGGCACGGGCGTCGGCTGCACCGACGTCGACGGCGTGCTGCACCTCGCCGGGCTCCTCGCGACGGAGGAGGGGGACGGCTGGACGGTCACCCGCACCCTCGTCGACCTCACGCCCTCGGGGGACGTCGCCACCAACGGCGCGGTCGACGTGGTCGCCGAGGATGCCGCCGCCACGGACGCCGTGGTCACGACCGCGCAGGAGGTCTCCTGCGGTGACCTCGTCGCCGGCGACGGCGGCCTGGTCGAGCCCGAGTCCTGACGGTCAGACCCGCCAGGTCGCATCCCGGTCCGCGAGGTCGCACAGATGCAGTCGAGGTCGCACTGACACGCCAGGCCGGTCCTCGAGTGGTGGCGATCTGGCGTGTCGGTGCGACCTCGGCGGAGGTGGTGCGACGTCGGTGGAGTCAGGTGCGGGCGGCTGTGCGTGCCGGGGTCGCCTCGACCGGGTCCCCGGTCACCGTCGCCCGGCGGACGGGGATGAGGGCGGCGACGACCGCGGCCGCGAGGCCGACGCCAGCACCGATGAGCAGCGCGGTGCGGAACCCGGCCTCGGTGGGCAGCGCGGTCCCGCCGAGGTCCATGGTCATGTGGGCGAGGATCATGCCCATGATCGCCGCGGCGACCGACGAGCCGATCGAGCGCATGAGCGCGTTGAAGCTGTTGGCCGCGGCCGTCTCGTCGCGCGGGACGGCCGACATGATGAGGGCGGGCATCGCGCCGTAGGCGAGACCGACACCGCTGTTGCACACGAGGGTGACCACGAGGATCCCCCAGGTCGAGCCGAGCAGCAGCATGGAGGATGCGTACCCCGTGGCGATGACCAGCGCCCCGAGCGCGAGGGTCACCTTGGGGCCGCGGACGGCGGACAGCCGCGCCCCGACCGGCGCGACGGCCATCATCATCAGACCCGCCGGCGCCATCCAGAGGCCCATGGCGAGCATGGTCTGACCGAGCCCGTACCCGGTCTCGACGGGCAGCTGGAGCAGCTGCGGGAGCACGAGGGACTGGGCGTACATCGCGAACCCGACGAGGACCGACGCGAGGTTGGTCATGAGGACCTGCGGGCGTGCGGTGACACGCAGGTCGACCAGAGGCTGCCGGGTGCGCAGCTCCCACCAGCCCCAGGCGGTGAAGACGACGGCCGCGCCGACGAAGAGCGAGACCGTGGTGCCGCTGGCCCAGCCCCAGTCGGAGCCGCGCGAGATCGCGAGCAGCAGCGCGACCAGGCCGGCGCCGAGCCCGACCGCCCCGAGGAGGTCGAAGCGTCCCGGGGTGGTGCGTGCGGCGCCCTTCGGCACGAAGACCGCGACCATGACGGCGACGACGAGCGACAGCCCGGCCGCCACCCAGAAGAGGGTCCGCCAGCTGCCGTGCTCCGCGATCGCCGCGGCGAACGGCAGGCCGAGCGCGCCGCCGACCCCCATCGAGGCGCTCATGAGCGCGATGGCCGACCCGACGCGCTGCTCGGGCAGGACGTCGCGGAGCAGGCTGATGCCGAGCGGGACGATGCCCATGCCGAGCCCCTGGAGCCCTCGGCCGGCGATCATCGGGACCACCGACGACGACAGCGCGCAGACGACGGAGCCGAGGACGAGCGGCACCGTGCAGGCGAGGATGAGGCGCTTCTTGCCGTACATGTCGCCGAGGCGGCCGGCGACGGGCGTCGCGACGGCGGCGGCGAGCAGGGTGACGGTGATGACCCAGGTGGTGCTCGAGGGCGAGGCGTCGAGGAGGCGGGGGAGGTCGCCGATGAGCGGCACGACGAGCGTCTGCATGAGTGCGGCGACGATGCCGGCCAGGGCGAGCGTCGCGACGACCACCTGGGGGCGGGCGTGCGGGGCGGTCTCGTGTGCCGGGGTCTCGCGCATGGTGGAATTGCTCATGCGGGTGGGTCCTTCCGTCCGGTGGTGCTGCGTGGGCCCGGCGGGTGCGTCGTGCTCGATGTGCACTATACACACGACATGTATCATGCACATGACTGGTCTGTCGCACGGCGCCACGGACCGACGAGAGGATGGCCGAGACTCATGGTGGAGCCCTCGCGGCAGATCGAGCTCGAGCTGACGCTGCTCAACCGGCACAGCTACTTCGACGGACCCCGCAAGGCGGACGCCCACAAGAAGGTGGACCGCAGCGCCTACATCGTCCTCACCCGCATCGAGCTCGACGGGCCGCTGACCATCGGCGAGCTCAGCGCCGCCCTCGGGCTCGACACCTCGACGGTGAACCGGCAGACGGCCGCGATGCTCAAGGCCGACCTCATCGAGCGGATCCCGGACCCGGCGGGCGGCCTGGCCCGCCGTCTGGCGATGACCGACGAGGGCGCGGAGCGCCTCGAGTACGCGCGTGCCAGGACTGTCGAGTCTCTCGGGCGGATCATGTCGGGGTGGTCGGAGGCCGAGGTCGAGGACTTCGCCCGTTCCCTCGAGCGCTTCAACCGCGGCATCGAGGCGCTCGAGGGTCGCCCCTGGCCGCGCCCCGTCGACTGACGGCCTGCCGCCACGTCCGGCGCTGCCGGACCGCGACCTCACCGCCCTCCGGGAGGGTGATGAGAAGACCTTTACGCACGGGTTACCGCCGCGCAACGGTGCGTGCCGAGACGAGGCCCAGGCTCGAGGGACGACGGTGACAGCCGTCCTTCCACCAGAGGGAGCCACCCATGAGCTATGTGAAGCCGGACGAGGTCGTCGCGACCGCGATCGACGCAGGGGCCACCAAGGCCGCGCTGTCCACCCCCGAGCTCCTCGTCCGGGGTGTCCTCGGAGGGGCGATCCTCGCGTGCGCGACGACGCTCGCCTTCCAGGCGACGGTCCAGACGGGGCAGCCGATCGTCGGCGCGATCATCTTCCCCGTCGGGTTCATCATGATCGTGCTGCTGGGCCTCGAGCTCGTGACGGGCAGCTTCGCGCTCATCCCGCTCGCGGTCTTCACGGGGCGGGCCACGGTCCGCGGGATGCTCCGCAACTTCGGCGTGGTGCTCGTCGGGCACGTCGTCGGTGCGGTCGGCTACGCGGCGGTCTACGTCGCGGTCATCAGCCGCATGGGGACGGACACCGAGAACCCGCTCGTGGCGAACCTCGTGCAGATCGCCGAGGCCAAGACCATCGGCTACGAGGCGATGGGCGCGAGCGGCCTGGCCCTGGTGTTCCTCAAGGCGGTCCTCTGCAACTGGATGGTCACCCTCGGCGTCGTCATGGCGATGACCTCGAGGTCCACGGGCGGCAAGATCATCGCGATGTGGCTGCCGGTCACCACGTTCTTCGCGCAGGGGTTCGAGCACGCCGTGGTCAACCTGTTCGTCATCCCCGCCGGCATGATGCTCGGCGCCGACGTCACCGTCGGCGACTGGTGGCTGTGGAACCAGCTGCCCGTCCTCGCCGGGAACTTCGTCGGAGGTGTCCTCCTCACCGGATTCGGCCTCTACTGGGCGCACCGCCGCAGCGTCGAGTCCCGCCTCGCGCTCACGGGCGACGTGACCGGCGCCCCGACGGCCCCGGTCGCCCCGACGAAGCCTGCCGCTGCGGCCTCTGAGCTCCAGGACGCCTGACCGGCGGACGCGCTCTCGTGGGCACGGGGACCTCTCCCCGTGCCGCGGGAGCGCGCCGGTGTCTCCCCTGCGGCAGGCTGGGTCTCCCGCAGGAACCACAGGAGGCACACCGATGGCCGCACCACGAGAGCACGTCACGGCCGAGATCGTCGCGCTCGGCACGCCCGAGGTCCCCTACGTCTTCACCGCGACGCCCGCAGGTGTGACGGGGACCTGGGACTACGCCGACGCGCGCTGGGCCGGGCTCATGGCCGCTGGGACCGTCGACCGGACGTATCGGCTGGTCGTCGAGCTCCACGACGACGGGACGTACTCCCTCACCGACCACGGCTCGGCGAGCGAGGCGAGGGTCGGGTCCACCGGCGGCGGGGGCTTCGGCGCCAGCTACAGCTCGACCAGGTTCCGTGGGACGGTGCGCAGCAAGAGCTTCAACCGCTCGTACTCACCGATCGCCTCGAACCACGGGCAGGTGGGTCACACCTACGGGTGGCGGTTCGACTCCGACGAGATGAGGGCACCGGTCAAGGCTGTCCTCGAGCGCAACGGGTGGACCGCTCGCAAGCGTGGCCTGTGGGCCCGGCTCACGGGCCAGGGGTGACGGGCCCTGGGGTCTCGGGATCTGACGTCTTCGGCCGGCGAGGCGCAGGCTTCTCGACCACGACGACGCACCACGGCAGGAACCGCTGCACCAGCGGTCCGACCGCGATCGCGTAGAGGACGGTGCCGAGGCCCACGGTCCCACCGAGCAGCCAGCCGGCGACGAGCGCGGTGACCTCGATCCCTGTGCGGACGAGGCGCAGCGACAGCCCGGTCTGCCGCGAGAGGCCGGTCATGAGGCCGTCACGAGGCCCGGTCCCGAGCTGCGCGCCGATGTAGAGGGCACCGCCCAGGGCGTTGAGCACCACCCCCGCCACCAGCATGGGCACCTGGAGAGCGAGGTGGTCGACGTCGGGGACCACCTTGAGCGACAGGTCGATCACCGCTCCGACGAGCAGGGCGTTCGCGATGGTGCCGAGCCCCGGGGCCTGCCGGAGCGGGATCCACAGCGCGAGGACCGCGAGCGACATGAGGACCACCACTGTCCCGATGGACAGCGGTGTGCTGCGCGAGATGCCCAGGTGCAGCACGTCCCAGGGGCTGAGGCCCAGCCCGCTGCGGAGCACCATCGCGAGCGACACCCCGAAGAGCACCAGCCCGAGCACCAGCTGGACGAGACGACGAGGCATGCGACCGGCACGCAGCTGCTCGAGCGGCGTGAGGTCTTGGAGGACGCGGGCGGTGGTCACCGGCTCACCCTAGGTGCTGGCGGGGGTGCCGCGGTCACTCACCTCGGATGCGTCCGCAGCCGTGGGTGCTGTCGAGTCAGGTGATCACGGCAGCGGACGTCTCTCGCACACGATCGCACCTACGGGCCTCTCGCCGCGGGCCGACCGTCGACGGGTCTCGACCACCTCGAGCCCTGCCGCCTCGAGGACGCGGTGGAGCTCGTCCGCCGGCCACCGGTACGCGCGCACGACGGCGTGGTCGAAGGGCTCGCACACGTCACCGTCGAAATACCCCAGCACGAGCTGGCCTCCCGGCCGGAGGGTGCGGGCAAGCTCGGCGATCGGCACGCTGATGGTCGACGGCTCGTGGTGGATGGTCGAGAACCAGGAGAGGACCCCGCCGAGCGAGCCGTCGGGCTCGTCGATCTGGTCGATGCTCTGCAGCTCGAAGCGGACGCCCGGGTAGGTCGACCGGGCGTGCTCGACGAGCGCCGGTGCGAGGTCGATCCCGTAGGCGTCGAGACCGAGCCTCTGCAGGTGGGCGGTCCAGTGCCCGGGGCCGCACCCGGCGTCGAGGACGCGGCCGCTCAGACCTCCGGCCCACGAGTCGACGAGCTGCCGGTCAGCGAGGTGCACCGCAGTCATCGAGCCCAGGAGATCTGCGTACTCCGCAGCCCGGGCGGAGTACGCGGCGCTGGTCCCGGTCATCGGTCGAGGGTATCGGGGAGCGGCAAGCAGGATCAGAGCGGTGTCCGGTAGCTGTCCGCGCGCAGCACGTAGCGGACGTCGACGAGGCCGTGGTCGCCGGGCGCTGGTACCGAGAGCGGCGTGTCCCACCGGCCGGCGGCGTCGATCCGTGAGGACGACATCGAGACGGGGACGTCGTTCCACCCTCGGCCCCAGAGTGCGGTGCTGACGGTGAGCGGACGGGCCCCGTGCGAGGAGCTGATGCCGATGACGTCGCCGGGCCTCACCTCGGTCGGACGATAGGAGGGGAGGTCGAGCAGCTTGGACCCTGCCTGGTCGAACCAGTTGCACCGCGAGACGTCGGTCGGGGTGTGGAGCGAACCTCCGCACACCATGCCCCAGAGCGAGGACCGGTCGGTCCGCACGACCTCGATGCTCGCGTCTGTCGCGGAGGCCCATCGTCTCGACAGCGTGACGTGGACGTCGACGGTGGTCGTGCCGACCTGCGCCGGGAAGGAGTGCCGACCGTCGGAGAGGTGTTCTGGGATCACCCAGGTGGTCCTGGTCTCGTCGTTCCGCACGTCCGGCGAGTCGTACCAGGACCACGCGATGTCGACCGTCAGGGTGGCCTGCCCGTAGACCGCCATCAACCCCGCGGGCCCGTCGTGGGAGACGACCCGAGCCGCCTTCTGCTGGGACGTGGGCCTGTCCTCGGAGACCACCGCGCTCCCCTGGACGAACCATGACCTGGGGTCCCCTCGCGGTGCGAGCTCCACCGTGACGAACTTCATCAGCGACGGGAACCGGGTCGAGCCGGGGTAGATCAGCGAGTTCATCGTCGGGTCGGGGCGGTTCGGGCTGACGCTGTGGTCGCCGGCGTCGAGCTTCTTCCCGCGGGTGGTGAAGTAGGCGTCGATGCTGTCGGTGTCGTCGGCCGTCAGCACCGTGGCCTTGATGTCCTCGAGCCACGGCAGCAGGATCCGCTGGTCGTTCTGCTCTGGGTCGTCGTCCAGCTGCGCGTGGTCGTCCACGCGATCGCGCAGGGAGTAGCAGCACTGCGAGCTGTTGTTGAAGAAGGCCTCCATCGGTGTGACGGGAGTCCTCGAGTGACCGGCATCGACGTTCGGCAGCACGTCGTCCCAGCTGAAGGACCCGGGGGCACGGAACATGACCCAGTCGGGGACGGGGACGAACTGGCCGAGGGGCTTGTCGAAGAAGTGGACGACGTCGACCGCCGACGCCATCGTCCCGGGTTGGGCGGAGGAGTCGTCGTGCGGGGAGTGATAGGTGACTCCGCGGAAGGGGAAGGGGAGCTGGTCAGAGAGGCCGCGCATGTCTGTCTCCGTGTATCCCGTGGAGTCCTTCATGGTGACCTCGACCGAGAGGACGCCGTCGGTGGTCGCGCTGTGCGTCGACCAGCTGTGCACAGCGGCCTCCATCCGCAGGCCGGCAGGTCCGTCGTGCCCTGGGATGGTGGTGTCGCTGGCGAGGTCGCGGGCGATCTGACGGGAGACCTGCACCTGGGTCAGCGGTACGCGCGGGAGGTCAGGGATGGCCCGTGTGCGCTCCGCCCACTCGGGGAAGAGCGGGAAGGCGCTCATCCGGAACTTGAAGACGACCCGGTCGAAGATGCCGACCTCGGGATGTGCCCGGTGGAAGGCAGCGACCTGCTCGACCGCGTCCATGATCTCGGCCTGCGCGGCGGCCTTCTCGTTCGTGCTGTTCTTGATCTCGACGTAGAGCAACGACTGGCCCCCGACGCGGCGGTAGTGGTCGAGGAACTGGTCGAGGCTCGGTACCTTCTCGCCGGCCTGCGGTTCTCGGGTGATGTTCACCAAGGTCTTCTGCTGCAGCTGGTCCCATGTCAGGCTGCTGAGCGCCGCGTTCGGTCCCTGTCCGGTCAGGGGGTCGTACGACGGCTCGAGCATCTTGCCGACGTGCGTGTCGTGGAACATCACCAAGGTGTTGTCTGCCGTGCGGCGGAGGTCGGTCTCGATCCCTGGCCGGCATCGGAGATAGCTCTCCTCGAACGCGGTGAGGCTGTTCTCGGGGATGTTCGCGTCGAAGTCCCCACGGTGCCGGATCGTGGTGAACTGCTCCTCGCCCCTCAGCCCCTGGATGGTGGCGAGGATCTCGTCGCCGGACTTGGTGCACCCGTGCGCGATCTCTCGCGCCACGTCGTCGTCGGACAGGGTGCCTGCGGTTGTCGTCCGAGGTTCTCCCGCGGGTTCCCCGACAGCGGCCGGGTCCGCCAGGGCCGGGGGTGTGGTGATCGCTGCGGACGTCACCAGAAGTGCTGCGAGGACGGGCACGACGAGGGCGCGGCGGGCTCGGAGATGCATGGTCTGTGCCTCCTACGTCGTCGTAGGCCGACCGGTTCACGGCGGCTCGAGGACTGTCTGCGGGGGGCATCTCCGACATTACGACAGCGCAGGTGCCCCGACAAGGGCGGCGCGGCACCTGTGCCTCGTCGGTCCGCGCGGCCTCGCGTCACGCCCCCTGCGCCGGCTGTTCCCGCAGCGACCAGGTCCGGATCCGCTCCCACGCGAGGGAGCGCCACCACGCGCCGCCCCAGCAGTCGCTGGTGAACGAGTAGAGCGCGACCCTCCGCGCCGTGAAGTGCTCGGCGGGGGCCGGGGCGGGAACCTCACGGATGAACGCCTCCACGTCTGCCGCGATCGCGGGGTCGGTGCTCAGCTCGTGGGAGGCGAGCGAGAGGTGCGCCCGGAAGCGGTCCGCCGCGAAGGGCGAGACGAGCGTCGCGTCGATCTGGTGCGCCAGCGGGGCGAGCGCACGGTTGACGTCGACCGCGAGCCGGTGCAGCGCGAGGTTGGTGCTGCCGTCGGGGAGGGTGTCGATGTCGTAGGCGACGGCTCTTCCGTGCCTGGCGATCCCTCGGTTGTAGACGTCGAAGGCGGCTCTCTGGTCGAGGACCGGGTCGAGCGAGTCCGCGACGCGCTCGGGTGGGGCGGTGATCGGGACCGACCCGGCCAGCGTGGCGTGCGGGGGGAAGCGCCCGGCGGAGACGAGCCCGAACTGCCGCTCGACGCTGAAGGTGATGCTGGAGATCGCGGCCGAGGTGGCGGCGTCGGGCAGCAGGAAGACTCCGTAGACAGGCTCTGACATGACAGCCCTCTCGTTCGTGGGGATCAGGGGGGACGGGGGAGGGGCGGCCTGGTCTGGCCGCCCCTCCCAGGTGGTCAGCCGAGCCGGTCGAGGTAGTGCTGGATGGCCGCGTTGCCGCGCTCCTCGGCGTCCTTGAGCGTCGCGGTGACGTCGGCACCCCCGACGATGCCCTCGATGGCGCTGCGGACCGCGTCGCGCCCCTCGTTCATCGCGCCGGAGTGGCACCCGGCGCTCGGGACCGAGTCGGTCGTCCCCGCGAGCTGGTCCAGGACGACCTGCTGCATGTCGGACACGTCGTCGAGCGACTCGAGCGCCGTGGTCGAGGTGGGGAGGTATCCGGACTCGAGGAAGATCTTGGTCTGCACCTCGGGCGACGCCATGTACTGGACGAAGGTCGCCGATGCGGCGAGCGTCTCGTCGCTCTGGTCGTCGTCGATCATCCAGACGGAGTTGCCGCCCGGGACGGCACCGCCGTCGGCGCTGCCGACCGGCAGGGGCCATGCGCCGAACTCGAAGTCGGCCGCCCGCTCGGCGTCGCCGAAGATGCGCGACGACTGGATCATCAGCGCTGCCTCGCCGGCGGCGAACGCGTTGAGCGACGCGCTCCCGTCGGTCCCGGTGTTGAGCATCACCCCGCTCGACACGAGCTCCTGGATCTTCTCCCACACGGCGACCTGCGGTGCTGCCGTGTAGCTGAAGGCCGACGCGGGCGCGGCGGTCCCGTTGTCAGGGGTGCAGTACTGCAGCCCTTCCGCGGCGGTGAACTGCTCCGCCCACCACGGGTCGAGGAACTTGGTCAGCCCTGCCGTGCCGGTCTGGGCGTGCACGGACTCGGCCGTGCTGAACAGCTCGGAGAGGCTGGCCGGGGGCGACGCCGGGTCGATGCCGGCGCTCTCGAGCAGCGCCTGGTTGTAGAGGACGACCGGCTGCGACACCATGATCGGCACCGAGGTCAGCACGTCGTCCGAGGTGTAGTAGCTGGCGATGACCGGGACGACGTCGTCCTCGTCGAAGACGGTGCCGTCCGACGCGGTCACCTCGCCCGGCGCGATCGTCAGCCCGGTGTCCTGGAGGTAGGTGGAGAACGTGTCACCGCCTTGCACGAGCTGGGGGAGGTCGCCCGACTGCACGGCGTTGGTGAGCTTCGACATGGACTCGGAGTAGCTGCCCTGGTAGACGGCGTTCACGGAGATGTCGGGGTGCGCCTCGTTGAAGTCGTCGACCAGCTCCGTGAGGATGTCGGCGGGCACGCCGGACACCGAGTACCAGAAGTCGAGGTCGATGCGTCCGTCGGTGGCAGCCTCGTCGCCGTCGCCCGCGCAGCCCGCCAGCGCGAGACTGACGGCGACGGACGCGCTGAGGGTGCCGGCTCTGGTGAGCTTGTGCATGGTGGTTCTCCTTCGGTGGGTGGTGACGCGCCTTCGCGTCACTTGACGGCGCCCTGGGTGAGGCCCTTGGCGAGGAAGCGCTGACCGATCAGGACCAGCACGATGGTGGGCAGAGCGGCGACGACCACTCCGGCGAGCGAGGCGCCGATGTCGGTCCCCGACTCGTCGGACAGGATCTTCACGCCGACCTGGACGGTGCGTGACCCAGGGCTCTCGGAGACCACGAGCGGCCACAGGTACCCGTTCCAGGCTGAGATCGCGGCCATGAGGGTGACGGTGACGACGGTGGGTCGGCACAGCGGGACGAGGAACCCGAACAGGAAGCGCACCGGGCCGGCTCCGTCGACGGTCGCCGCCTCGGCGATCTCCTTCGGGAACGACAGGAAGGTCTGCCGCAGCAGGAACACCGTGTACGCCGAGACGAGGAACGGCAGGAAGACCGCGAGGATCGTGTCGTAGAGGCCGAGCGAGCGGATCGTGAGGTAGTTGGCGACGAGGATCGTCTCGCCCGGGATCATCATCGTCAGCAGGATGAACGCGAAGACGACGTTCGGTCTGCGCAGGCGCCCGAACACCAGGGCGTAGGCGGCGAGCAGCGCGGTGAGCACCTGCGCGGCCGTCTGGGCGACCGTCACGACGACCGAGTTGACCATCTGCTGCAGCAGGGGCGCCCGGTGGAGGGCGGACGTGAAGTTGTCGAAGGCGATGCCGGTCGGTACCAGGTCGCGCAGCGACCCCGTCAGCGCCTGCCCCGGCCGCAGTGCCGCGAAGGTCACGTACAGCAGCGGCAGGGCGACGAGCAGGGCAGCCACCGCCAGGTACACGACGATCAGGGTGCGGGCGATCGTGGGGCGCATCAGTAGCTCACCTTCCGCTCGAGGATCCCGAACTGGACTGCGGTGAGGGCCGCGATGATGACGAGCAGGATGATCCCGCGGGCTGACGCCGCGCCGTAGTCGGCAGTCCCGCTGAAGGCCTTGGCCCAGATGTCGAACACGAGGGTCTGCGTCGAGCGCGCCGGACCACCCCCTGTCACGACCTGGATGATCGTGAACTCCCGCATCGCCTGGATCGACTGCGTCACCACGAGGAAGAACAGGGTCGGCGTGATGAGCGGGACGGTGATCGAGGCGAGCACCCGCGCACGTGAGGCGCCGTCGATCGCGGCCGCCTCGTCGACCTCGGGCGGGACGGCGTCGATCGCCGCGATGAGCAGCAGGGTGACGAAGCCGATGGACGTCCAGACGTCGACCATGACGATCGACACCATGGCCATCGTGGGCTCGGTGATCCAGCCTGCGGGCTGTCCGGTGAGCCAGATGGCGATCTGGTCGAGCAGCCCGTAGGTCGGGCTCATGAGCGCACGGAACGCGAGGCCGGCGACGGCGGCGGACACCGCCATGGGGATGAGGACGATCGCCCGGGAGAACCCGGTGCCTCGCAGCCGCGCCGCGAGGGGGACGGCGAGCGCCATCCCGACGACCAGCTTCGCTGCGACGCTGAGTCCGACGAACGTGAAGGTGATGACCAGGGTCCGGCGGAAGTCGGCGGACCCGAGCATCGTCGCGTAGTTGTCGAGCCCGACGAAGCCGGACGGTCGCCCGAAGAGGTCGGAGCTCTGGAACGACAGCACGGCGGTACGCACCAGCGGCCAGTAGTTGAAGGCGAGGAGCGTGACCGCTGTGGGGACCAGCGCCCAGACGGCCCACGGTGCCGCCCGACTCCGGCGTCTAGGGCGGGTGGCCGGAGATCCGGTCGTGGCCAGGTGAGGCATGAGTCCTCCGGTGGGCGGCCCGCCGCGGCTGTGCGAGCGGGAGAGGTGGGAGCTGCTGCTCGACGTCGAGCGAGCGTGCTGCGTCAGGGTCAGGTTGACGTTTTGTCCTGCTTGGGGCTAATCGGGCAATATAGGGAGTGCGCGGTGCGTCCGCAAGTCCCGGACCGGGAGACGCCAGGCGGCTGCCCAGGAGGGGTCGCCGCCGCGTCACGACGAGCCACGAGCCAGGACGGATCAGGAGGCGGACATGGAGATCGCGCTGCTCGTCGCTGCCTGCCTGCTGGCTCTCGTCTACGGCTCGAACGCCGGGGCGACCATCGCCGCCACCAGCGTCCTCGTGCACGGGGCCCGCCCCTGGGCGGCTGTGGCGGTGCTGGGCGCAGCCCTGGTGCTGGCGCCCGTCGTCCTCGGGACCGCTGTGGCCACGACCGTCGCCCACGACCTGGTGCCGTCCGACGGCGGCGCCGACACGGGGCGTGCGGTGTTCCTGGGAGCGGTCGTCGCGGCTCTCGTGGTGACCACGGTGCTCAGCCGGTGCCGTCAACCCACGAGCCTGACGCTCGCCCTGGTCGCCGGGATCGCCGGCGCGGCGCTCGGAGCCGGCCAAGAGGTCGCCTGGGCGTCGCTGCTGCGCGTCCTGGGGCTGATCGCGGTCGCGCCGCTCGCAGGCGCCGCGCTCGCGCGGGTGCTGCACGGCGCGACCCGGCGCTGGCAGGTCCCGATCGCGGCGCTGCCGCGGTGGCACGCGGTCTCGTACTGCGTCCTGTGCCTCGCGTTCGGCGGGAACGACGCGCAGAAGATCCTCGCGGTGGTCGCGGTCGCCTCTGCCCCGGTCGCGGCTGCCGTCGAGGTGGTCGCCTGGCAGCTGGTGGTGTGCGCGACGCTCTTCTCCGCAGGCGCGGCCCTCGGCCTGAGCCGCATGGAACGCACCGTAAATCGTGGCGTGGTGGCCGCCCAGGGTCTCGACACGGTGATCACGCAGACGTCGACAGCCGTCGTCATGCTGCTCAGCTCCCGCGCAGGGAGCCCCGTCGGCATGGCGCAGACGCTGTCCGGCTCGCTCGTAGGTGCAGGAATCGCTCGAGGGAGAGGAAAGATCCGGTGGGAGCACGTGGCAAGGATCGCTCTGGCATGGGTGCTGACGGTGCCCGCGGCCGTCGTCGTGGGGATTGGCGCAGCCCGCCTGACGACCGTCCTCGCGGGCGTGTCCGACGGCTAGCCAGGAACCTCTCGGGGGCTGGTCGTGACGACCTCGTCGACGGTCTGCTCGGTCAGCTCCGGGCGACCGAGCAGGCGTGCGACGTCGCCCTCCGTCTCGCCCGCGGTGAGCTCGACGCGTCCACGGCACGGTCCGTCGTGGCGGAGGTCGAGCACGCCGGTGACGACTGGCGCGAGCAGGTCGTCGAGTCCCTCGCGAGAGCCCTCACCAGCTACCTCGACCGGGAGGACTTCTTCACGTTCTCGCGCGCGGTCGACGACGTCCTGGACAACCTGCGGGACTTCGTCCGAGAGGTCGACCTCTACGACGTGACCCCCGGGGAGGACTGGATCGCCGTCCTCGAGCAGATCCGGGAGGGGGTCCTGGCGCTCTCCGACGCGACGGGCTCGCTCCGGGACGACGTCCGAGGCGTGTCGCTCGCCGCGCTCACCGCCAAGAAGGTCCCGGTGCGGCTGCACTACCAGCTGGCGATGGCTCGCCTGCTGGCGGAGCCCCTCGACGACTCGACGCTCCGCCGCCGGGAGGCTCTCCGCCGTCTGGACATCGTGGGGATCCGGCTCTCAGAGGCGGCTGACCACCTTGCGGCCGCGGCGGTCAAGCGCGGGGTGTGAGGGCCCACCTCACACGTTGAGCCGGTACCCCCGCTTGACCACGGTCGCCACGAGGCGTGGCTCGGGCAGCGACGCCCGGAGCCGGCTCATCGCCATGTCGAGGGCGTGCTCGTTCTCGGCCTCGGGCAGGTGCGCCATGAGGTCCTTGCGGGTGAGCACGGCCCCCTTGCTCGCGGCGAGGGCACGGAACAGCGCGAGCGGGGCGGGGGCCAGCTGGCCCGCGCGGCCGTCGAAGACCACCGAGCGCCCGCGGATCTGCACCTGCCCCAGCGCGGTGGGGAACTCGGCCACCTGGTGCAGCGCGAGGTGCTCGCACACCAGCCGGATGAGCGCGCCCATGCGGAACCGCTCGGGGATGATCGGCGTCACGCCGGCGACCTCGAGAGGCCCTGCGGTCACCGGACCGACGGCGGCCGCCACCACGTCGGTGCGCAACGCGTCGAGCAGCTGGTCGAGGACACCCTGCTCGATCGCCGAGGTGAGGAACGCGTCGACCGCCGGGGCGCTCGTGAAGGTGACGACGTCGAGGTTGCGCGAGCACACCGCGTCGATGAGCCTCGGCAGCCGCTCCGCGCCGTCGGGCTTCACCCAGCGGTAGGGCTCGACGGTGAGCACCCGCGCCCCGCCGGCACGCAGCCGCTCGAGCTGCTGGCCGTCCGTGTACCCGTGGAGCTGGACGGCCACCGTCAGCCCGTCGACGCCCTCGTCGAGCAGCATGTCGATCACCGACGAGGTGCGCTCGTCGTGCGCGATGCCGACGTCGTCCAGGCCCGCCGCGCGGACCGCGCCGCGGGCCTTGGGACCGCGGACGAAGATCCGGGAGGCCTGCAGCACCTCGGTGAGCGGGTCGCCGAGGCCCGCGGCGTCAGCAGCCTCGCTCCACCGACGCATGCCGTAGGCCGTGGTGACCACCATGACGTCGGGCGGCGTCTCCAGGATCGCCCGGGTGTCCGCGAGCAGGTCGACGTCCTCCTCCACGGGCGCGATGCGCAGCGCGGGGGCGTGCATCACCTGCGCGCCGCGCCGCTCGAGCGCCGCGATGAGGTCGTCCGACCGCCGGTCCGACGTCACGCCGATCCGGAACCCCGAGAGCTGGTCGTTGCTGAACTCGGTGACACCGGACGTGTCGTCGGCAGCGTTCATCCAGATACTCCTAGCGAGGCGCCCGCCAGCTCGGTGAGCTCACGGGGCCAGTCGTGGCCGAGGCGGACGACCTCGCCGATGACGAGGACGGCCGGGTTAGAACATCCCGCGAGCGTAGCCGCTGACGTCGCCTCGCCGAGAGTCGAGCAGGTCGTGCGCTGGTTCATGCTGTACCCGCGCTCCACCACGGCCACCGGCATGTCCGGCGTCATCCCCGCCTGCCGCAGACCCGTCATCGTCTGGTGCATGGTGCCGATCCCCATGAGCACCACGATGGTCCCGCCCAGCCCGGCCAGGTGCTCGCACTCCGACGCCGTGAGCGGCACGTGGCCCGAGATCACCGTGAACAGGCGCGACACCTCACGGTGCGTCACCGGGATGCCGGCCGCCGCCGGCACCGACACGGCCGACGTGATGCCGGGGACCACCCGCACCGGGATGCCCGCAGCCCGCGCCGCCAGCACCTCCTCCGAACCACGTCCGAACACGTAGGGGTCGCCGCCCTTGAGGCGCACCACCGTCTCGCCGGCCCGCGCCCGGTCGACCATGAGCTCCTCGATGCCACGCTGTGTGATCGCGTGGTGCCCAGGACGCTTGCCGACGTCCACCAGCTCGGCACCGTGGGTCAGCTCGGCGAGGTTCTCGTGCGGGGCCAGCCGGTCGTAGAGCACCACGTCGGCGTCCGCGAGAGCCTGACGGCCCGCCACCGTGAGGAGCTCGTCCTGGCCGGGCCCACCACCCACTAGGATGACCTGGCCCCCAGGAGCTGCGGCGTCCTCGCGGACCACCAGGTGCGTCCTCCGCAACCGGGCCACCACGTCGTCCCACCCGCCCTGGCAGTCGTCGACCGCGATGACGAGCCGCACGTCCTCCAGGCCCGTGAGGTCGACGTCGGCCGGCGTGTGCGCGGTGCGCACCACCGCCCCGGCGTGGGTGCAGCGCCGCAGGGCACGCCGCGCGCTGTGCGCGGTGCCGAGGATCAGCACCGTGGTGCCGGCGAGGTCGAGGTCGAGGTTCACGGGTCAGCCCTCCTGGTTCTCGGGACGCACGGGGATGCTCAGCCCCGCCAGCATGACGGGTCCGCGCACCGGCTCGTCGAAGCTCTCGATCCCTGGGCCGAGGTCCCCGGCCCGCTCGGCGGGCGTCGCCGGACGACGCTGCCCGCGCTCGCGGACGTAGGCGGTCGACTGGTCGGCCTCGGTCGGGGCGTTGACGAAGGAGCGGAACCGCCGCAGCCTGTCGGGGTCCTTGAGGGTCGCGGCCCACTCGTCCTCGTAGTGCTCGACGTGCAGGGCCATCGCGGCCTCGAGGTCGTCCCCGATGCCGAGGGAGTCCTCGACGACCACCTGGTGCACGTGGTCGACCCCGCCGTCGAGGTCTTCCATCCAGCGGGCCGTGCGCTGCAGGCGGTCGGCCGTGCGGATGTAGTACATGAGGTAGCGGTCGACGTACCGGATGAGGGTCTCGTCGTCGAGGTCCTTGGCGAGCAGCTGGCCGTGGACGGGCTGGAACCCGCCGTTGCCGCCGACGTAGAGGTTCCACCCGGTGTCGGTCGCGATGACGCCGACGTCCTTGCCGCGCGCCTCGGCGCACTCGCGGGCGCAGCCCGACACCCCCATCTTGAACTTGTGCGGTGCGCGGAGCCCGCGGTACCGGAGCTCGAGCTGGATGGCCATGGCCACCGAGTCCTGCACGCCGAAGCGGCACCAGGTGGAGCCCACGCAGGACTTCACGTTGCGCAGCGCCTTGCCGTAGGCCTGGCCCGACTCGAAGCCGGCCTCGACGAGCTGCTTCCAGATCTCCGGCAGCTGGTCGAGCCGTGCCCCGAAGAGGTCGATGCGCTGCCCGCCGGTGATCTTCGTGTACAGCCCGAACTCGATCGCGACCTTCGCGATGACCGCGAGCTTCTCCGGCGTGATCTCGCCGCCGGGGATGCGGGGGACCACGGAGTACGAGCCGTCCTTCTGCATGTTCGCCAGGGCGCGGTCGTTGGTGTCCTGGAGGGCGCCGCGCCCCGGGTCGAGCACGTAGTCGGTGTGCTGCGAGGCGAGGATCGACCCGATGGCCGGCTTGCAGATGTCACAGCCGCGGCCGGAGCCGAAGCGGCCCAGGATCTCCTCGAAGGACGTGAGGCCGAGGGCGCGCACACCCTCGAACAGCTCGGCCCGCGACATGGGCACGTGCTCGCACATGGCCTTCGACACGGCGACACCGGCCTTGGTGAGCTCGCCCTCGAGGAGCTTCTTGAGCATCGGCACGCACGAGCCGCACTGCGTGCCCGCCCGGGTGCAGGTCTTGAGCTTTCCCAGGTCGTGGCAGGGGGCGGTCTTGGCGTCGCCGTGGACGGCGGCGCGGGCCGTGCCCACCGCGACGTTGTTGCAGGAGCAGAGGATGGCGTCGTCGGGCAGCTCGGTCTGCGGGGCCTCGCCGCCGCCCGCTGCGGTGAGGAACGCCCCGGGCTCGGCGCCGAGCTCGCGGCCGAGCAACGGCCGCAGCGAGGTGTACGGGGTGGCGTCGCCCACGAAGATGCCGCCGAGGAGCGTCTTGGCGTCGTCGGTGACGACGATCTTCTGGTACATCCCGCGGGCCGGGTCGGCGTAGACGATCTCGAGGCAGTGCTCGCTCGCGCCGAAGGCGTCGCCGAAGCTCGCGACGTCCACGCCCGACAGCTTGAGGCGGGTCGCGGTGTCGAAGCCGGGGAAGGTCGCGGCACCGCCGTGCAGACGGTCGGCGACCACCTCGGCCATGGTGTTGGCCGGCGCGACGAGGCCGACGCACCGGCCCTCGAAGCTCGCGACCTCGCCGATCGCCCAGATGCCGGGGACCGAGGTCGAGCAGTCGTCGGAGATCTCGACGCCGCCGCGCGGCCCGGTGACCAGGCCGGCGGAGGCCGCGAGCTCGTCGCGAGGCCGGATGCCGATCGCGGCGACCACGAGGTCTGCCGGGAGCTCCGCGCCGTCGCCGAGCTCGAGGGCCACGACGCGGTCGTCCTGGACCAGGACACCCACGGGTCGGGTGCCGCAGTGCACCTCGATGCCCGTCGACGCGATGAGCCGGCCGAGGGCCTGCCCGCCGCCCTCGTCGAGCTGGGCGTTCATCAGCCACCCGGCGCCGTTGACCACGGCCGCCTCGGCACCGAGCTCCTGCAGACCGCCCGCAGCCTCGAGACCCAGCAGACCACCACCGACGACGACCGCGCGGGGCGCCCGGCCGAGCTCGGCGGCGAGGCGCGTCACCTCGGCCGCCAGGCCCCAGACGTCGTCGACGGTCCGGTACACGTGCGTGCGGTCGCCGCCCGGGAAGGTGAGGCGGGCCGCGTCGGAGCCCGTCGCCAGCACCAGCTCGTCGTAGGCGACGGTGCTGGTGGACGTCTGGACGGTCCGGGCCTGGGCGTCGACCGCGACGGCGCGCTCGCCGGTGCGCAGCGTCACCGCGGGGTGGTCCCACAGCTCGCCGCCCCCGAGGGTGAGGTCGACGTCGCCGACGAAGGCCTTGCTCAGCGCGACGCGGTCGTAGGGCTGGTGCACCTCCTCGGCGAGGACGGTGATGCGCAGGCCCGCGGTGTCACGGGACGCCATCGCCTCGACGAACCTGTGCGCGGCGGGGCCGCCACCGACGACGACGACGTGCCGTCCGGGGGTGGGGGCTGCGGCGTTTCCGGTCATGCGAGTACCTCCAGGGGGCGACGACGAGCGGGTGAGATGCGACCGTACGGTCGTGCCGTTTCCCTGCCGTTGCCCTCGGGTGTCCCCCGGGTCACCAGGTTGTCACCGCCCTCTCGCGCGGGTGTGAGAAGAAGGTCACGAGAGGGAAACCCCGCGCCGACCTCCGGGAAACACGCCGTCGATAGCGTCGGGCTCACCGACGGTCGCCCCGACCGTCAGCAGGCCAGAGGCCCGCTGCACCACCGCCACG
Source organism: Sanguibacter keddieii DSM 10542 (assembly GCF_000024925.1). Lineage (NCBI taxonomy): Bacteria > Bacillati > Actinomycetota > Actinomycetes > Micrococcales > Sanguibacteraceae > Sanguibacter > Sanguibacter keddieii. The sequence continues at coordinate 90,678 of NC_013521.1, forward strand.
ACAGGAGCCCGACATGACCGAGACGATCGTCGCTCGCCCCCGGACCACCAGCTCCCAGCAGTGGCGGCGCGTGTGCCGCCTCGACGAGCTCGAGACCGGCTGGGGAGAGGCCGCCATGGTCGACGGCGCGCAGGTCGCGCTGTTCCGCCTCGCCGACGCCGGCGTCTACGCCGTGAGCCACCGCGACCCCGCGACCGGGTCGCACGTCATGGCCCGCGGCATCACCGGCTCCAAGACCGTCGCCTCGGGGGAGCGGGTCACCGTCGCGTCCCCGCTGCACAAGCAGGTCTACGACATCGAGACCGGCGAGTGCTTCACCAGCCCCGCGCTGCACCTGCAGACCTTCCCGACGCAGGTCGTCGACGGGTACGTCGAGGTCGCCCTCGAGGTGGCGGTCGAGGTCGAGGTGCGGGCCGCCGCGTGACGGCGCTCGACCACGGTGCCCTCCAGGCCCCTGCCGGTCCGTACGCTCGTGCGTACGCCGAGGTCGGCCGGACGCCGGTCCTCGTCGCCTGCTCGCACGGCACCTCGTCGCCCACCGGCCAGCGCGCCGTGAGCGCCCTCGTCGACGCCGTCGCGCTGCGCCGCCCCGACCTCGACGTCCTCGGGTGCTGCGTCGACGTCCAGCAGCCCGACGTCCCCACCACCCTCGGCGACATCGGCGACGAGCCCGTGCACATCGTCCCGCTGCTGCTCTCCGCCGGCTTCCACGTGTACGTCGACCTCGCCGAGGCCGCCGCAGAGGCACCCGACGCCGTGGTGCGCCCGGCCCTCGGCCCTGACCCGCGCCTCGTCCGGCAGCTCGTCGCCCGCCTCGACGAGGCCGGTCTCGCGCCGGACGACGCCGTGGTGCTGGCCGTCGCCGGGTCCTCCGACGCCCGGGCCGTCGAGGACTGCGAGGTCATGGGCCGCCTCCTCGGGCAGGCGATCGGGCGCGACGTCCTCGTCGGCTACATCTCCGCCGTCCAGCCCGCCCTGCCCGACGCCGTCGAGACCGCGCGCTCGCGCCACGGCGGGCGCCGGGTGGTCGTCGCGACCTACCTGCTGGCACCCGGCTACTTCGCGGACCTCGCGGGCCGGGCCGGGGCGGACGTCGTCACCGAGCCGCTGCTCAGCGCCGCCGACCCGGCCCCGGCCGAGATGGTCGAGCTCGTGGTGGAGCGGTACGGACTCTGAGACCGGCCGTCGTCGGGACTGCTCTTCCGCCCTGGCGAGCGCGACGGGTCATACTCGCTGCATGGAGCCTACGAACGCGACGGTCGAGGAGTCCGTCCTGACGACCGCGCTGACCAGCCGTGCGAAGGCTGCGATGGACCGAGCTGGACAGCCGACTGGTGACAGGTTCTTCCAGCAGCTCTCGGAGCGATCGATGCTCGATCAGACCGAGTGGTGATCGGTCTCGTCGACGACAACTTTTCTTGGCTCGTGCACAGTTCAGTTGGCTCGCGACGCGAGTGCGCACCCGGCGATAGGTTGGTCCCATGACTGATCCACGTGGAACCTCCCCCCTGACCGCCCTCGTCAACGGCTATGTCGTGCCCGTCTCCTCCGCCCCGGTCGAGCGCGGCACCGTCCTCCTGCGGGACGGCAAGATCGTCGCCGTGGGCGCCGACGTCGAGGTCCCGGCCGACGCGACCGTCGTCGACGTCGCCGGGAAGTGGGTCCTGCCCGGGTTCGTCGAGTCGCACGGCCACGTGGGCATCGACGAGGAGGGCAACGGCCCGATCGGCAACGACGTCAACGAGATGACCCGGCCGACCACGCCCGGTGTCCGCGCGATCGACGCCGTGAACATCGACGACGAGGGCTTCCGCGACGCGCTGTCCGGCGGCATCACCTCGGTGGTCGTCAAGCCCGGGTCGGGCAACGTCATCGGCGGGCAGACCGTCGCGATCAAGACGTGGGGCGGCCGCACCATCGACGAGCAGGTCATCAGCGAGTCGGTGAGCGTGAAGTCGGCGCTCGGCGAGAACCCCAAGCGCGTGTACGGCGAGAAGAAGCAGATGCCGTCGACCCGCCTCGGGGTCGCGTTCATCCTGCGTGAGGCCTTCGCGAAGGCCGAGCACTACGCCGCGTCGCGCGCCGCGGCGGAGAAGAAGGGCGAGCCCTTCGCCCGCGACCTCGACCTCGAGGTGCTCGCCCGCGTGCTCGACGGCGAGCTCGCCTGGGACCAGCACGTGCACCGCCACGACGACATCGCCACCGCGATCCGCCTCGCCGACGAGTTCGGCTACCGCCTGGTCATCAACCACGGCACCGAGGGCCACAAGCTCGCCGACGTCCTCGCCGAGCGCGACATCCCGGTGATCTACGGCCCCATGCTCACCAACCGCAGCAAGGTCGAGCTCCGCGACCGTGCGATCACCAACCTCGTGGCCCTCGCGAAGGCCGGCGTCCGCGTCGCCATCACCACCGACCACCCGGTGATCCCCATCAACCTGCTCATCACCCAGGCGACGCTCGCGGTCCGCGACGGCCTGCCGCGCGAGACGGCCCTCGAGGCGCTCACCACGAACCCCGCGTCGTTCCTCGGCCTCGACGGACGCATCGGCGCCCTCGCCGAGGGCCTCGACGCCGACGTCGTCGTGTGGTCGGGCGACCCCCTCGACGCGATGTCCCGTGCCGAGCGCGTGTTCATCGACGGGCGCGAGGTCTTCACCTGGGACGCCGAGGCCCACGTCGGCCGCGCCGTCGAGCGCCTCGGTCGCACCGCCGGCTGACGGGCGGGGCGGGATGGTCTCTGACGAGCGCACGTCGCCCGGTCCGCTGCGGCTGCCGGAGCTGACCGGGCCGCGGGTGCGTCTGCGGGCTTGGCGGGCGACGGACACGCACGCGGTCCGGGAGGCGTCGTACGACCCGCTCATCCCGCTCATCACGTCCGTACCGTCGGTCGACAGCGAGGACGAGGCGCTCGCCTTCGTCGAGCGCCAGCACGACCGGCTGCGCACCCGTGCCGGGTACGCCTTCGCGATCGCCGACGCTGACGACCGTGCGGTCGGCCACGCCATCCTCCAGCTCCGTCTGGCGGAGGGGGCGCGCGGCAGCGTCGGCTACTGGGTGTGCCCGTCGCAGCGCCGTCGTGGGTACGCGGCCGAGGCGCTGCAGACGCTCACGGCGTGGGCGGTAGACCTCCCGGAGCTCGACCGGCTCGAGCTGTACGTCGAGCCGTGGAACGAGGGGTCGTGGCGCGCTGCCGAGTCGGCCGGCTACGAGCGAGAGGGTCTGCTCCGCGCCTGGGAGCGGGTCGCCGGGGTGTCCCGCGACATGTACATGTACGGGCAGCTGACCTCGCAGGGATCGGCCCGCGGCGAACACGGCTCCTCCTGAGCCCTGCGCGGTGGCCCCGGCGGGCGCGCCGCTGCAAGACTGAGGCCGACCGCAGCGGCGCACGGTGCGCGGTCGGGACGAGAGGACGGATCGATGACGGACAGCACGCATCCTGACGACAGCACGCAGCAGAGCGCCCTCGGTGCGGCGGACGGCGTGGCGGACGACGCCGCGCGCTGGACGAGCCTGCGGGTGCGCCTGGTGGCCGACGACGCGCTCATCCGCGCCGAGGTCGGCCCCGACGGGCTCACCTACGACCAGGCGCACGACGCGGTCCAGGCCGAGCTCGACGCGCTCCCGGAGGCGGAAGGGCTCGCCGCGCAGTGGCACGACGTGAGCGTCGGCGAGACCGTCTACACGCCGACCTCCGAGGGGATGGCGCTCTGGGCGCTCGTCGAGCACGACGGGGACCCGGTGGCTGCGGCGAACGCCTGGCTCGAGGACTACGCGGCGCGGATCCGTGCGACCGGCATGCCGGTCCAGGTCGCCCGGGTCGTCGGGCCGTCCGGCGAGCCGGGGTAGGTCCAGCACCTGCAGGCGCGGTCGGGTCGGCAGGCGCCGTCGCGCCTCAGGCCCGGTTGAGCGTACGCTCGTACCTATGAGCATCATCGAACCCGGCGACGACCGCACCATGTACCAGCGCATGCTGGACGGCGACCTCTACATCGCCGACGACCCGCAGATCGGCGAGACGATCGCGAAGACCCAGGACCTCCAGCAGGCCTACAACGCGACGACCGCCCGGCAGGGACCGCTGCGCCGGCTCATCCTCGACGACCTCCTCGGCTCGGTGGGCGAGGAGACCGAGCTCCGGCCGCCGGTCTACGTCGACCTCGGGAAGAACATCACCTTCGGTGCCCGGTGCTTCACCAACTTCAACCTCACGGCGCTCGACGTCGCCCCGATCACCATCGGCGACGACGTCCTCATCGGCCCGAACGTCCAGCTCCTCACACCCACGCACCCCGTCGAGCCCGGCCCGCGCCGCGACAAGTGGGAGGCGGCGCTGCCCATCACCATCGGCGACAACGTGTGGCTCGGCGGCGGCGTCATCGTGTGCCCCGGGGTCACCATCGGCGAGAACTCGGTGATCGGTGCGGGCTCCGTGGTCACCAAGGACGTCCCGGCGAACGTCGTCGCCGTCGGCAACCCGGCCCGGGTGATCCGCGAGATCTGAGGCCTGGCCGCGTCAGCCCTCGTTGATCCCCGCGGGCAGGGCGAGGATGACGGCGTGGTCCTTGTCGATCTCGCCCATCTTGGCCGCGCCGCCGGGCGAGCCGAGGTCGTCGAAGAACTCCACGTTCGCCTTGTAGTACTCCGACCACTCGTCAGGCACGTCGTCCTCGTAGTAGATCGCCTCGACCGGGCACACCGGCTCGCACGCACCGCAGTCCACGCACTCGTCCGGGTGGATGTACAGCGACCTCTTGCCCTCGTAGATGCAGTCCACGGGGCACTCCTCGATGCACGCCTTGTCCTTGACGTCGACACAGGGCTGCGCGATCACGTAGGTCATGGGCCTCCGTCCGTAGGTGGGCACCCGGCACCGGGCGCTCTCCCCTCCACGGTACGACCTCAACGGCGGTTGAGGTCCAGTCGGGGAGCAGGACGGGGGCCGGACGCCCGGATCAGGACTGGTCGTCGCCCCGGGGTCGTCGGCTGAAGGTCAGGTGCACCACGCCGCTCGGCGAGGGTGTCGCCTCGACCTCGAAGCGCTGCTCCAGCCCTTCGAGGCCGTCCCAGAGCCGCTCGCCGCGCCCGAGGACGACGGGGACGAGGGCCACGTGCATCTCGTCGACGAGGTCGGCCGCCAGGAACTGACGGACCGTGCTCGCGCCACCGCCGATCCTGACGTCGAGGTCGCCCGCCAGGTCCCGGGCCAGCTCGAGGGCCTCGGCCGGGCCTGCGTCGACGAAGTGGAAGGTGGTCCCGCCCGCCATCTCCAGGGTCGGGCGCGGGCGGTGGGTGAGGACCACCACCGGGGTGTGGAAGGGCGGGTCCTCGCCCCACCAGCCCCGCCACTCCTCGCCGTCCGCGAGCCCGCGCCGGGGCTCGAACTTGTTCCGCCCCATGATCTCGACGCCGATCCCGTCGGCCCACCGGCTCGCGAAGACCTCGTCGACGCCGGTCGACCCCTCGCCGCCGCCGTGCAGCCCCATCCGCGTGAAGGTCCGGGTGGGGAAGGCCCACTCCATCAGACGTGACCCGGCATGACCGAAGGGCGCGTCGAGCGACTGCCCCTCGCCCGTGCCGAAGCCGTCGAGCGACACCGAGAAGTTGTGGACACGGACTCGGGACATGCTGCCTCCAGGTCTGCGGTCGGCGGTCCGTGGCCGTGCGGGAGGTCGCGCGTCGGTGCGCGACCGTGCGGGCTGCCGTCGTCCTGTCGACCGTATCGCCGGTGCCCTGCGGTGTCGACGGTGCCTGACGGTCAGGCGCTCCGTCGAGCGCTCGAGCACCCTTTCCGAGCCCCCCCGAGAGGTAGGACGGAGGCCAGAAAGTCCACCCCTCGCGGGCATGATCATGCACACGCCTCGCCAGGCATGCCACGGGGCACGAGAGCGGATAAGTTCTAGGTGCTGCCCTGTGCCGGTCTTGAGACCGTGCCACCGCTCGCCCCGCGAGCCGGACCACGGCGCACCTGCTCATCCGTCGCTGACGCCGACGGCGCTCTCCCTCCACACCACCGCCCACACCTCCGCGACGCTGCGACCGCAGCCGAGCGTTGCGTGTCGTGCGACCATCCCTGAACGGAACACATGTCTTCGCACGCCACCCGGCGCGACTGGATCGTCCTCGCGACGGTCGCGCTCGTCCAGCTCGTCGTCGTCCTCGACGGCACCATCGTCACCATCGCCCTCCCGCAGGCGCAGGCCGACCTCGCGCTCTCCGACAGCGAGCGGTCCTGGGTCGTCACGGCCTACGCGCTCGCCTTCGGCGGTCTGCTGCTCCTCGGCGGACGCCTGGTCAACTACCTCGGCCTCAAGAAGGCCTTCATGATCGGCATCGTCGGCTTCGCGATCGCCTCCGGCTTCGGCGGCATCGTGCAGAACGGCACCGAGCTGATCATCGCCCGCGGACTGCAGGGCGTGTTCGCCGCGCTGCTCGCGCCGGCTGCCCTCGCGATCCTCACCCTGACCTTCACGTCCGGGCGCGAGCGCAACATCGCCTTCGCCGTGTTCGGCACCGTCGCCGGAGTCGGCGCAGCGATCGGCCTGCTCCTCGGCGGCCTGCTCACCGAGTACGCGACCTGGCGCTGGTGCCTGCTCATCAACGTCCCGATCGCGGTGCTCATCGTCGTGGTCGGCTCGGTCACCCTCCAGCACTCGCCGCCGGACCGTGAGAAGCCGATCGACGGCTGGGGTGCGCTCCTCGTGGTCCTCGGCCTCGGCGCCGTGGTGTTCGGCCTCACCGAGGCCGAGAAGAGCTGGACCTCCCCGCAGGTGATCGTCTCGCTCGTGCTCGGGGTGCTGCTCGTGGTCGCCTTCGTGATCACGCAGACTCGTCGCGCCAACCCGCTGCTGCCGCTGCGCGTCGTCACCCACCGGGTGCGGGGGACGGCCTTCAGCATCCAGGCCATCGCCGGTGCCGTGATGATCGGCTCGATGCTCTACCTGACGCTGCACCTGCAGGTCGTCCTCGGGATGAAGCCCTTCGAGGCGGGTCTGGCGACCCTCCCGCAGACGGTGCTCATCATGATCGTGGCGGGTGTGGGCTCGCGATACCTCGAGGCCATCGGCCCCAAGCCGTTCCTCGTCCTCGGTCCGGTCCTCACCGGCGCCGGTCTCTTCTGGCTCTCGTTCATCACGGCCGACGGTGGCTACGCGACGCACGTCCTGCCCGGCCTCGCCCTCACCGGCGTCGGCATGGGCATGGTGTTCCTGCCGCTGCAGAACGTCGCGCTGCGTGGCGTGAGCCCTCACGACGCCGGTGTCGCCGGCGCCCTGTCGACCGCCTCGATGCAGATCGGCGGCTCGGTGGGCCTGGCCGTCTGGACCACGGTCGCGGCCGGTGCGACCGGCACCGCCATGACGCTCGACGCCCTCGTCGACGGCTACTCGGCCGTGTTCGTCGGCAGCGCGGGCCTCATGGTGCTCGGTGCGGTCATCGCGCTCGTCGCGCTGCCCAAGCACGACCGCGCGGCCGTCGCCGCCGAGGAGAAGGTCATGGTCCCGACGGGCCACTGACGCCGAGGCTGGTCAGCCCGCGGTCGACGAGCGCGACGACCCAGTCGAAGCTCTCGTCGACGTCGGTGTCGAGCCGGAACCCGCCCGTCACCTCGAGGGTCGCGAAGCCGTGCAGCACGCTGCGCAGCATGCGGAGCGCGTGGACCTCCTGGGCCGGGTCGACCCGGTACCCGCGCAGCACGGCGGCGAGCGAGTCGAGCAGCCGGCCGCTCGCCGCCACGAAGGGGTCGTCCGGGTCGCTCGGGCGGGCGCTGTTCGCCGCGTCGTACCGGCCGGTGTGCTCACGGGCGAAGGTCCTCATGGCGGCCGCCGCGGCGACCAGGGCGTCACGCCCCGACCGCCCCTGCGTGGCGTCGCGCACGGCGTCGGCGAGCTCGTTCGCGCCGAGCACCGCGATGCGGTGGGCGAGGTCGGCCTGGCCGTCGACGTGCTTGTACAGCGACGGTGTCTTGACCCCGAGCCGCTCGGCGAGGAGCCCCATGCTGAGCCGGTCGAACCCGACCTCGTCGGCGAGGTCAGCACCCGCCTCGGTGACGGATGCGGGGGCGAGCCCGGCCCTAGCCACGGGCGTGGGCCTTCGCGAGGAACGGCAGGACCAGGGCGAGGACCTCGTCGGGGGTCTCCGTGTGCGGGTAGTGGCCGGCACCCTCGATCACGGCGAGCTCGCCGAGGCCGTCGGGCAGGTCGGCGAGGATGCGCTCGCCCTCGGCACGCGGGTCGGACCAGTCCGGGTCGGCGCTGCCCTCGACGACGAGCACGGGACAGCGGACTCCTCCGAGGTGGGCGCCGGCGTCGACCGGGCTCGTCTGGCACATCTTCTGCAGCACCTTCATGCGACCAGCCTCGCTCATGGTCGCCTCGATGTGCGCCAGCCCGGCGTCCCAGTCGGCCGGCTTGGTCGGCACGGCGACGTCGAGGTACTTCTTCCAGGCGGTGAGGCTGCCGGTCGCGAGGACCTGGGCGAGCCGCGCGAAGCCCTTGCGGTAGGCCGGAGACCGCAGCAGGCCACCGAGGTCGACCATCGGCTGCTTGCGGGTGAAGGGTGCGAGCTCGACGATGCCGACGACGAGGTCCGGAGCGGTCGCCGCCGCGATGGTCGCGGCCCCTCCGCTGAGGGACTGCCCGACGACCACGGCCGGTCCGCCGAGGTGACGGACCAGCGCGACGAGGTCCCCGGCGATGTCGGTCCGGCTGTAGCCGTCCCACTCCACGCTGGACTCTCCGCACCCGCGGATGTCGACGTTCGCGACCCGGTACCCGGCGGCGACCAGACCGGGGACCACGTGCCGGTAGGAGTTCCGGGTGTCACCCATGCCGTGGGCGAGGACGACGAGAGGGCCCTCGCCGACCAGGTCGTACGCGAGGGTGCTGGTGCCGATGCTCAGATGCTGGGTCATGGTGTCCTCCGGTGCGGTGCCCCATATGGCTAATGCTCTTAGCCTGAGGCTAGCGGCGTTAGCCAAAGTCGTCAAGAGGTGCTTCCCGACTGCACCTGGACCGCCCCCGACCTGCACGCCCAGCAGTGCTGTGGTGGACTCGGACGATGAGGACGACACAGCGCACCGCCCTGTCCATCGCCCTGCTGGGCGCCGGTCTCGCTCTCGTCGGGTGCTCGTCCGGCGACGAGGATGCGGCGACCACGGACCCCACGTCGACGGCCGCGACCACGGACGAGGCCACGCCGACCGACGACGCGACCGAGCCGGCAGCCCCGGAGACCGCCACGACGGAACCCGCCGAGGGGCCCGAGGACGGCGGGCTCATGGACGGGACCCAGCCGGTCGACATCCAGTCCTACGCCGGGACCTACCTCGCTCCCACGGTCGAGGGAGGCGTCGCCCTGGTCCCGGACCCCGCTGCCAACGAGGTGCCTGCGCAGTGGGTCGTCACCCCGGTCGAGGGAGGAGGCATCGGGTACCAGATCGTCACGGTCGCGGAGACCGACGGGCAGCCGACCTGCCTCACCGTGCCGTTCGGCGGTGACCCGTCGACCACGTCCTGCGACGCCGCGGACCCCGACCAGGTGTTCGTCGTGACGCCGCTCGACAGCCCGGAGCAGGTGGCGCTCACCAACCCCGCCGGCTACCTCGGTGTCGACACGGAGAGCGGCAACCTCGCCGTCTACGACACGGGCGACCAGCTGAGCAGCACCTTCACGCTCGTCGCGCAGTAGGCGACGGCCTAGGGTGGTGCGGTGACTTCTCCCGCCCCTGCCCCGACCGTCTCCGTGCGACGACGAGCCTCGCTCGTCCTCGCCGCCGGCCTGGTGGCCGGGTCCGCCCTCCTCGCCGCCCCTGCGGCCCAGGCCGTCGACACAGGGCGCGGAGAGGTCGTCGCCCAGGTGCAGGTGGCTGGCAGCCAGACTGCTGAGGCCTTCGAGGCGCCGCTCGTCGACGCGCTCGCCAGTACCGACGCGGCGTCGACCACGCCCCCCGAGGCGAGCACCTCCCCCTCCGGCGGCTACGCCTGGCTCGCCGCAGCCGGGTTCGTCCTGCTCGTCGTCGGGTCGATCGGCCGGATCGTCGGGCTGCGCATCCTCTACAAGAACCGCAAGAACAAGGGGCTCTGACCTCGGCTCAGCCCCCGGCGAGGAGCTTCCTGATCCTCTTCTCGCTCACCGGCCCGTCGGTGCCGAGCTGCTGGGCGAACAGCGAGACGCGCAGCTCCTCGATCATCCAGCGAGCCTGCGCGAGCTCCGAGGCCCGTGCGGGGTCCGGGCGGCCTGCCGCGTACGCGGCGCGGGCCGCGTCGTAGGCATCCTCGACGTCGTGCACCTTCCACGCGAGCTCGGCGTCGCGGTTCGGGTTGCTCGCGGCCTTCTCGAGCCGGTAGGACGCCGCGCGCAGGTAGCGCGCGAGGTGCGGCAGGCGTCCTGGCGGCGTCGCCGCCACGAAGCCGTCGTAGACGAGCCCCGCGACGTGGTCACGGACGTCGGCGAGGGTGTTGAGGAGCGCGAGCGAGCTCGACGACCGGATCTCGCCGTCGACGGTGCGCGCCGCGGTGAGCGCGGCGACCACGTGGCCGACCACGGTGTGGATCTCCTCCTCGAGCGCCTTCTTCACCGCCGTCCGCATGGCCGTGTACGCCGCGAGGTCGCGGACCTGGCCGGCGTCGGGCGTGAGGCACTGGACCGCGGCGAGCTGGAGGTCGGCGACGAGCGCGCCGGTGTTCTTGTACGGGCTCGCCGCGAGCGTGAGCGACTGCGTGCCGGACCACCGCGAGGTGATGCGCGACTGCTGCAGCGCGGTCTCCCCGAGCAGCAGCCGACGGACGCCACGGGTGTGCTCGACCTCCTGGCGCGACGCGTCGGCGAGCACCCGGAGCGCGACCGTGGTGGTGCTCCCCGACCTCTCCTCGACGAGCGCGGGGTAGCCGCGCACGACCATGCCGCCGGGGCCCGGGGTGTCGACCTGGGCCGGGAGCACGCCGTCGGGCAGGGCGGAGGGCCACGTCGCGAGCGAGGCGACCTCGGCGACGGTGACGCCCGTCGGTGCGTCAGGGGTCGACGCTGCTGGCGCGGTCGGTCCACCGGTCGCTGCCGCGGCCCCCGGTGCACCTGTACCGGCCTTCTGGCTCGCTGCCGCGGCGTCCTGGGCCTCCTGCTGCGCCTCGCGGAGCGCGGTGCCGACGGCGCTCTTGACCGCAGACCGGACCGCGGCCTGCGACTGCGCGGCGAGACGACGTTGGAGCGCGACGAGGTCCTTGGACTCGTCGAGCACGACCTCGCCGCGCGGGCCGGAGCCGCGTCCGCCGCGCTCCTCGAAGACCCGGAAGGTCATCCGCAGGTGCCCGGGGAGCCGCTCGCGGTCCCAGGCGTCCTCGGGGACGTCCACGTCGCGCAGCGCCTTGACCGCACGCGTGAAGGCGGACTCGTAGGACTCGGCCATGTCGCCGGCCCGGGTGACATCGCCCCAGGCCGGGGTGTTCTCGCGGATCCACGCGACGACGCCGCGGGCGACGTCCGGCGCGGGCACCAGCTGCACGCGCACCGGCTTGGGCAGCGCGCGGATGGTCGCCGTGGTGAGCTCGTCGAGCAGGCCGGGGACCATCCAGTCGAAGCCGTCGGGGACCACCCGGTTGAGCACCGAGATGGGCACGTGCACGGTGACCCCGTCAGCGTCCGTCCCGGGCTGGAACTGGTAGGTGAGGGGGAGCGTGAGGTCGCCCTGGACCCACTCCTGCGGGAAGTCCTCGGCCGACACCTCGGTGCCCTCGGGGACGAGCAGGTCGAGCGTGAAGGTCAGCAGGTCGGGGTCTTCGCGGCGCGCGGACTTCCACCACTGGTCGAAGTGCCGCGCGGACACCACGGACGCGGGGACGCGCTCGTCGTAGAAGGCGAAGAGCGCGTCGTCGTCGACCACCAGGCCACGCTGCCGGGACCTGGCCTCGAGCTCGGCCGCCTCGTCGAGCAGGCGTCGGTTGTCGGCGTAGAAGGTGTGGTGCGTGGTCCACTCGCCCTGCACCAGGGCGTGCCGGATGAACAGCTCGCGCGCCTGTTCCGGGTCCACCTTGGAGAACAGGACCTTGCGGTCGGCGACGATGGGCACGCCGTAGAGCAGCACCTTCTCGATCGCCTGCGCGGCGCCCTGCTTGCTCGACCAGTGCGGCTCGGAGTAGGTGCGCTTGACGAGGTGCGCGGCGAGGTCCTCGGCCCACTCGGGCTGGATCTTCGCGACGTCGCGGCCCCACAGGCGCGAGGTCTCGACGAGCTCGCCGGCCATCACCCAGACCGGCGGCTTCTTGGCGAGGCCGGAGCCGGGGAAGATCGCGAAGCGGGCCCCGCGCGCGCCGAGGTACTCGTTGCGCGCGAACTTCTTGGCTCGGCGGTCGGCCGCGGTCTCGCGGCCCTTGACGGCGGATGCCTTGACCTCGGTGGCCTCCTGCATACCGATCTGCGAGAGCAGCCCGGCGAGCAGCGACTGGTGGATCGTGTCGCCGTCCCACGTCTGTCGCAGGTCGAGGTCGGCCACGGGCTCGTCGGTGCTCGACCCGCCGGAGCGTCGCCCGGGGGCGTTCATGACGATGCCGAGCGGCTTGGACATGTCACGCAGCTGCCCGACGACGTCCTGCCACTCGCGGATGCGCAGGAAGTTCAGGTGCTCCGCCCGGCACAGCCGGCGGAAGGCCGAGGACGACAGGTCGCGCTGCTGGGCCCGCGCGTACTCCCAGAGGTTGAGGTAGCTGAGGAAGTCCGAGGTCGGGTCGGTGAAGCGCGCGTGCTGCTGGTCGGCCTGCGCGCGCTGCTCGGTCGGCCGCTCGCGCGGGTCCTGGATGGAGAGCGCGGCGGCGATGATCATCACCTCGCGGGCGGCGCCGCGGCGCCCGCCCTCGACGATCATGCGGGCCAGGCGCGGGTCCATGGGCAGCTGGGCGATCGCACGGCCGGTCTCGGTGAGGCGGGTCCCGCCGCCGGAGCCGAGCGCGTCGCGCGAGGCGCGCTCGTCCGACGGGGCCGACGAGCCTCCCTCGACGTGAGTGCCCGCCGGGCGGGACGTGGCCCCGCGTCGCTCGGGCTTGCGCGTCTCGAGCGCGCCGAGCTCGGTGAGCAGCTGCACGCCGTCGCGGATGGCGCGGGTGTCCGGCGGCTCGACGAAGGGGAAGCGCGCGACGTCGTCCGGGGTACGGACCACGCCGACCGAGATCATCTGCAGCAGGACCGAGGCGAGGGAGGTGCGCAGGATCTCGGGCTCGGTGAACTCGGGGCGGGAGAGGAAGTCGTCCTCGGAGTAGAGGCGGATCGCGATGCCGTCGGCGACACGGCCGCAGCGACCGGAGCGCTGGTTGGCCGACGCCTGCGCGATGGGCTCGATCGGCAGGCGCTGCACCTTGGTGGCCTTGGAGTAGCGCGAGATGCGCGCCGTGCCCGGGTCGACGACGTACCGGATGCCCGGAACGGTGAGCGAGGTCTCGGCGACGTTGGTCGACAGCACCACGCGGCGCCCGGGGTGGGACTGGAACACGCGGTGCTGCTCGGCGGCCGAGAGCCGGGCGTAGAGCGGCATGATCTCGACGTGGTCCGGGCGGCGTGGGTCGTTCACGCGTGCGCCCAGGTGGCTCGCCAGGGCGTCCTGGGCGTCGAGGATCTCGCGCTCGCCCGACAGGAACACGAGGATGTCGCCCGGTCCCTCGGCGCAGAGCTCGTCGACCGCGTCGCAGATGCCCGTCATGAGGTCGCGCTCGGCGCCCTTCTTGGCCGAGGAGTCCTCGGGTGTGAGCGGGCGGTAGCGGACCTCGACGGGGAAGGTGCGGCCGGTGACGGAGACGACGGGTGCCATGGGGGCGTCGTCGGCGGAGGTGTCATCGGTGCCGTCGACCGGCTCGGTCTGCGCAGCCGCCTTCGCTGCATCCTGCGCGTCGCGCGGGGCGAAGTGCCGGGCGAAACGGTCGGAGTCGATGGTCGCCGAGGTGATGATCACCTTGAGGTCCGGGCGCTGCGGCAGCAGCTGTGTGAGGTACCCGAGGATGAAGTCGATGTTGAGGGAGCGCTCGTGCGCCTCGTCGATGATGAGGGTGTCGTACGCGAGGAGCTGCGGGTCGCGCTGGATCTGCGCGAGCAGGATGCCGTCGGTCATCACCTTGACCAGGGTGTTCTCCGACGAGGTGTCGGTGAACCGCACCTGGTAGCCGACGATCTCGCCGAGCGGGGTGCCGATCTCCTCGGCGATGCGCTCTGCGACGGTGCGCGCCGCGATGCGGCGAGGCTGGGTGTGGCCGATCTGCCCGGCGCGGCCACGGCCCAGCTCGAGGGCGATCTTGGGGAGCTGGGTGGTCTTGCCCGAGCCGGTCTCGCCCGCGACGATGACCACCTGGTGGTCGCGGATCGCCGCCGCGATGTCCTCGCGGCGCGCCGAGACGGGCAGCTGCTCGGGGAAGACGATCGGCGGGAGGTCGACGGCGGTGCGGGCCGCCGCAGCGCGCTCCAGGCGTGCGTGGTCGACGCGCGGGCGGCGGTCACCGGTGCGGCGGTCCTTGCCTCGGCGCTCGTCGCCGCGGCGTGGCTCTCCGCGGCGCTCGCCACCTCGCTCGTCACGACGCGGGGCAGGCTCACGGGCCTCGTCGCCCTGCGCGCCAGCCGCGTCGGCAGGACGGCCGCCCGGCTCTGCAGGCTTCTCCGCGCTCTGTCCGCGTCCGCGCCCACCGCGGCCACGACGGCGTCCGCCGCCGTCTCGTCGGGTGGGTCCGCCGGCACCGGCTGCGGGCGCGTCGCTCCCCGGCCGCTGCGGGTCCTGGGGGGCGGGGGAGTTCGGTGCCGTGCTCACAACCCACCATCCTCCCAGGCGTCTGCAACTCTTTTGGCGCAGCTGTCCCGGTGCTCAGCGGCGTGCCGGTCGCCCGCACGCAGGAGGGGCGGCCCGCCGTCGTCGGCGAGCCGCCCCTCCTGGCGGTGATGTCCCTGCGGTGCTGGTCAGTCCCTGCTGAGCTGCAGCGGCACGAAGAACGCGAGGCACACGGCGACGAGACCGCCGCCGAAGAGCAGGAACTCCAGGTCAGGCGTCGTGAAGGCGACGGCCATGAGGTAGAAGCCGAGCAAGAACAGGGCGAGTGTGACGACGAACGTGATGCCGCGCATGGGCTTCCTCCAAGACTGAGATTCTCCCGGCAACGGTAGCAGGGCGGCGCTGGTCGGACCGGGTGCGTCAGCTCCAGCTGAGGGGCTGGGTGAAGTACGCGTTGTCGGGGGAGGCCATGAACGACATGTAGCTCTCGCCGTTGTACATGGCGGTCGTGATCGGCTGGTCCTTGCTGAGGCCGATGATGCAGGAGACGAGGGTCTTGGTCTCCTCGTCGTACTCGGGGAGCTGGAGCCCGCAGGTGTTCTTCGCGGCGCCGAAGCCGAACTGCCCGGTGAGGTACTCCGCGTCGGTGCCGTCCTCCATGAGCGGGAACAGGTCCGTGGTCACGGGGTCAGAGCCCTCGGGGATGTCGTAGAACCACTGCTGCTGGAACGTGATGGCGTACGGGGTGTACTCCGCGAAGTCCGCGGCGTTGCTGTACTGGTCGAAGATCGACGCGTCGAGGGCACGCACGTCCAGGACGCTCAGCGCGACCGGGCCGGTGACCTCCTGGTCGACGTAGGTGGCCGTCTGGTTCAGCCAGGCCGGCTCGCCCTTGGCGAGCGGGGTCCCGGGGTTGGTCAGTGCGCCCGGCTCGCCGAACTCGACGGCCGCGACGTCGTACTGGACCTCGAGCTGCGTGGGCTCCGAGGAGGGCTCCTCGGTGACCTCGGCCTCCGTGGTCTCGGCGTCGGCCGGGTCCGTCTCGGTGGTGCTCTCGGAAGTGCTGTCGGCACCCGCCGAGAACGGGGTCGCGTCCGACCCGGCGTCGTCGCCGCTGCAGGCGGTGAGGGTCAGCGCCGTCGCGAGGGCGAGGGCGGTGAGGGTGGCGGGGCGCGAGATCGGTCGCATCGGGGCTCCAGCAGGTGAGGGGGGTGTCGGGGTGGCTGGGACTCACCCTAGGTCGCGGGAGCGGCCAGAACCCGCCGATCAGCAGGGGAGAGCTCCCCATGCAGGTGCCGCTCTGAGGCTCTCAGCCGCAGGGACGGCGGTTCTTCACCCGCGCGTGGGACGGCCGGTCTCGGTCTCGGGGTGATGACCGGGCGGGCCCCTGAGCAGGCACGACCCGGGGCCTCTTGACCTCTCCGACGATCCCCCTTAGTCTCCATGTAATCGGTTCCATGGAAACGATTACACGACTGGTGCACCGCAGCGCCAGACGACCGAGCTCACCGAGGAGTCCGCATGTCGACGCCGACGATCCGCGATGTCGCCGCCCGAGCAGGAGTCTCGGTGGCCACCGTCTCGCGCGTCCTCTCCGAGGACCCCCGCACCTCCGCCTCGGCTCGCGAGAAGGTCTTCGCCGCCGCCTCCGAGATGGGCTTCCGCCCCAACGCGCAGGCACGGTCGCTGCGCCGCACCCGCACCGACACCATCGGCGTGCTGCTCTCCGACGTCCGCAACCCCTTCTTCGCCGAGATCGCGCACACCGTCGCGCAGACCGCGCTCGAGTCCGACATCGCCACGCTGCTCTGCAACGCCGACGAGTCGACCGAGCAGCAGGACCACGCACTCGACCTCCTCGTGTCCCAGCGCGTCGACGGCATCATCGTCACCCCGCAGGGCGACGGCTCCGGGTCGCTACGCGACGTGCTCAAGCTGGGCCTGCCCGTCGTGTTCGTCGACCGCGTCATCGACGGCGTCGACGTCCCGAGCGTCACCTCCGACAACCGGTCGGGCGTCACCGCGGCCGTGGAGCACCTCGCGGCCCTCGGGCACCGCCGGGTCGGCTTCGTCGCCGGACCGCAGGAGACCTCGACCGGGCGCGAGCGCCTCGTCGCGTACCGGGAGGCGATCGCCGCGGCAGGCCTCGACGCCGACCCGGCGCTCGTCTACCAGGGCGACTTCCGCGTCGCCTCGGGCGTCGCCGGTGCCCGCGCGCTCCTCGACCTCGACGACGCCCCGACCGCGCTCGTCGCGGCCGACTCGCTCATGACCTTCGGCGTCCTCCAGGAGTGCCAGGACCGCGGCGTGCGCATCGGCGACGACGTCTCGGTGATCGGCTACGACGACATCGACTCCTTCCGGCTCGTGAACCCGCCGGTGACCGTGATCGCGCACGACCCCGCCCGCATGGGGGCGCTCGCCGTCGCCATGATCCGTGACCTGCTCGCCGGCGAGCCGGTCACCTCGGCCGTGCTGGCCTCGAACCTCGTCGAGCGCGCCTCGACCGGACCCGCCAGGAGGAGCGCATGACCGCCGCAGCACCCGTCCCCGCCAGCGAGCCGTCTGGCGGTCGGGCGTCAGGCCCGGCTCGCAGCCGGACGTCCGTCCCGGCCCCCGCGCCGGTGCTCACCCTCGACTCGGTCTCGAAGTCCTTCGGCCCCGTCGACGTCCTCAAGGACATCACCGTCCACGTCCGCCCGGGCCGCGTCCAGGTGCTGCTCGGCGAGAACGGCGCCGGGAAGTCCACGCTCATCAAGATGATGTCCGGGATCTACCAGCCCGACGGCGGCCGCGTGGTCGTCGACGGCAAGCCGGTGCACCTGGGGAGCGTCCGCGACGCCGAGCGCCTGGGCATCGCGACCATCCACCAGGAGCTCAACCTCGTGCCCAGCATGACCGTGGCCGAGAACGTCCTCATGGGCCGGCTGCCCTCCCGCGGCGGCTTCGTGTCGCGCCGGACCATGCGCCGGCTCGCCCGCGAGGCCCTCGACCGCGTCCGTCTGGACGTCAGCCTCGACACCCCCGTCGGCGAGCTCGGCATCGCCCGCCAGCAGCTCGTCGAGATCGCCAAGGCGCTGAGCCTCAACGCCCGCGTGCTCATCCTCGACGAACCGACCGCCGCCCTCACCGGCAGCGAGACCGAGGTGCTGTTCGGCGTGGTCGAAGAGCTCCGGCGCGACGACGTCGCCATGGTGTTCATCAGCCACCACCTCGAGGAGATCGCCGCGATCGGCGACGAGGTGAGCGTCCTGCGCGACGGCGCCCTCGTCGCCGAGGTCCCCGCGTCCACGCACGAGGACGAGCTGGTCCGCCTCATGGTCGGCCGCGACATCACCGAGCAGTACCCCCGCCGGACGCACACCCCCGGCGACGAGGTCCTGCTCGACGTCCGTGGCCTGTCCCGGACCGGCGTGCTGCACGACATCGACGTGCAGGTCCGTGCCGGCGAGGTCGTCGGCGTCGCCGGGCTGGTCGGCGCCGGCCGCACGGAGCTGCTCCGCGCCATCGCCGGGGCCGACCCCTACGACGCCGGCACCGTGCACGTCGACGGGCAGCGGCTGCCGCCACGCTCGGTCGGCAGCGCCGTCGCCGCCGGCATCGGCCACGTCCCCGAGGACCGCAAGGGCCAGGGCCTCGTGCTCGACGCCTCGGTCGCCGAGAACCTCGGCTACGCGACGCTCGCCGCGACCTCCCGTGCCGGGTTCGCCGACCGGCGCGGCCAGCGCAGCCGCGCGCAGGAGGTCGCGTCCCGCCTGCGCATCCGCATGCGCGACGTCGACCAGGCGGCCCGCGACCTGTCCGGAGGCAACCAGCAGAAGATCGTCTTCGGCCGCTGGGTGCTCGCCGGCTCCCGCGTGCTGCTGCTCGACGAGCCGACCCGCGGCGTCGACGTCGGCGCCCGCGTCGAGATCTACGAGCTCATCAACGCCGTCGCCGCCGCCGGCGGCGCCGTCCTGCTGGTCTCCAGCGACCTCCCCGAGGTCCTGGGCGTCAGCGACCGCGTCCTGGTGATGAGCGGCGGCCGGCTCACCGGTGAGCTGCCCGCCGCGACCGCCACCCAGGACCAGGTGATGGCCCTGGCCGTCAAGCACGCGGACGACGACGACCACGTCGCCCCCTCCCACGGACCCGAAGGGAGCCCCTCATGAGCGGCTCGAGCACCACCGCACCCACCAAGACCCCGGCGACCTCGACGAGTGGGAGCCGACTGCGGCTGCCCGGCCTCCAGGGCCAGCTGGCCACGACGCTGCTGCCCTTCATCGGGCTGCTCGTCCTCTGCCTCGTGCTGTTCATCCTCACCCCGAACTTCCTCACCTACGGCAACCTGCTCAACGTCGGCGTCCAGGCCTCGACCATCGCGGTGATGGCCTTCGGCATGACCTTCGTGATCGTCGCCGGCGGCATCGACCTGTCGGTCGGCTCCGTGGCGGCGCTCTCCGGGATGCTCTCCGCCTGGATGTTCGCCACCGCGGACCTGCCCGGGTGGCTGGCGCTCGTCGGCGGCCTGCTCACCGGCCTGGTGGCCGGCGCCGTCTCCGGGTTCGCGGTCGCCTACGGGAAGCTGCCTGCCTTCATCGCGACCCTCGCCATGCTGTCGGTGGCCCGCGGCCTCACCCTCGTGATCTCCGACGGCCGTCCCATCCGCACGTCGCCCGCGGTCTCCTGGCTCGGCAGCGACGTCCTCGGTGTCCCGGTGCCGATCATCGTGCTGGCCGTCGCCGGCATCGTCACCGCCGTGATCCTCAACCGCACCGTGATCGGCCGCTCGATGTACGCGGTCGGTGGCAACGAGGAGGCCGCACGCCTGTCCGGCATCCCCGTCAAGCGCGTCCTGGTCACCGTGTTCGCGCTGTCCGGGCTGTTCGCGGCCCTCGCCGGGATGCTCATCGCCGGACGCCTCGACTCCGCCCAGCCGCAG
Source organism: Sanguibacter keddieii DSM 10542 (assembly GCF_000024925.1). Lineage (NCBI taxonomy): Bacteria > Bacillati > Actinomycetota > Actinomycetes > Micrococcales > Sanguibacteraceae > Sanguibacter > Sanguibacter keddieii. The sequence goes on from NC_013521.1 coordinate 110,330, forward strand.
GCCGCCTCGGGCTACGAGCTCGACGCGATCGCCGCCGTCGTCATCGGCGGGGCGTCGCTGTCCGGCGGTGTCGGCAGGGCCTCAGGCACCCTCGTCGGTGCGCTGATCCTCGCCGTCATCCGCAACGGCCTCAACGTCCTCGGCGTCTCGTCGTTCTGGCAGCAGGTCGTCATCGGCCTCGTCATCGCGCTCGCCGTCCTCGTCGACGTGCTGCGCCGCCGCGGCACCCGCACCTGACCTCGGCCGACCGGCCCACCCTGAACTCACCCCTGAACCCAACCCCCACCGCAGTTCCCCACACCCTGCAGTTCCCCTCACCCTGATCAAGGAGCGAACGATGACGTTCACCACCCGAGGCCGCCTCGCAGCAGCCGTCCTGACCACCTCCCTCGTCCTCGCCGGCACCGCAGCCTGCGGGCGCGGCGACACCGACGGCGCCGGCTCCGGCGAAGGGTCCGGCGAGTCCGTGACCCTGTCGCTGTCCACCCTCAACAACCCGTTCTTCGTCGACGTGCGCGACGGCGCCCAGGAGGCCGCCGACGAGCTCGGCATCGACCTCACCGTCGTCGACGCCCAGAACGACTCGACCGCGCAGACCGACCAGATCGCCTCCGCGGTCTCCTCCGGGACGAGCGGCCTGCTCATCAACGCCGTCGACTCCGACGCCGCCGCGGCAGCCGTCGCACCGGCCCTCTCGGGCGACCTGCCCGTCATCGGCGTCGACCGCGCCGTGAACGGCGCCGAGATCACCTCGCTCGTCTCGAGCGACAACGTCGCCGGCGGGAGCCAGGCGGCCGACGCGCTCGCCGCCGCCATCGGCGAGGAGGGCAAGGTCATCGTCCTCCAGGGCCAGCCGGGCACGTCCGCCAGCCGCGACCGCGGCGCCGGCTTCACCGAGGGCATCGCCGCCTACCCGGGCATCGAGGTCGTGGCCATGCAGACCGCGAACTTCGACCGCGCGCAGGCCCTCGACGTCGCCACCAACCTGCTCCAGGCCAACCCCGACGTGGTCGGCATCTTCGCCGAGAACGACGAGATGGCCCTCGGTGCCATCCAGGCCCTCGGCGCCCGCGCCGGCGACGACGTCCACGTGGTCGGCTTCGACGGCACCGACGACGGCCTCGCCGCCGTCGAGGCCGGCACCCTCGAGGCGACCATCGCCCAGCAGCCCCGCGAGCTCGGACGCCAGTCCGTCCAGCTCATGGCCGACGTGCTCGCCGGCGAGACCGTCGACAGCGAGGTCCCCGTGGCCGTCGAGACCGTGACCGTCGACAACGTGGGGGACTACCAGTCGTGACACAGCACACCCGCACCGTCCCCCGGCCCGAGGTGGCCGGGGGACCACCCGCAGCGCACGGCCGGACCGGTGTGGTGGTCGTCGGGTCGGTCAACGCCGACCTGCTCACCACGGTCGAGCAGCACCCGCGCCCCGGCGAGACCGTCCTCGGCCGCACGCTCGACGTGCTGCCCGGCGGCAAGGGGGCCAACCAGGCCGTCGCCGCCGCGCAGCTCGGCGCGCAGACCACGCTCGTGGGGGCCGTCGGCACGGACCAGTTCGCGGAGCCGGCGCTGGCCGGCCTGCGGGCCGCCGAGGTTGACCTCGAGGCCGTGGCTGTCGTGGAGGGGGCCACCGGCGTCGCGCAGGTGACCGTCTCCGCCGACGGGGAGAACGCCATCGTCGTGATCCCCGGGGCGAACGCGTCCGTGGACGGTGCGGTGGTCGACGCACGGGCAGCGGTGATCGCCGGTGCGGCCGTGGTGGTCGTGCAGGGCGAGATCCCGAGGACCGGGATCGAGGCCGCCGCTCGGCACACCAGCGGGCGGCTCGTCGTGAACCTCGCGCCCGTGGTCGACGTGGACCGCGAGGTCCTGCTGGCCGCGGACCCGCTCGTCGTCAACGAGCACGAGGCGGCGTTGGTGCTCGCGGCGCTCGACGGGGAGTCGGGCATCGCTGAGCGAGATGCTGGTGCGACCGGTGCGACCGGTGCGACCGGTGCGACCGGTGCTGACGGTGAGCGGCAGGATGCAGAGGACGACGAGCAGCGGGTCGTCGACGCGCTGCTCGCGCACGGCGTCCCGTCCGTGGTGCTCACGGTCGGGGCGCGGGGAGCGCTCGTCGCCGACGGGTCCGGGACCACCCGGGTGCCGTCGCCGCGCGTCGACGCGGTCGACACGACGGGGGCCGGCGACGCGTTCGTCGGTGCGCTCGCCCATCGGCTGTCCGAGGGGGAAGGGCTGGTCGAGGCGGCGAGGCTCGCTGCTCGCGTCGGTGCGTACGCCGTGCGGGGGAGCGGCGCGCAGCCGTCCTACCCCTGGGCGGGGGACGCGCTGCCCGAGGTCGAGGACGTCGACCGCAGCGACCGCGGGGCCGCGTCGTGAAGCGCTCGGGGGTCCTCAACCCGGCGCTCGCAGAGGGGTTGGCCCGGCTCGGCCACGGGCACCTCGTGCTCGTCGTCGACTGCGGGACGCCGATCCCGCCAGGCGCACGGGTCGTCGACGTCTCGGTCGTCGCCGGGGTGCCGGGCTTCACGCAGGTGCTCGACGCCGTCCTCGACGAGATCGTCGTCGAGGGGTCGGTCGCCGCGAGCGAGTCGGCGGGGACGGTCGTGGCCGGGTGGCTCGAGGAGCGCGGGCTGAGCCCGGAGCTCGTCCCGCACGAGGACCTCAAGGCCCTGCTTCCCGGTGCGGCGCTTGTGATCCGCACGGGCGAGGCGACGGCGTGGGCCAACGTCGGGCTGCGGTGCGGGGTGCCCTTCTGAGGGGTCGGAGAGGAACCTGAGGGTCGCCGGTACACACCTCGGGCGCCTGGTTCGCGCTCTCCGGGGCCGCATCGAGTGCGTCGCCCGGGTCATCGAAGACGTCTTCCCCAACGGGGGCAGCCACATCTACATCCCTCTTGCCCGTCGTCTCGGCATGCTCGAAGCACGCGAACTCGTCGAGGCCCTGGCCCGACGCTTCCCCACCATCGACGCCGCGCCCCACCGCTCCGCGCGCTCAGGGTGCATCCGCACACCCGGCTCCCGACACAAGAGCGGCGGCCACCAACAGCTCGTCACCACCCTCGCCAGCGCCCTCGACATCCTCAGCCGCCCCAACCCCGCCGACGTCGTCGAGGCCATGCGCATCCGCCTCGCCCCCCAGATCGCCGCCTGGCACGCCACCCAGACCCGCGAACCACTCCCCCCTCGACACCCCAGCGACCCCTGACCAGGCACCCAGCGGCACCGTGCGCGCACTAAGCCCGGTCATCACACGCATCGCCCGCGAAGGCATCTACGACGCTAACCGCTACGGGTCCCCCTCCGAGGCACGCATGGCCGTCATCACCGCAGCGACCCGCGCCGGCTGGGCCCTAGCCGACGTCGTCGTACGCCTCGAGGACGGACGCTGGCCAGGCCTGGCCGCCATGTACGCCACCAGTCGCCCCGAAGCCGCCAAGCGACGACAACGCATCAGCGCCGACTGGCACAACGCCCAAACCTTCGTGGCACGAACCCCCTCACGACCAGGCGACAGTCATGTCCTCTCATCCAACACAAGCCTGCTGAAGTCACTAGCGGGGCGCACCACACCAGCCCCTCGCGAAGTTCCAGACGCTCACCTCGAGCACCAGTTCATCTGAACCTGGACGACTGCGGTCCTTGCCTACGAGACCCACCGGCTCCTGGGAGTCGGCCTCAAGATCCGTTGGCTCGTGCGCGCCCTGGCAGAAGCCGGCCACAAGACAGGCACCCGCTACTTCTCCTTCGGAGTACGAGTCCTCGCCATCGCCACAGGCAGCGACCACACCACCGTCGCCGCCCAGCTCAAGGTCCTCACCGACCTCGGCTGGATCGACCTCATCGAAGCAGCCCACGGCCGCGACGCCGACACCTACGCCTTCACACTGCCGGCCGACATCCAAGCTGCAGACCTGCGCTGGCACACCGGCACCATCCACGCCAAGCGCCCCGCATTCCGAGAGCTCGGCGACGTCCCAGCCCTGGTGTTCGAAGCCCTCGAGCTCCACCGCGCGAACACCATCACCGACCTCGTCGCCGTCCTCGGTCGCTCACGCTCGAGCGTCTCCGACGCCGTCGATATCGTCAGCGCGCACGGCCTCCTCGACCGCTCCTCCGAAGGACTCATCGCCCACCCCGACAAGCTCGCCCGCGTCGCCGAAGCCATCGGCGTCACCGAAGCCATCGCCCAACAACTCAAGACCTACGCCAGGCACCGCCGAACCTGGCACGCCTGGCTCGCTCGCCACGACCAAGACACCGCAGAAGCCATCACCGAGCGCGACCTCTACGACCCAGAGTTCGACGAGTAACATCAATGCCTTCCGTTGCATTTTGGGAGAACGCAGATGACGTCGTCGACTCGGCACAAGAAAATGTGACATTCTGCACGCCGCGGCTCAAATTGACAGCGCTTGACTCAGTGTTCGGTGGTTACGAAGTATTCGTCGAATATTGCGTAGAGGACCTGACTCGAGCGCTTGCACGCCTGAGCCCCCTTCTTCGAAGTGCCCAAAAAGGGCGGCGCGGGAGAAGGGGGCTCAGGTGTCGTCGAATGTCTACCTACTGCTAATTCAGGTTCTCTGGAAATCGGTTGTGCTCGATCATGGCGAGTGCATGCATCAACTGCCGGTCAAGTAGTGCGTCAGCAAGGCGGCTCCGCCGAGGACGAAGACAACGGCGGCGCCTTTCATGATCGGGCGAGACCAAGTTCGACCAGAAGCGATCAAGCTAGAAAGCAGAGCGATCAAGCTCGCGATCATCAGAATGTACCCGAGGTAGTACATGTTCACCTCATTTGTCAACGAGGCAGCCGGCGCCACCAATGGTCGATGCGATGGTAGTTGAGAAGGCGAGCGCCCCTGGGGCGGATCCCAGCACTCCGCCCGCAACGAATCCGGCCGCAGTACCGATAGCGCCCATGGTCCAGAGCACTGCGCTACCAGTTTTCGAGCAGCGCGCCTCAGTTCCAGTCGGGTCGATCAGGTTGATGGGATTCGACTCGGCGTAACCGTACGGGTTCGCTTCCTGCCCTGCCGGATCGAACTGAGTGAAACGCCCCAAGGTCGCATCGTAGTAGCGAGCCCCGAACTTGTAGAGATTCGTGCTGTCCTCGAGCCCTCCGACATAGCGCAGGTTGTTGGACGTGATCACCGAGCCTGTCGCTGTGGACCGACGCTCACCATAGGGCGAGTACGAGTAGCCGCCCTCCCAGGCGCCGTCCGCCGAGAAGGATCCCAGGACCGAACCCAAGTGATCGGTGACGTAGTAGTGCGCCTCTGGACCCGTGTACGAGACGAGATCACCGTCGCCCGACCGCGTCCAGGTCTTCATGACAGCAGCCCTGGTCTCGCGTACGAGGCCGGTGTCGGTGGTCAGATAGTCCGATGAACCACCCTTGAGCTGTTGATCGTTCCCGGGGCCGAAGGTCGAGTAGGTCTTAGTTCCGATCTTCGTCACCTGCAGCCGGTCTCCGTACGTGGTGGCCTGACCAGTGATGCCATTGCGGGTCTGGTTGCCCGCGCCGTCATAGGTCCACGTCGTGGTGTCGGCCGAGGAAGAGACCAGCTGGTTCGCCGCGTTGTAGGTGTAGTCGACCGTCCCCTCGTTCGCTCCTGTGGAGCCCGAACGCGTCTGGCTCACCCTGTTGCCCGCCTGGTCGTAGGCGTACGACCACGCTGCGGAGGCGGTGCCGTCGACGATCTCTTCCGCGCCTGTCAGGCGGCTCAGAGAGTCGTACGTGTAAGTCGTGACTGCACCGTCTGCAATTCCCTGCTCGCGGTGGCTCGTCCGTGCCTGGACGGAGGCGCGATCGGCACCATCCTGGGCGTAGCTCAAGCCGACATCGACAACGGCTTCGCCGGATGCGGTCAGTCCCGTGATCCGCGTGGGGCGTCCAGAGGCGTCACGGGCGGTGTCCTGCCGGGCACCACCGGGGAAGAGCCGTGACGTCTCCTGGCCGTTCTCGTCGTACTCGTACCGCACGCATCCCGAACCAGCCGCCGGGTGCGCGTCTGTCGAACAGCTCTCGCCTGCGGGGTGCAGAGCGATCAGCTGGTTCGCTGCGTCGTAGACGTAAGCCACCTCAGCCCCGGTCTCGTCAGATGAGAGCAGGTTGCCGTTAGCGTCGAACGTGTTGTTCACCGTGGCGTTGATCCCTGCCCCAGTCGGCACGTCGATTGAACGCTGGGTCTGCTTGCCCAACAGGTCGTACTCGTACGAGATCGACGAGCCGGACGCGGAGTCGGACTCCGACTGCAGCAACCCAGATCGTGACCAGGACTGGGAGTGGGTCTGACCGTTGTCGAATGTTGTCAAGACGACTCGGTTCGCACGGTCGTAGGCGTAGGTCGTCGTTGCCCCGTTGCCGTCGACGACCGTGGTGACTCGACCGATGGCGTCGTAGGTATACGTCGTCGACCCCAGCGGCGCTGGCGGGGCGACCTCGATGAGATTCCCTGAGGCATAGGAGTAGCTCGTGACACCGCCGTTGCCGTCGGTCGCCGAGCAGATCTGCCCCGCCTCCCCACCGCAGATCGTGCCGTCTGCTTCTTCGTAGACGAACGACTTCGTGGCTGCCACACCATCAGGCGTGGTGTCGGTCTGAGCCGTGAGGTTGCCCGCAGGGTCGTAAATCATCGACTGGCTGTTGCCTGCCGCGTCGACGGAGCATTTCGCCTGGTAAGGATTACCCGACTGTGCATCTTCGCACCCCGGACCCTGGGCATAGAGCGCCTGCGTGGCGGCCCCAGTAGGCAAGGTGATACCGGTCTGGTTGTTCAGCTCGTCGTAGGTGGCCGTGGTGACGTTGCCCTCACCGCTGCTCGAGAACCCGTCAGTTGCGGTCTCGACGTCACCGTTTGGAGTCCACGACTGGGGGCGGGACCTGTCGAGCTGGTCAGTCGTATTGGTGACACGCCACTGATCGTCCACCTCGAAGCTCGACCGGTTCCCCCGTGGGTCGGTGATCGTCGTCCCACTCTCGGTGTACTCGAAGCCAGTGACCACGGGCGTCTCACCAGAACGGGACTGAGTCGCGTTCACCACGCGGCTGCTCGAGTCGTATTCGAATCCGATGGACCTGTCACCGTCGGTCAGAGTCGCCAGGCGGTTGTTGCTGTCGTAGGTCATCCTCCAGAGCGGGCGGTCTAGGCCCTGCTCGTTGACGGACTCCACACGTTCGTTCAGTCCCAGTCCGAAAGTCACGAACCTCCCGGCAGACTCGACCCCGTCCAGCACGTATCGGCCAGAACCGCCAAGCGGCAAGTAGTCCATCCGGATCTTCTTGCCCACTGCGTCAGTGACCGAAACGACGCGATCCTGCTCGTACCCATAGGTCAGTCCAACTCCGTTGCGATCCGTACGGTGTGTGACCCAGCCCGACGCGTTGAACCGCACGATCTCGCCAGTGCGGTGGTAGGACAGCTCCCACGAACCATCGGAGCTCTTCGTAAGACTCGCGTTCACGCCATCCGGCGAGACCCACAAATCGCCATCAGCTTCGAAAACCCACCGAGCGCCCGTGCCATCAAAGTAGATCACTCTCTCACTGGCGACAGACAGGCCCGTGATCGCGTAATCCTCGCGCCACGGACCGATCCATCCCTTGCTGATGTCGTTCTGTGAGTTGTAGACCCGGTACGCAACCGCTGGGACCCCTGGCCCGTCGAGCTCAGCCATCTTCGACCGGATGAAGAGGTTGCCGGTCCCGACGTTGACCTTGATAGCCTGCTCACCCTCATCGCCATCCAGGAAAAACTCGTGGAACGTGTAGGCGCCAGTGTCGCCCAGCGCCTGGTTCGCTCCTGGAGTAGGTACTGATCTGGCCTGTGGGTCAGAAACCTCTTCGAGCTCAGGCGACCACGGCTCTTCAGGCGCCTCACCACCCGGGGGAACCGCACCGAAGCTCTCTGTGTCTTCCGTGCTCGGCTCCCAGGTCTCAGGCTGCATCACCACACCCGGTCCAAAGGATCCCGCTGTCGCCTGGTGAGCCGAAGCTGGCGACACCGCGCCCACCGCCACCAACGCCGCGGCCAAAATACTCGCTGTAATTGAAAATGAACGCACCTACTGCCCCCTGTTTATTGAACGTTGAACTTGCGACTCTGCATGCTGTTCGTTCGTGCCATGGAACCACGAGCGAGAGCGCTTTCCCACTCGCCGGGAGCCCCTGCTTGCCGCGAGGCCTGACATGCCGCCAGAAATTGCACAGACGGCGCGTTCGATGTCTCTCTGAGGAGCCTGGCGCGGCCGAAGCGTGATCGGCGGTCAAGCGGTGGACGAGACGTCTCGTAACCCATGGGTTGCGGTCCTGGCTGATGGAACTGTGCAGCAAGTTGCGACACACCGCCGAGCCAGAGCAAGTTCAGGTGTGACGCGCTGACGAGTGTTGGGACGACCGACTACGACGACGAGCCCTGGGGCTAGTCATAGGCTGGCCCCATGACTGGAGAGCGCGCCATAGCCGCGCTCGAGGCTGCGGGCCTCGAGCACACCGTCCGCACCATCGGGAAGGTCTCGTCCCTCGCGGAGGCTGCCGCAGCGCTCGGCGTCCCGCCGGCGGGGATCGTGAAGACTCTCGTGGTGCGCCGCGCCGAGGACGACTACCTGTTCGTCCTGGTCCCCGGGGACCGCACCATCTCGTGGCCCAAGCTCCGGGCTCTGCTCGGCGTCCAGCGGATGTCGATGCCGGACGCTTCCGTGGCCAAGGAGGCCACGGGCTACGAGCGCGGCACCATCACGCCCTTCGGCTCGACCCACGCCTGGCCCGTGGTCGCCGACGAGCGCGTCGTCGGCCCGGTGTCCCTCGGCTCGGGGACGCACGGCGTCGGCATCACGGTCGACGGGCTTGCCGCCGTCGAGGCGCTCGGCGCCACCGTCGCGGACGTCACCGAACCGGCCTGAGCAGCAGGCGACCGCCGCTCGCCAGCTTCGGCCCAGCAGCTGCCAGCAACGGCGTCGGCTACGACGTCGCGTCGGCGACCTTCTCCTTGAGGCTGTCGATCTGCGTCTGCAGGCCGTCGATGGCCTTCTGGACCTCGGGCGTGACGTTCTCGCCCGCGGCGTCCTTGAGGTCGGTCAGCTTGGTGGTCGCGTCGTCGAGGGCCGTCTTCGCGTCGTCGAGGCTCTGGCGTGCGTCGCTGCCCTCGGCCTGGGCGTCCTCGAGCGCGCCCGTCGCCTTCCCGGCGGCGGCCTGCGCCGAGGTGATGGCGTCCTGCGCGGTCGACCGGACGTTCTCCGGGAGGTTTCCGATGCTCGAGCCGAGGGTCTGCGCGTCGGCGGCGATGGTCTGCACCTGCGACTTGGCGTCCTCGACGAACTGCGACAGCTGCTCGGAGGTGATGTTCACCTCGGGCAGGTCGGAGCACGCAGACAGCGTGAGCGCGGTGGTCAGGCCGAGGGCGGCGACGGCGGCACGTGTGGGGCGCTTGAAGCGGAACATGACCATAGTGTGGCCGACGCGCGACCCCCGGTGCAGGACGACCGGTTCGCAGCAGGTGAGGGTTCCGCGAACGTCCCGCGCGAACGGGGCGGACAGGGCGCGGACCGGCTGGCGTCAGTACGCGTGCGCCGCCGTCTGCGTGCTCGCGCCGCGCATCCCGGCGATGAGCCGCAGGACCACGCGGTCGAGCAGCACGAGGTTCACCTTGGGCTCGGTGACCACGGCGAGCAGGTGGTGGTCGTCGATCGCGTAGACCACCATCGAGCCCGCCGGGCCGCGGACCGTGGTCATCTCCAGGCCGTCGAGACCGAAGGCCATGCCCGACTGCTGCGCGATGCCCAGGACCGTCGCGACCACGGCCGCCGAGCTGTCGTGCTGGGACGCGTCGCCGTCGTCGTAGAAGGGCAGCCCGTCGGTGCGGGCGATGAGGACCCGCCGGATCCCGGGGATCTCGTTGCGCAGCGAGGCCGCGACGCCGAGTGCGTGCTGTCTGACGATCATGGGGTCTCGTGCTTCCTTCGTTCGGAGAGGGCCCACATGCCGTCGAGGAGCACGTGGAGGGCCGCGGTCGCGTCGCCGCGGTCCCGGGGGTCGCACCGCATGAGGGACTGGACCGGGGTGCCGAGCGCGGCGGCGAGGTCGGCGCGGGAGCCCGCCGGGTCGGACCAGCGGCTCACCAGCACCAGGCGCGGGACGTACGGCGCGAGACCCGCGAAGGCCGACACGATGCCGCGGGCCTGGGTGACGCTCTCGCCGCGGCTCGCGTCGACCAGCACCACGTAGCCGTCCATGTCGCGGGCGAGCATCTCCCACATGAAGGCGAAGCGCTGCTGCCCCGGCGTGCCGAAGAGCCCCACCCGTCGAGCAGGCCAGGGCGCGCCTGCGGGCGGCTCGACGTGCACACCGCCGTGGTCCATCGCGACGGTCGTCGAGGTCTTCACCGTCGCCGTCGCGTCGCTCACCGCCCGCTCGGTCGAGACCACAGGGTCCTGCGACAGGGTCGAGACGAAGGTCGTCTTGCCGGCGCCGAAGGGTCCGGTGACGACGATCTTGGTGGGTGCGCTCGCGAGCACGTGAGCTCCTCGGTCCGTGAGAGGCGAGGCCGACGCCGGTTCTGGACGCCCTGCCTCAGGTCGGGCGGTCGGGGGCGTCAGATGTCGAGGTCGCGCTCGAGGTTGAGGAGCTGGCGCCGGGCCATCGCGAGGTTCGAGCGCGACTTGTCGAGCACCAGGTAGAGGAACAGCCCGGTGCCGCTCTGGCTCTGGAGCAGGCGGATGATGTGGATCTGGGTGTCGAGCGTGATGAGCATGTCCTCGATGCGGCCGCTCAGCCCGAGGTGCTGCATGGTGCGGATCTTGGCGCGCACCACGTCGGTGTTGCCCGCGGCGGCGATGTCGAGGTCGAGACCGGACCCGGCCTGGCCGAGGGACATCCCACTCTCGTAGTCGACGAGCGCTGCGGCCATGGCGCCGTCGATCGTCAGGGCGGAGGTGAGGGTCTGGTCAACGGTGGTCACGAGATGTCCTTGGGGGGGAGGGAGTCGAGCGGGCGCCACGGTGCGGGCGCCGGTCCACCAGGTTCATCGGGACGCCGAGGACGCCGCATTAGTTGAAGAAGATAGTTTTACGGGTGATCTGTGTCTCCGCCGCTCCGGCCGACCGGGCAGAAAAGTCGTCGCTCAGGGCTCGCCAGGCAGGGCAGACTTGTCGGCATGTGGATCTGAGCCGCCCCGGACCTGACCGACCGACGAACCCGAGCGCCGCACCGAGAGTGCCCGGCGCTGCGGGCAGGAGCTCCATGACCCACCAGCACCCCCCATCCAGCGCCCCTTCGAGCAGCGCCTCCACGCCCGACGCCGCAGACCTCGCCGCGCTCGCGGACGGAGAGCCCGGCGTCGTCACCCTGCACGCCGCCGACGTCACCCTGGCCTACGGGGACCGCACGGTCCTCGACGGCATCGACCTCGACGTGCCCCCCGGCCACCGGGTAGGCCTCGTCGGCGAGAACGGCGTAGGCAAGTCGACGCTGCTGCGCCTCCTCGCCGGCCAGGAGGAGCCCGACCGCGGCACGGTCGTGCGCCCGGACGACCTCGGGTTCCTGCACCAGGAGACCCCGTACCCGCTGAGCGCGACCGTCGAGCAGGTGGTCGCCGACGCCCTCGCGGAGGTCCGTGCGGTCGAGACCGACCTCGCCGCCGCGGCGGCAGCGCTCGCCAGTCTCACCGCGGCAGACGACGACGCCCCGGCCGGCGACCACACCCCAGGTGCCGACCCGGAGGTCGCCCGCGCTGCCCGCGAGGAGGCCGAGGCCGCCTACGCCACGGCCCTCGCGCGCAGCGACGCCGCCGAGGTGTGGGACGCCGACCGCCGCGCCGAGATCACCCTGGCAGGCCTGGGCATCGAGCACGTCCGCGGGCGGACCGTCGCGCAGATGTCCGGCGGCGAGCGCACCCGTCTCGGGCTCGCGGCCCTGCTCATCCGCCAGCCCGCGGCCCTGCTGCTCGACGAGCCCACCAACCACCTCGACGACGACGCCGCACGGTTCCTCGCCGCAGCGATCGCCGCGATGCCGGGCGCGGTGGTGCTCGCCAGCCACGACCGCGACTTCCTCGACGAGGTGTGCACCGAGATCTTCGACCTCGACCCGACGGCGGCCGGGGTGTCCGGGACGCTCTACGGCGGTGCGTACAGCGAGTACCGCAAGGCCAAGCGCGACGAGCGCGCGGCCTGGGAGCGCCGCTACGAGCAGGAGCAGGACGAGCTCGCCGACCTCCGGGACTCCATCGGCACGACGGCCCGCAAGGTCTCGCACTCCCGGGATGCCACCGACAACAACAAGATGGCCTACGGCAGGCGCGGCGACCGCGTGCAGTCGCAGGTCTCGCGGCGCGTCCGCAACGTGCAGCAGCGCATCGACACGCTGACCGCGTCGCAGGTGCGGCGCCCTCCCCGCCCGCTCGTGTTCAGCCCGAGCAGCTACGGCATGGCGGCCGGCGGCGGCAGCGGCGTGGTGCTCTCCCTGCGCGACGTCGTCGTCCCCGGACGCCTCGAGCTGGCAGCCCTCGACCTCACCGCGGGCACCAAGCTGCTGGTCACCGGGCCCAACGGCTCCGGCAAGTCCACGCTGCTGCAGGTCCTGGCCGGCGACCTCGTCCCCGAGCAGGGGACAGTCACGCAGGCGCCGGGCGTCGGCGTCGGGCTCCTCGAGCAGGACGTGTACCTGCAGGACGACGTGCGCTCCCCGCGCGAGCTGTTCACGCTGCTCGGTGCCGCCGACGCGCTCGCGGCCTTCGGGCTGGTGGGCCGCAAGGACCTCGACCGTCCGCTGCGCGAGCTGAGCACCGGCCAGCGCCGTCGCGTGGTGCTCGGGATGCTCGTGGCGCAGGCGCCCGAGGTGCTGCTGCTCGACGAGCCCACCAACCACATCTCGCTCACCCTCGCGGAAGAGCTCGGCGAGGCCGTGGAGAAGGCGCTCGGGACCGTGGTCGTGGCCTCGCACGACCGGTGGTTCCGGCGGACGTGGAAGGGCTCGACGCTGACGCTCGGCTGAGGCTTGTCGGCTGCTGAGGTGCGTCGGCGCCTGAGGTCAGGAGCCGACGGGGATCACCGTGACGCCGCGCTCGCGCAGCCGGGTGGTCGTCGTCTCGTCCTGGGTGTCCGCGACCACCGCGGTGACCTCCTCGAGGGGCAGCACGCGGAAGCGTGAGACGGCCCCGACCTTCTCCTCGCTCGCGAGGGCGACGGTCTCGGCGCTGCGTCGGGCGAGGGCGCGCTTCATCGCGGCCTCGTCGGCGTCGCCCGTGGTGAGCCCCTCCTCGGGGTGCACGCCGGTGACGCCGAGCAGGAAGAGGTCGCAGGACACGGCTGCCGCGGCCTCGACGGCTGCGGCGCCGCTGGTGACCGCGGAGTGCCGGAACAGGCGCCCGCCGAGGACGAGCACCTCGATGTCCTCGTAGGGGAGCAGGGCGACGGCGACCGTCGGGCTGTGCGTGACGACCGTGCACCGCAGGTCGCGGGGCAGCGCGCGGACCACCGCGAGACAGGTCGTGCCGCCGTCGAGCAGCACGGTCATCCCGGGCTCGACGAGCCGGGCAGCCCGTGCCCCGACCCGCTCCTTGCTCTCCGTCGCGAGCGTCGTGCGCGCCGTGTAGTCGGCGACCGCGGGCGACGACGCGACCGCGCCGCCGTACACGCGCTGGCACCGGCCGGCGGCGGCGAGCTCGCGCAGGTCGCGGCGGACGGTGTCCTCGGAGAGGCCGAGCTCCTGCGCGACGGTGCGCGCGACCACCCGACCGTCGCGGGCGAGGCGGTCGAGCAGCAGAGCATGTCTCTCGGCAACCAGCATGTGCACGTTCCTTCCGACTGTTGCACGTTTCTGCCATAGTCTAGCGGTATGACGACACACCAGCAGGACACCGCCCTCCTCGGTTCGCAGCCACAGCCCGCAACGTCGCGCCTCGGAGTCGACGTCCCCGACTCACGCGGCCGCACCGGCCTCGACCAGGTCGGCCGCGACCTCGACCGCAACCCCGACGTCGTGGTCCGCGACGTCGAGGTCACCTCCGACGGCTGGCACGTCCTGCGGCGCACCACCTTCGACCACCGCCGCTCCGACGGCACCTGGGAGACCCAGCAGCGCGAGACCTACGACCGCGGGAACGGCGCGACCATCCTGCTCTACGACCTCGCCGCCGGGACCGTCCTGCTCACCCGCCAGCTGCGCTACCCCGCCTACGTCAACGACCACCCCGACGGCATGCTCGTCGAGACCGCGGCAGGCCTACTCGACGACGACGAGCCCGAGGTCGCCATCCGCCGTGAGGCCGCCGAAGAGCTCGGCGTCGAGGTCGGTGACCTCACCCACGTGTTCGACCTCTACATGAGCCCGGGGTCCGTCACCGAGCGCCTGCACTTCTACGTCGCACCGTTCACCGCGGCCACCCGCACCGGACCCGGCGGCGGCGTCGTCGAGGAGGGCGAGGACATCGAGGTGCTCGCCCTGCCCTTCGACCAGGCGCTCACCATGATCGAGACCGGCGAGATCGTCGACGGCAAGACCGTCATCCTGCTGCAGTGGGCCCGGCTGAACGTGTTCGGGGTGTGAAGTGCCGGGTGTGGCGGAGCCGGACCTCTGGACGACAGTGAACCACCACCGCTACCACCACCGAGCTCGACGCCGTGATCCTGTCGAGGTGAGCACCGGTGCGTCCGGTACGTCAGACGCGCGCCGCCGTGGCCGGGCCTGGTCAGCCGCCGGTCAGGAGCACTACGGCTCCGATGCCGAAGACCACCGCACCCACCTTGATGACTGGGCGAGACCACGACCGGCTCGCGAACAGGCTGACCAGCAGCGCAAGCAGGCTCACCACCATCAAGGTGTATCCGAGGGTGTACATCTTCACCTCATTCTGGGACGAGGCAGCCAAGGCTGCCGACAATGCCGGGACCGCAGGCCGAGAAGGCCAGTGTCAGACTGCGGTGTGGCTCGTGTGCTTCTTGCGTGACGCCATGCAACCAGAGATAGGAGCGCCTTCCGAGCGTGCTCATCTGCTGGTCGGCGCTCAAGACCGGGATCGTGGGGAGCCCGGGGAACAAGGGTGGCAGCATGGAGACGACCAGCACCCGACCCCCGGAGCCCGTCCGTGTCCTCTGCACAGCCCGCCGTCCACAGCCCCACCACCAGCACCGAGAGCAGCCCGACGCCCGTCCCGGTGACGAGCTCGGCGGGTCTCGGCGCCTTCGACGCCGACGACTTCCCGCCCCTCGGCGAAGCGGTCCTGCGCGGCCCGGACGGCTTCGACGCGTTCTGGCAGGTCGCCCGCGACGAGGCGCTCGTCGTCGACCCGCAGGCCGAGCGGGTGGAGGTGCTCTCCCGCGAGGACGGTCGGGTGGTGACGCGCGTCCGGTTCCGCACGACCGACGGCATCGAGCTCGGCGGCTGGCTCAGCGAGCCCGCCGAGGGTCCGGTGCGCCGCGTGGTCGTCCGGCTGCACGGCTACGGCGGCGCCGAGGGACCGCACGACCCCCTCGACCTCGCCGAGACCGCCGAGCTCACGCCGGTGCTGCGCGGGCTGCCGACCCTGGGGCTCGTCGACGGCATCCCCACCACCGGTGACCTGCACGTCCTCCACGGCATCGCGCACCGCGACACCTACGTCCACCGCGGGTGCGTCCAGGACGCCTGGGTCTCCCTGACCGCCGCGCTCCGGCTGGTCCCCGGCGCGCAGCGCGTCGACCTCACCGGGTCGAGCTTCGGCGGGGGCATCGGCGCGCTCGCCCTCCCGCTCGAGGACCGCGTCACCGCGGCCTGCCTCGACGTCCCGAGCTTCGGCAACCACCCGGCACGCCTCGAGACCCCGTGCGCCGGGAGCGGGGAGTCGGTGCGGCTCGCGGTCCTCGACGACCCGTCGGTGCGCGACGTCGTCGCGTACTTCGACGCGGCGACCGCCGCTGCCCGGGTCCGGCAGCCCGTGCTCGTCTCGGCAGCCCGGGTCGACCCGGTGGTGCCGCCCGTCGGACAGCTCTCGGTGTACTACGCCCTCGGCGGCCCGAGGTCCCTGCTCCTGCTCACGGCAGGACACTCCGAGTACCCGGAGCAGGAGCGCGAAGAACGCCTGATGCGCGCCGCGTACGCGGAGTGGCTGCGCACCGGTCCGCAGATCTGACGGCCAGCGACCACAGCTCCCTCCTCATGCTGAGAGGCCTTTCCGGATGACCACGATCGACGACCTGCGAGAGGTCGACCTTTCTCAGAAGTTCTTGTCCTACGACACGACGAACCGGAGGATCGACGACCTGGCCGCTCGCCTCGGGCGCCGCGGGATGGTCCCGAGGGTGCTTCGAGGGGGCGAGATGCGGACCGAGCCCGACCTCTTCCGGGAGACGGCCGCTGCGTTGCAGTTCCCGCTCTACTTCGGCAAGAACAGGGACGCCTTCCACGACGTGATCCAGGACCTGGACCTGGGCCCGGTGCGCGACGGGATCGTCATCATCGTCAGCGAGCCGGACAAGGTGCTCTGCGACAGCGAGCGCAAGGTCCTCCGCTGGTTCATCGAGGAGATGCGCGATGCCTGCGTCGTCTGGAACAGCCCGGTCGAGGAGGGGCAGTGGTGGGACCGACCACCTGTCCCGTTCCACGTGGTGATCGCGGCGCCGACCGGTGTGCTCGATTCGGTCGAGCAGCTCTGGGCGACGCTCGGCGCGGAGTTCGAGCGCCTCCAGCCCGACCCTGAGCCGGATCGGCAACAGCTAGACGGCTGAGGCGACCGCGTCGCCAGAGCGCACACCGCGGAGCACGTCGATGTCGGTCTGCAGGGCACCGAGGGCGGCGCTGACGTCGGGGTCGACGCCGGCTACGGTCGAGGTCACGTGCCGGAGCTCGGCCGACGCGGCGTCGAGAGCGGTGCGGGCGTCCTGGAGCGAGGCCTGGGCCGTCCACAACGAGAAGGCGTCGGCGGTGTCGACGGCCGTGATGGCCGACTGCGCCGCAGAGGTGGCGGCCTGCGCGGACATGATCGCGCTGTCGACCTGCACACGGACCGTGGCGGGGAGCGACAGGCTCACGACGGCGGCGAGCGTGATGTCACGGGTGACGACCTCGGTCTGGGAGCGGACCGGGACGATGGTGGCCGGTCGCACCTCGGCGTGCGCGGCGGTGCCCTGCACCAGAGGCAGGGTGAGCGCAAGGAGGCTGGCGGCTGCGATCCGCGTCGTCTTCGACGTCATGTCACGATTCTGCATCATCTTGCTGAGTGCCGCCTGGGACCACACCGAAGATTCACCATCTCGCCGGGTGATCCGGCGTCGTCGGGGGTCGTCGAGCCATCTCGGGCGAGAAGGTGCAGGTCACGTGAGAGATCGGCCTCGTAGGGCCAGATCCGCGTGCGGGCGTCGGTGGTCGTCGTTATCTTCGTGTGACACCCTTGCTCGGGGATTCCGACGGCGCTGACCCCCAGTGCTGCGGCGTGCCCGGCACAGCAGGACGAGGCAGGAAGACCATGATCGACACTCCCACAGGCACGCCCTTCGACCGGGCGACCTCCAGCATCACGAGCACCACCGACGACGGGGCCACCGTCGTCACCCTCGCGGGCGAGATCGACGCCGCGCTCCGCGACCAGGCCGGCGAGGCCATGGTCGCCGTCGTCCTCCACAACGCACCGGTCGTCATCGACGTCGGTGCGGTGTCCTTCATCGACTCCTCCGGCCTCGCCTTCCTGGTCCAGCTGCACCGCCTCTGCTCGGAGAGCGACCTGCCCCTCGAGCTGCTCGACCCCTCGGACAACCTGCTCGAGCTCATCGGCGTGCTCGGCATGGGTGACGAGTTCCAGGTCCGCCGGTCGGCGTCGTCCGACCTCGCGGCCGGGGCCTGAGCCCGCCGGTCCTCCCCGACGCGAGCCGTCCACAGGGGGCGCCACGTCGAGCTCGTCCCCACCTCGACGTGGCGCACCTGACCTGTCGGAGGTAGCCGATACCGTCGTGGCATGCGGATCCTGCACACCTCTGACTGGCACCTGGGCAGGACCCTGCACGGCGTCGACCTCCTCGACCACCAGGCCGCCTACCTCGACCACCTCGTCGAGCTCGTGCGCAGCGAGTCCGTCGACGCCGTGGTGGTGGCCGGCGACGTGTACGACCGCGCCATCCCCCCGGTCGAGGCCGTCACCTTGCTCTCGACCGCGCTCGCGCGCCTCGCCGAGATCACCCAGGTGGTGGTGACCCCCGGGAACCACGACTCGGCGACCCGCCTGGGCTTCGGCGCCGAGCTGTGGCGCGAGGGAGTCCACGTCCGGGCGCGGGTCGCCGACATCGGCCGACCGGTCGAGCTCGAGACGACCGACGGCGCCCCTGCCCTCGTCTACGCCCTGCCGTACCTCGACCCTGACGCGGCTCGCACTGTGCTCCGCGAGGAGGACGAGCCGCCGCTCGCCCGGTCGCACGAGGCCGTCACCGGAGCCGCGATGCGCCGGGTGCGCGCCGACCTCGCCGCTCGTGGTGCGACGGTGTCGGCCCGTCCGCGCTCGCTCGTGGTGGCGCACGCCTTCGTCGTCGGCGGCGAGGCCTCCGAGTCCGAGCGGGACATCCGCGTCGGCGGCGTCGACACCGTGCCGGCAGCCGTCCTCGAGGGTGTCGACTACGTCGCCCTCGGCCACCTGCACGGCGCGCAGCGCGTCGCGACGGGCGGCGGGACCGTAGGCCGGTACTCCGGCTCGCCCCTCGCGTACTCGTTCTCCGAGATGCGGCAGCGCAAGTCGACCGCCCTCGTCGACCTCGGGCCGGACGGTGTCGTCGGTGAGCCTCAGCTCGTCCCCGCTCCCGTACCCCGCCGCCTCAGCGAGGTGAGCGGGTCGCTCGACGACCTGCTCGGCGCAGCTGGCGAGGCGCACGTCGACGACTGGGTCCGCGTCACCGTCACCGACCCCGCGCGACCGCGTGAAATGAACGCACGGCTCAAGGCGCGCTTCCCGCACGTCCTGGCCATGGCGCACCGACCCCCTGAGCGGTCCGCCCGCGAGTCGCTCACCCTCGCCGTCACGACAGCGAGCGACCCGCTGGTCGTCGCCGCAGACTTCGTCGCGCACGTGACCGGGGCGCAGCCCGACGTCCGCGAGTCGGCGGCACTCCGGCACGCCTTCGAGACGGCCGCCGCGGCAGAGCGGAGCGCCTGACATGCAGCTGCACTCCATGACCCTCCAGGCGATCGGCCCCTTCGCCGGCCGTCACACCGTCGACTTCTCCGCGCTGGCCGCCTCCGGGATCTTTCTGCTCGAGGGCCCGACCGGCGCGGGCAAGTCCACCCTCATCGACGCCGTGGTCTTCGCCCTCTACGGCAAGGTGGCCTCCGCCGCGACGAGCGACGACAGGCTCCGGTCGGCCTACGCCGACGACTCGACCGACTCCTTCGTCGACCTCACCTTCGAGACCGCAGCAGGGGTGTTCCGGGTGCTGCGGACCCCCGAGCGCCAGCGCGCCAAGAAACGGGGCGAGGGCACGACCAAGCAGCAGGCGAGCGTCAAGCTCTGGCGCCTGCCGAGCGACGCTGTCGTCGCGGGCGCGGGGCTGGGCGAGCCCGGCGACGTCGGCGAGCTCCGCTCGACCCGCCTCGACGAGGTCGGGCTCGAGATCCAGCGCGCCGTCGGCCTCGACCGCGCCCAGTTCGTCCAGACGATCGTGCTGCCGCAGGGCGAGTTCGCCAGCTTCCTCCGGTCCAAGCCCGAGGACCGCAAGGGCCTCCTGCAGAAGGTCTTCGGCACCGAGCTCTACGACCGCGCCGAGGCCGCGCTCGTCACCATGCGCAAGACCGCCGACCAGCAGCTCAAGGCTGCCCGGTCAGCGGTACAGGTGTCCCTCGAGACCTTCCTCGCCACCTCGTCCCTCGACCCCGATGACGCCGAGGCGCTGCGGACCGCACCGCCCGAGCACGTCGGCAAGCTCGCCGCCGAGCACGCCCACGAGCTCACCGAGACCGCGCGGCACCTCGAGGTCGACGCGACCGCCGTCCGGCAGGTGCACGAGGCCCGGCGGCAGGCCGTCGACACCGGGCGACAGACGCTCGAGGTCGCCGCTCGACGGGATGCCCTGCGCCTCGAGGCCCAGCAGCTCGCCGCGTCCGCCGACGAGGTCGCCGCCCTCGGGGTGAGGCTCGACGCCGCGCGCCGGGCCAGCGTCGTCATGCCCACCCTCGACGCCGAGGCTGCCGCGCGTCGCGGGGTCGGCGAGGCGTCGCGCACCCTCGGCACCGCGCTCGACGCGGCGACCGGAGCCCTCGGAGAGCTCCCGTCGCTCGCCGGGCTGGCACTGCTCGACTGGTCCGAGCGCTCCGCAGCGCAGCCCGACGAGGCGCTCACCGCCGCACAGGACGCCGCCGCCGCAGACCGCTCCGCGCTCGAAGGACGCCGCGCGGCCGATGCCGCGCAGGTGGTCCTCCTCGCCCGGGTCGCCCGGCTCGAGGACGGCCTGCCCGCTCGTCGGGAACGACGTGAGCAGGCTGTCGTCGCCCTCGACGAGGCACGGACGGCGCTCGAGGCGTCGGCCGCCGAGATCACCGAGCGGCCCGCAGGCCGCGCAGCCCTCGAGTCCCAGCGCGACGAGGCCCGCGCGCTGGCGGCCCAGGCGGACATCTTCCGGGACCGCGAGCGACGCGCGCTCGCGACGACCGAGACCTTCGCCCGTCGCGACGCCTTGGCCCGGCAGCTCGAGGAGGCGACCGCAGAGCGTACCGAGGCCGCCGCGCTGGCGACGCGCGCCGTGGAGCACGAGCGCGAGCAGCGTCGGCGGTGGATCGAGGGGATCGCCGGCGAGCTGGCCGCCGACCTTGTCGACGGAGCCCCCTGCGCGGTGTGCGGGGCGACCGAGCACCCGGCCCCCGCAGAGCGCGGAGACGACCACGTCGGTCGGGAGGTCGTCGAGGCAGCCGAGGCCGCGCGCCAGACCGCCGAGAAGGCCCTCGCCGCAGCCGCAGAGACCGTGACCGGCCTCGTCGAGCGGGTCGCGGCGCAGGACACCCTGCTCGACGGCGCAGACCCCGAGGCTGTCGCGGCCGACCTCGTCGCAGCACGCACCGGTCTCCGCGAGGCCGAGACCGCTGCGGCGTCGGCTGTCGCCGCGGAGGGCGCCCTGTCGGCCTACGACGCCGAGACCGCGCGCCGCGAGGCCGCCCGGACCCGCCTCGCCGAGCAGGTCGCCGCCGACCAGGCGCGCCTCGAGCACGACGGCACGGCGATCGCGGCGGACGAGAAGGAGGTCGACCTCGCGCGCACCGAGCACCAGGACGTCGTCGGCACCGACGACGACGTGACCGTCGCGCAGGTGGTCACGGTCCTCGAGCGCCGGGTCGAGGCCGCCCGAGCGGTCCTCCACGCCTGCGACGCGGTCGACGCCGCGGTCCGGTCCCTCGCCCAGCGCGAGGGCGAGCGTGCCGACGCCCTCGAGCAGCACGACCTCGACTCTCCCCAGGCCGTCCGGGACGCCTGGCTCGACCGCCGCGAGCTCGTCGCCGTCGAGGCGCGGGTGTCGGAGCACCGGTCGGCCCAGGACCGCGTCGCCCGAGGCCTCGACGACCCCGCGGTCACCGCGCTCCCCGACGTCGTCGACGTCGACCTCGAGGCGCTCCGGACCGCCGCCGCCGAGGCCGAGGAGGCGGCCCAGCAGGTCAGCGCGCGAGCGGTGCTCGCCGCGCAGCGCGCCGCCGACATGGAGCGCGGCGCCCGCCAGCTCGCCGACGCCGTGGTCGCCCTCGACACGGTGCGCGACACGACCGAGTCCGTCATCCGCATGGCTGACCTGGCGACCGGTGCGTCCTCGGACAACGCGCGGTCGCTGACCCTCACGACCTTCGTGCTCATGCGCCGCTTCGAGGACGTGGTCGCCGCCGCGAACGAACGCCTCGTCACGATGTCCGACGGTCGCTACGAGCTGCTGCGCAGCGACGACAAGGAGGACGTCGGCACCCGCAAGACCGGGCTCGCCATGCGCGTCCTCGACCACAGCACCGAGACGGCCCGCGACCCGCGCACGCTCTCCGGCGGCGAGACCTTCTACGTCTCGCTGTGCCTCGCCCTCGGCATGGCCGACGTCGTCACCGCAGAGGCCGGGGGCATCGACCTCGGGACGCTGTTCGTCGACGAAGGCTTCGGGTCGCTCGACCCCGAGACCCTCGACGCGGTGCTCGCCGTCCTCGGAGGCCTGCGCGCCGGGGGACGCGTCGTCGGCGTGGTCTCCCACGTCGAGGCGCTCAAGCAGACCGTCGCTGACGGCATCAGCGTCCGACGGCTGCCCGACGGGTCCAGCACCCTCACGGTCCGCGCGGGCTAGACCGACGACCGGACACAGGTCCGCGAGCGTCCGTCCGGCGCTACATTGAGCCCCATGGCGATCATCTACCAGGCGACCCTCGTACCCAGCAAGGCCGAGATCGTCGCGTCCTGGCTCCCCACCCAGCCGTGGTTCGACGGGCCGGCAGACGTCGCGACCCCCGTCGCCGCGTACCGGTTCGACGACCCCGAGGGCGAGGTCGGCGTCGAGTCGCTCCTCCTCGACGTCCACGGCCGGCTCGTCCACGTGCCCCTGACCTACCGCGCCGCAGCGCTCCCCGGAGCAGAGCAGTGGCTGCTGGGCACCCTCGAGCACTCCGTGCTCGGCACCCGCTGGGTGTACGACGCCCAGGGCGACCCGGTCTACCGTGCCGAGCTCACGCGCGCGGTCCAGGAGGGCGACACCCAGGTGCCCATGATGGTCGAGACCCCCGACGGCCCCGTCGAGCGCGAGCCGAGCATCCACGTCCGCGGCAGCGGGAGCGACGGCCCCGCCGCCACCCGGCCCGACGGTGCCCGCGGGCCCGAGGACGTCGCCGTCGTGCGCTTCCCCTCGCCCGACGTCGAGGTGCCGACCGCAGGGACGCTCGTCGGGACCCTCGTGGGGCAGGACGACGAGCTGCTGCTCGCCTATCTGGTCTGACGGACAGGCGGCTCGGAGGGCAGGCGGTCGAGACGGCAGCCTGCGGATGCGAGCGCCTACCAGAGCCGGACAAGTCCGACTTCTCCACATGCTGGTACCGAGGTGCGAGGCCGACCGGTGACCCCTAGGGTTGCCGGGTCCTCAGCACACCCCACCGGATCGGAGACGCGACATGGCGCGCGCGAAGACCTCGACGGAACGCGAGCAGTGGTCCGGCCAGACCGGCTTCATCCTCGCGGCGATCGGCTCAGCCGTCGGCCTCGGCAACATCTGGCGCTTCCCCGGCGTCGCGTACGAGAACGGCGGGGGAGCGTTCCTCGTCCCGTACGTCATCGCGCTGCTGGTCATCGGCATCCCGGTGCTGTTCTTCGACTACGCGCTGGGCCACCGGTTCCGCGGGTCGGCCCCCACCGTCTTCCGACGCCTCACCCGTCGCGCCGAGGCGCTCGGCTGGTTCCAGGTCGGCATCTCGATCGTCATCATCCTGTACTACACGGTGATCATCGCGTGGGCGCTGAGCTTCGTCTGGTTCTCCGTCGAGCAGACCTGGGGCGACGACGCCGCAGGGTTCTTCACCAACGACTTCCTGCGGACCTCCGCCGAGCCGGGCATCGGCCTCGACGTCGTCCCCGGAGTCTTCTGGCCCCTCGTCGGGACCTGGGTCGTCACCCTCGGCATCCTCGCCCTCGGCGTGCAGAAGGGCCTCGAGCGCTCGAACGTCATCTTCCTGCCGCTGCTCGTGGTGCTCTTCGCGGCGCTCGTGGTCCGCGCGCTGTTCCTCGACGGCGCCACCGACGGGCTCAACGCCTTCTTCACGCCCGACTGGTCGGCCCTGCTGCACCCGGGCGTGTGGATCGCCGCCGTCGCGCACATCTTCTTCTCGCTGTCGATCGCCTTCGGCATCATGGTGACGTACTCGTCGTACCTCAAGCGACGCTCCAACCTCACCTCGTCGGGTCTCGTCGTCGCGTTCTCCAACTCGTCCTTCGAGATCCTCGCGGGCGTCGGGGTCTTCGCGACCCTCGGCTTCATGGCGCACCAGCAGGGCGTGGGCGTCGACGACCTCGAGGGCCTCACCGGGCCGACGCTCTCGTTCAGCACCTTCCCGCAGATCATCTCCGCGATGCCCGGCGGGTCGTTCTTCGGCGTGCTGTTCTTCCTGTCCCTGGCCGTCGCGGGCCTCACCTCGCTGCTCTCCCTGCTGCAGGTGGTCTCGGCCGCGTTCCAGGAGAAGTTCGGCTGGGACCCCCGCCAGGCCGCGCTGCGCGTCGGAGGGATCGCCGCCGTGATCTCGATCCTGCTCTTCTCGACGACCACCGCGCTGCACGTCCTCGACGTCCTCGACAAGTGGGCCAACGAGGTCGGGGTCATCACCTCGGCCGTCGTCATGACCGCCCTCGTGGCGTGGCGGCTGCGACTGCTGCCCCAGCTCCGGTGGCACCTCAACGCGGTGTCCTCCACGCGCATCGGCGTCTGGTGGGTCTACGTCGTCGGTGTCGTCGTGCCCCTCGTCATCGGCTACATGCTCGTCTCCGGGGTGTGGATGCTCATCACCGAGGGCTACGACGGCTACCCGCTGTGGTTCCGCCTCGTGTTCGGCTGGGGCGCGATCGCGTTCATGGTCGTCTTCGCGGTCATCATGACGAAGGTCCGCTGGGCCAAGGACCCGGACGACTTCGTCCCCTGGCCCCCGCTGCCCGAGGGCGGCCTCACCACGAAGGAGGTCCGCTCGTGACCACCACCGCGATCGTCGTCCTCGTGCTGTCCCTCGTGGTCGTCTGGGGTGGTCTCGTGCTGAGCATCCTCAACCTCCGCCGAGCCCCCCAGGACTCGACCGACCCCGACGTCCCGGCCGACACCGACGACCCTGGTCCCGGCGCCTGACACCCCGCACCACCCCGTGCTCTCCTGCTGGGCGTCTCTCGACGACCGGCGGGATCACGGGGTAGCGGGAGATCTGGTCAAGCAGCGCTGAGGATCGCGACCAGGAAGTCGGAGTCTGCTGCGTACGGCCGCAGGTCCCAGGTGGAGAAGGTCGCGTCCACCTGCAGCCCTGCGGTCTCGACGTCGGCGAAGAAGGCCTCCGGCAGGTAGCCGCGGGCGGTCCCGAAGCCGACGGCGACCCGGCCCTGCGGAGCCAGGTGCGCACGCATGCGGCTGAGCGCCGGAGCATGCGTGGCGTGGCCGAGGAAGGTCATCACGTTGCCCGCGCAGACGATCACGTCGAAGGGGTCGTCGATCCCGTGGGCCGCCAGGTCGAGCTCGGCGAGGTCGCCCACCACCCACGTGCCGTCCGGGTGGTCCTCTCTCGCCGCATCGATCAGCACCGGGTCGACGTCGACACCCACCGTGGTGTGGCCGACGGCCGTCAGCGCCGCCGCGACCCGGCCCGGTCCGCAGCCGGCGTCGAGGATGCGGGACCCGCGAGGCACCATCGCGTCGACGAACCGTGCCTCGCCCGCGAGGTCGGCGCCCTCGGCGGCCATCGTGCGCATCCGGGTCGCGTACCAGACGGAGTGCTCCGGGCGCTGGGCGACCATGTCCTCCCACAGGGACGGAGTACGCATGGGCGACGACCTTTCTTCGGGGCGAGCAGCACGCAGCGCGCGCCGGGTGCAGGACCAGTCGACCCTATCGGTGCCGACGGTCGCCAGGTCGGGACGGACGACCCAGACGTCGGTGGGTGGCCGAGCGCACCGGTCCGGACGACCGTGCACCCCCCCGTGCGGGAGCCCGTCGCCGGCCGTGCGGGGACCCGTCCTGCGCGGCTGCGCCCGTCCGAAGTCCGGATCGGCGAGATCCCGGCAGACTGTCACCATGACGACCGACCAGCCACCCGCCGCCGCGCCCCGCGCCCGCACGCCGCGCGACGTCCGCCGATGGCGCCGCAACCTCGCCGACGAGCGGGCCGAGGGAGCCGTGTACCGCGAGCTCGCGGCGCGTCGGTCGGGGGAGGAACGCGAGATCCTCGTGGCTCTCGCCACCGCCGAGCAGCGTCACGAGCAGCACTGGCTCGACCTCCTCGGCGACGACGTCGGCCGACCGCTGCGCGGCCAGTGGCGCACCCGCGTCCTCGCGGTCCTGGCACGACGCTTCGGCGGGGTGTTCGTGCTGGCCCTCGCCCAGCAGGCGGAGTCGCGCTCCACCTACGACGTGGACGTCGACGCGACCGCGGCGATGGCGGCCGACGAGCGCATCCACGGCGAGGTGGTGCGCGGGCTGGCGACCCGAGGGCGCACCCGCATCTCCGGGACCTTCCGGGCTGCGGTGTTCGGGGCGAACGACGGGCTGGTGTCCAACCTCGCCCTCATCCTCGGTGTCGGTGCGTCGGGTGTCGCGCCCGGGACCATCCTGCTCACCGGCCTCGCCGGGCTGTTCTCGGGGGCGCTGTCGATGGCGGCCGGCGAATACGTCTCCGTGCGATCGCAGCGCGAGCTGCTCGCGGCCTCCGACCCGAGCCCGGACGCGTCGGCGGCCATCGGGCACCTCGACGTCGACGCCAACGAGCTCGCCCTCGTCTACCGGGCGCGCGGGCTCGCCCCCGACGAGGCGCAGGCCCGCGCGGACGCGGCCCTCGCCGCCTCGTCGGCGTCGACCGAGATCGCCCCGTCGAGCGTCCCGGACGCGCACGAGGAGATCGGCACGGCGCTCGGGGCCGCGGCCTCGAGCTTCTGCTTCTTCGCGTCGGGCGCCCTGGTCCCGGTGCTGCCGTACCTCTTCGGTGTCGAGGGCTTTGCGGCGGTGGCGACCAGCGCCGTGCTCGTCGGGCTGTCGCTGTGCGTCACGGGCGCGATCGTCGGGGTGCTGTCCGGGGCGTCGCCGGTCCGGCGCGCCCTGCGCCAGCTCGCTATCGGCTTCGGTGCCGCGGCCGCGACCTACCTGCTCGGGCTGCTCTTCGGCGCGACCGTCGGCTGACCGGTCCGTCCTCCGCTCGCCGCCTCGACGAGGTCGGTCCACCGGGAGATCTTCACGCGGTCCCGTCCCTGTGGCTCCCCCAGGGCGCGCTCGGCCGCGTCGACGTGCAGCCAGCCCGACCAGCCCACCGGCGTGATGCCGCGGTCGCGCAGCAGGTCCTCGACCGCCGTCGGCCCCGGGTGCGTGCAGCGGGTGCTGGCCGCGCAGTCGGCGAGGACCGAGGCGACGGTCTCGGCGGCGTCGGACTTCGTCGACCCGATGAGCCCGACAGGGCCCCGCCGGGCCCAGCCGGTCACGTACCGGCCGGGGACCGCAGCGCCGTCCGCGTCGAGCACGCGACCCGCCCGGCTCGGCACGACCGCCCGCACCGGGTCGAAGGGCAGGCCAGGGACCGGGGCGCTGCGGTAGCCGACGGCCCGGTACACCGCCTGGACCGGGTACGTCTGGAAGGTCCCCGACCCGGAGACGTGCCCGAACCCGTCCGGGACGGTGCGCTCGGTGCGGATCCCTGTCACCGCGGTGGTGCCGAGGATCTCCGCGGGCGCCTCGTAGAAGTGCACGTGGAGCCGGCGCGCTGCTGGTGGCGTGGCCGGAGGGCGCGCAGACCACTCGGCGAAGGTCTCGGCGGTGAGCCGTCGCTGCGCGCTCTGGGCTGCGACCCGTCGGGCGTGGTCGTCGAGGACGACGTCGGCGGGGTCGACGACCACCTCGACGCCGGCCAGGTCGCCGAACTCGCGGAGCTCCTTGGCCGAGAACCGGGTCTCGGCCGGACCACGGCGGGCGAACAGGTGGACGGTCTGCACCTGGTTCGCGCGCAGCGCCGACCAGACCTCGTCGTGGACGTCGGTGGTGGCGAGCGCCTCGGGGTCCTTGACGAGCATGCGGGTGATGTCGAGCGCGACGTTCCCCGCGCCGACCACGGCCACGTCGCGCGCGTCGAGCGGCCAGCCGGCCGGCGCGTCGGGGTGCCCGTCGTACCAGGACACGAAGTCGGCCGCCCCGAAGGAGCCGGGGAGGTCGACCCCCGGGACGTCCAGCGCGGCATCCGTGCTGGCTCCCGTCGCCACGACGACGGCGTCGTAGCGTGCCGCGAGCTCGTCGACCGTGAGGTCCGCACCGATCTCGACGCCGGCGAAGAGACGGACGCCCGGCTGGTCGAGCACGGCGTGGAGCGCGTCGACGATCTTCTTGATCCGCGGGTGGTCCGGGGCGACGCCGTAGCGGACCAGGCCGAAGGGCGCGGGCAGCCGCTCGAAGAGGTCGACCGCGGTCCCGGGCGCCTGGGTCCGCAGGATGTCGGCGGCGTAGATCCCGGCGGGGCCGGCGCCGACGACCGCGACGTGCAGCCGCCGACCCTGTGGCGTCTGCGGCTGCGGCTGCGGCTGCGACGTCGGACGAGGCCGGGACTGCGGGACGGGCGGTGCGGCGACGGGCACGGGGCCTCCAGGTGTGGTGGTGAGGTCCTGGCGACGCTAGGACCTCAAGCGCGCTCGAGGTCAAGACGTGCCCGACGCCCGCGACCGCACCTTGACCTCAACCCTGCTTGAGGTCCTAGCGTGGCGGGACCACCGACGAGAGGACCCCGCATGCCCCTGTACACGCTCCCCGACCTCGCCTACGACTACTCCGCGCTCGAGCCCGCCGTGAGCGGCCGCATCATGGAGCTCCACCACAGCAAGCACCACCAGGCCTACGTCAACGGCGCGAACACCGCCCTCGAGCAGCTGGCCGAGGCCCGCAGCACCGGTGACCTCACGGGCGTCAACAAGCTCGAGAAGGACCTCGCCTTCAACCTCGGCGGCCACGTCAACCACTCGATCTTCTGGGCGAACCTGCGCCCCGCGGCCGACGGCGGGCCCGAGGGCGAGCTGGCCGCCGCGATCGACGAGGGCTTCGGCTCCTTCGACGCCTTCACGGCGCACTTCACCGCTGTCGCGCTCGGGGTCCAGGGCTCGGGCTGGGCCGTCCTCGCGTGGGACACCCTCGGCGCGCGGCCGATCATCGTCCAGCTCTACGACCAGCAGGGGAACCTGCCCGCCGGGATCGTCCCGCTGCTCATGCTCGACGTGTGGGAGCACGCCTACTACCTCGACTACCAGAACGTCCGGGCCGACTACGTCAAGGCGTTCTGGACGATCGTCGACTGGGACGACGTCGCGGCGCGGCTCGAGCGTGCGCGCGCGGTCGGGAACCTCGTCACGTTCCCCTGAGTGACCGAGGAGCCGAGGTGTCGAAGAACCTGGCGCGGCCGGCCTTGCTGATCTTGATGCCCCTGCTGACCGTGCCTGACCTCAGCGGGCCACGGTCTCCCACCGGACGAGCTCGTTGACGACGCCGTCGAGCAGGTCGTCGACCTCCTCCATGACGTAGCCCTCCCGCCACCGGGTGGTCGGCAGCCGCACCGAGCGGACCTCGGCCGCGGTGAGGAGGGCTGCGTCGCGGCTGTCCTTGGACAGCGTCGTCGGGGACGACCAGGTGCCGGCGCGACCTCCGCCCTCGTAGTGGGCGAGTGTCGCGCGGCACCGGTCGAGGTAGTCGTCGACCTCCGCCACCGAGTACCCGGGGCGCAGCCGGGTGGACCGGAACCTCGACTCGAGCACCTCGTGGGACGTCGTCATGGCCATACGGTAACGATCCCGGTGCGCAGACGCGCGCGGAACCAGGCCCGTCCGAGGGCTATCATCACCGCATGGATCCCATGAGCAGCTACGGGTGCGCACCTCGCAGAGGGCCGTCCGTCGAGCGTCGTCGCACGTCTGCCTGACCTGGCACCACGCCGGGTCGCGCGACGTCTCCGCTGACCCCCGCTCCTGAGCCGGCGACGCCGGCACGCTCCCCTGGGAACTTCCATGACACACGCTCGTCCTCTTCGTGCTGCCCACCCGCACCTCGCGCCTCTCCTCGGCGGCCTGTTCGTGCTCGTCGGGTCGCTCAGCATCCAGACCTCGGCGGCGATCGCCTCCGACCTCTTCGAGACCGTCGGCACGCTCGGCGTCAGCGGTCTCCGGATGGCCGTCGCCGCACTGGTGCTCGTCGTCCTCGTCCGTCCGTCGGTCCGCGGCCGGTCGCGCCGCGCCTGGACCGGCATCGTCCTCTACGGCGTGGCCATGGCCGCGATGAACGTCCTCTTCTACAACGCCGTCGCCCACCTGCCGCTCGGCATCGCGGTGACCCTCGAGTTCCTCGGGCCGCTCGCGGTCGCGGCGGTCGCCACGACGCGGCGCCGCGAGCTGCTGCTGCCGGCGGTGACCCTCGTCGGCGTCGTCCTGGTGAGCAGCCCGGGTGGCGGTCTCACACTGATCGGTCTGGTCTTCGGCCTCGGCGCGGCCGTGGCCTTCGGCGGGTACACGGTCCTCGCCGGTCGGGTGGGCGGCGACACCGACGGCCTCGACGGGCTCGCCCTGTCGGTGGTGGTCGGCGCCGTGCTGCTCGCACCGTTCTCCGTGCAGGCCGCACCGCGGGTCGACGGCGGCGGCTGGGGCGTGCTCGCCGTCTCGGCGGTCCTCGGGGTGGTCGTCGCCTTCAGCCTCGACTTCCTCGCCGTCCGGCTCACCTCGGTCCGGGTGGTCGGCACGCTCTTCGCCGTCGACCCGGTCATGGGCGCGCTGGTCGGCGCTGTCGCGCTCGGAGAGACCCTCACCGCGGGAGTGGTCACCGGGATCGTGCTGGTCGTCGGGTCGGGTGCGACGGTCATCTGGCTCGCCGGCCGGCGGGCCGCGTCCGGGCAGGTGCCCGTCCCCGTCCCGCAGGACTGACCGAGAGGTCTCCGACGGGGAACCTCAGAGGCACCTCGGAGGCACCTCAGACGAGACGAGCCGGCCACCCGACGAGCGTCGGGTGGCCGGCTCGTGCCGGTGTGCTGCGGGTGTCAGGACGCCGAGGGCGCCTTGGCTGCTGCTGGCGCGTCGGGTGTCGAGCCGCCGGTGCCCGTGAGGTTGGCGAGGATCTGGTTGAGGTCCACGCCGGTGAGCTGCTTGATGACGCCCTGGCCCTCGCTGAGGACCGAGGTGACGTTCTTGGTGATGGCGGACGCGCCGTCGGTCGAGATGACGGTCATGCCCTGGATGTTGCCGATGGGCTCGGCGGCGGCGCGGACGATCTCGGGGAGGCGCTCGATGAGCTCCTGCACGAGGGCTGCCTCGCCGTACTTCTTGAGCGCCTCGGCCTTGGCGTCGAGCGCTGCGGCCTCTGCGCGTCCCTCGGCCTCGGCCGCGGCTGCCCGCGCCTCACCCTCGGCACGGATACCGGCGGCGAGGGCGACCTGGCGGTCGCGCTCGGCCTCACCGGTGCGGCGGACGGCCTCGGCGTTGGCCTCGGCGTCCTGGATCGCGGCGGTCTTGTTGGCCTGCGCGATGGTGGTGCGCTTGTAGGCGTCGGCCTCGGTGGCCGCGTTGGCGGCGTCACGCTCGGCGTTGGCTCGCTGGACGGACGCGTAGGCGTCGGCCTCGGCGGGCTTGCGGACCGAGATGTCGAGCTCTTCCTCGGTGACCTTCGCCTGCTCGGAGAGCGCGTCGCGCTGCTGCGTCGCGACGAGACGGTCCTGCTCGGCGCGGGCCAGCTGGCCGGCCGCGTTCGCCTCGGCGTTGGCCTTGTCGGTCTGCGCCTTGATGGCGGCCTGCTTGAGCTCGAAGGCCTTGCGACGCTCGGCGACCTGCTCCTGGGCCTCGATCGCGGCGAAGTCGGACGCGCGCTGCGCCTCGGCCTCGGAGATCTCGGCGACCTGGCGGGCACGGGCGTTCTCGGCGCGGCCGAGGTTCCCGAGGTAGTCGGAGCCCGGGGTCGAGATGTCGGAGATGTTGAGCAGGTCGACCTGGAGGCCCTGCTCGGCGAGGTCGAGCTTGGTCGAGTCGACGACGCGGTCGGACAGGCCCTTGCGGTCGGAGATGATCTGCTCGATCGTCATGTCTCCGACGATGGAGCGGAGCGAGCCCTCGAGGGACTCCTTGATGATCTCGGTGAGCGTGCCCTGCTGGGACAGGAAGCGCTGGCCTGCTCGACGCACGCCCTCCTCGTCGCCGCGGACCTTGAAGTTGATCGACGCCTTGATGGCGATCTTGATGCGGTTCTTGTCGACGCCCTCGACGGTGATGCCGATCTGGCGCTGCTCGAGCGAGATCGAGAAGCCCTGCTGCAGGATCGGCCAGACGAACACGCGTCCGCCGACGATGACGCGCTGCCCGCCTTCCTCGACGGAGGCCTTCTTGCCGGCGCCGCGACCCACGATGATGAGAGCCTCGTTCGGCGGGACGCGGCGGATGCGGTTGGCGATGAAGATGAGCACCGCGAAGAACGCGATGACCAGTGCCACGACGGCGATGACGGTGATCGTCTGGTCTGACATGTGGGTGCACCCCCGGGGAGGGGTTGCTCCTTCCGTGAGGTGGGCTGCGTGGTGGTCGTGCGGTCGAGCTGGAGATGGTCCTGGGGCGCGGCCGAGACGCGGGGTGCGGCCGCCGCCGACGGGTCAGGTGGCCTGGGGCCAGCGCTGCGCGTCGGTCGTGCCTGCTGTCGGCCAGTACGGGGTGACGCGGACGCGGCCGGCTGCCTCCTCGAGGACGACCACGCGGGTGCCCTCGGTGATGATCTGGTCGGCCCACGCGAGGCGGCGCTCGAGCTCGGCGTCGAGCGAGACCTCTCCGTGGCCACCGGTGATCGTCGAGGTCACAGCGCCCTGCTGCCCCACGAGGTCACGGGCGACGCCGTCCTCGGAGCTCGCGAGCCCACGGATCAGGCGACGGACGAGCAGCATCACCGCGATCGCGACGACGGCGGACCCGGCGTAGGTGGTCCAGACGGGGAGGTCGTTGACGGTCGCGATCGCCCCGAGGGCGCCGAAGACCGTGCCTCCGACGCCGAGGGAGGTGCCCGACACGAGCCCGTCGCCGACGTCGAAGAGCTCGCCGAGGGACATCGACAGGACGAGCAGGGCGAGCCCGACGGCTCCGATGATGATGAATGTCAGCATTGTTCCCTCTCGTCTCGACCGAAGATTACTCTTCGAGGCCAATTCTTTGCCTGAAGACTACCTTATTCGCAGAAATCTCGGGGGATATTCACAGCGTGACATATCCCTCGTGAGAGCGCGTGACATCTCCTAGGTGCGGCTCGCGCACCGCTGCCGCGGTGGCCCGCTTGCACGACGGCCCGGCGGGGCGAGGATGGGTCCATGCCCACCGACCTCGCACACCGCCTCGCCGACCAGCCGACCTCGGCCCCGCGCACCGTCGGGCGCCTGGCGCTCGGAGCGTTCCTGCTCTTCGCCGGGATCACCCACCTCACCGTCGCCCGCGACGAGTTCCAGGCGCAGGTGCCCGCGTGGGTCCCGATCGACGCCGACACCGTGGTGCTCGTGTCCGGGGTCGTCGAGATCTCCCTCGGCGGTGCCCTCCTGGTCCTGCCGCACAAGAAGGTCCCCGTGGGCTGGGTCGTGGCGGCGTTCTTCGTCGCGATCTTCCCGGGGAACATCTCGCAGTACGTCACGCACACCGACGCCTTCGGCCTCGACACCGACCAGAAGCGCGCCGTCCGCCTCGTGTTCCAGCCGCTCCTCGTGCTCTGGGCGCTCTGGTCGACCGGCGCGTGGAGGGCGTGGCGCCGCATGGGTCGTCGCTGAACCCTGGTCGGGGCGTCTCAGCCGAGCAGCAGGTCCAGCGTCGTCTCGAGCTTCGCGAGGAGTGCGACGTGGTTGGTCTCGACCCAGCCGCCCTCGTAGCCGCGCGGGGAGGGCTCGACGAGCAGGATCGAGTACATGTAGCACCGGTACAGCAGGATGCGGACGTCTGCCGAGGTGAGGTTGCCTGCGGCGAGGGAAGCCGACGGCTCGAGCACCCCGCCGGCCGCGACGTACCCGGCTGCGATCGACGGGGGCGCACCACCGTCGCCGAACTGGCTCGCGCCGACCAGCTCGTAGAGCGGGTCGCCGAAGAGCGCCCGTTCGGTGTCGATGACCCCGACGATCTCGTGGCTCTGGGGGTCGAGGAAGATGTTCCCCTCCCACAGGTCGGTGTGGACCAGGGCGGGCCTGGTGACGACGTCGAGCTCGTGCCCGTGGCGCTCGAGCGCCTCGACGACCCGGCCCGTCGGGAGCTCGACACCCCAGGCCGCGGCGTCCTCGACGATCGCCGAGACCATGCGGCCGAAGGCCTCGCGCCACGTCGCCGCCTGCAGCGAGGGAGAGGCCGGGTACCCGAACACCTCCCCGGTCACGGAGTGCAGCCGGGTCATGTACCCCCCGAGCCGGGCGTCGATCACGGCACGCTGGTCGGGCGTGACGTCGGTGAGCGTGTGCCACGGGACGCCGTCGAGGTGCGAGGCCACGAGGACGTCGGTCGCGACGTGCTCGCGCGTGGTGTCGAAGAGCAGCGGCCGCGGCATGAGCAGGTCCGGGCGGTCCTCGGCGAGCCGGTAGACGGACGCCTCCGTCGCGAGGAT
Organism: Sanguibacter keddieii DSM 10542; assembly: GCF_000024925.1. Classification (NCBI taxonomy): domain Bacteria; kingdom Bacillati; phylum Actinomycetota; class Actinomycetes; order Micrococcales; family Sanguibacteraceae; genus Sanguibacter; species Sanguibacter keddieii. Next base: position 144,571 of record NC_013521.1, read on the forward strand.
GCCCTGCTCGTACGTCATGAGCCGGTCGGTGGCCGTCGGCGCCATCTTCGCGACCACGCGCTCGCCGCCCGCGAAGGTCACGCGGTAGGTGGTCGCGAACATCCCGCCGTCGAGCTTCTCGGTCGCGACCACCGCACCGCGCTCGGCGGTGAGCGGGGCCACCACCGCGGCGAGCGCGGCGGGGACGCGGTCTGCGTCGGCGGGGTCGACCGGAGCGGTCGCACCGGTCGTCGTGGTCGCTGTCAGGGGTGTGGGATCGAGAGGCACTGCATCATCCTGGCACCGCGCTGACCTGGGGACCAGCGCCAGAGGTCCCGTGCGCGACCCGGTCGTCGGGTCGCGCACAGGACGCTACGGCTGGGCTGTGGCGAGCGGGGCCGCGGCGAGCCGGGCCCGTCGAGCGTCAGGGCCGCGGCACGTTGCGCAGGTTGGAGCGCGCCATCGAGACGACCTCGCCGAGACCGCCGCCGAGCACCTCCTTGCTCATGGCTGCCGCGAAGCCGCGCACCTGCCCGGCGGTGATGGTCGGCGGGATCGACAGCGCGTGCGGGTCGGTCACCACGTCGATCAGCGCCGGCCCCGGACGGTCCAGCGCACCCCGCAGGGCCTTGCGCAGGTCCTTGGGGTCCTCGACCCGCACCGCGGGGATGCCGATGGCCCGGGCGACCGCCGCGTAGTCGACGGAGGGGGAGTCGGTCCCGAAGGCCGGCAGCCCGTCGACGAGCATCTCGAGCCGGACCATGCCGAGCGTCGCGTTGTCGAACAGCACGATCTTCACCGGGAGGTCGTAGTGCTTGATGGTCACGAGCTCGCCGAGCAGCATCGCCAGGCCCCCGTCGCCCGACATCGAGATCACCTGGCGCCCGGGCTGGGCCGCCGCGACGCCGATCGCGTGCGGCATGGCGTTGGCCATCGACCCGTGCAGGAACGACCCGATGACGCGCCGCCTGCCGTTCGGGCTGATGTACCGGGCCGCCCACACGTTGCACATGCCGGTGTCGACCGTGAACACGGCGTCGTCCGACGCCTCCTGGTCGAGGACGTCCGCGACGTACTCGGGGTGGATGGGGGTCATGGACTCGGCCTTCTTGCCGCCCGAGTACGCGCCGACCACACCGTTCATCGCCTTCTCGTGCTTCTTGACCATCGAGTCGAGGAACCGCCGCGACCTCGCAGGCTTCACCATCGGCAGCAGCGCCCGCACCGTCTCGCCCACGTCGCCGACCACCGCGAGGTCGAGACGGGTGCGCCGCCCGAGGTTCTTGGGGTCGATGTCCACCTGGACAGTGCGGACCGACTCCGGCAGGAACTGGTCGTACGGGAAGTCCGTCCCCAGCAGGATCAGCAGGTCCGCCTCCTGCGTCGCGTCGTAGCAGGAGCCGTAGCCGAGCAGCCCGGACATCCCCACGTCGAAGGGGTTGTCGTACTGGATCCACTCCTTGCCGCGCAGCGAGTGGCCGATCGGCGCCGCGATCTTGTCGGCCAGCGCGATGACGTCGTCGTGCGCCCCGCGGACACCGACGCCGGCGAAGATCGTGACCTTCTTGGCCTCGTCGATCGCCTCGGCGAGCTCGCGCAGCGACTCGTCGGCCGGGATGACGCGCGGCTTGGGCGGGCGGGTCGAGACGTCCGCGACCGGAGCCGGGGCGTCGAAGTCTGCGACGTCGCCCGGGATGGTGAGGACCGCGACGCCGGGTGCGCCGTAGGCGTGGTGGATCGCGGAGTTGATGACGCGCGGTGCCTGCTCGGCCGACGAGATCATCTCGGAGTACACCGAGCACTCGTTGAACAGCCGGTCCGGGTGCGTCTCCTGGAAGAAGCTCGTCCCGATCTGCTTGCTCGGGATGTGGCTCGCGATGGCCAGGACCGGGACCTTCGAGCGGTTGGCGTCGTAGAGACCGTTGATGAGGTGCAGGTTCCCCGGGCCGCAGGAGCCGGCGCACACCGCGAGGTTGCCCGTCACCTCGGCCTCGGCCGCCGCGGCGAAGGCGGCAGCCTCCTCGTGGCGCACGTGCACCCACTCGATGTCGACGCCCTCCTTCGCAGCCCGGCGTACCGCGTCGACCACGGGGTTGAGGCTGTCGCCCACGATCCCGTAGATGCGCTTGGCTCCTGCCTCGACGATCTGGGCGACGAGCAGGTCTGCGACGGTCGTGCCGCGGGTCTTCGACTTGGCCACGATGGGTACCTCCGGTGGGCGACGGTGTCCGGGAGCTCCGCAGGGGTCTGGCGGAAGCGTCCCGCTCCCTCCACCCTGCTCCGGATCCGGACAGACCGCACGGCAGGACCGGGCATTCGTGATGTCTGGTGCACCACACCGGGGCCCGCGGGCGCACACTGGTACGACATGTCATACCCGCCGATCGACCCCGCCTCCTCCCTGCAGCGCGTCACCGCGACGCTCCGTGCCGCCGGCTGCGTGTACGCCGAGGACGAGGCGCACCTGCTGCTCGCCGCTGCCCGCTCCGCCGACGAGCTCTCGACGCTGCTCGCACGCCGGGTCGCGGGCGAGCCCCTCGAGCTCGTCCTCGGGTGGGCCGAGCTCGCCGGCGTGCGGGTCGCCCTCGCGCCGGGCGTGTTCGTCCCGCGACAGCGCACCCGGCTGCTGGTCGAGCAGGCCGCCGCCCGTGCGCGGCCCGGCAGCGTGGTGCTCGACCTGTGCTGCGGCACCGGGGCGGTCGGCCTCGCCGTGGCGCTCGCGGTCCCCGGCGTCGAGCTGCACGCGAGCGACCTCGACCCGGACGCCGTCGCCTGCGCGCGGCTCAACGTCGAAGACACTTCCAGCGTCGCTCCCAGACACCCGCAGGGCACCGTCTACGAGGGAGACCTCTTCGACGCGCTGCCCGACAGCCTGCGCGGCCGGGTCGACGTGCTCGTCGTCAACGCCCCCTACGTCCCGACGGCCGCCGTGCCCCTCATGCCCGCCGAGGCGCGGGTGCACGAGCACCTCCTCGCCCTCGACGGGGGCAGCGACGGCCTCGAGGTGCAGCGGCGCGTGGCGCAGCGGGCGGGGGAGTGGCTGGCCCGCAGGGGCTACCTGGTGATCGAGACCAGCGAGAGGCAGGGCCCGGCGACCGTGGCTCTGCTGGCGGACGCCGGCCTCGCCGCGCGGGTGGTCCGCTCCGAGGACCTCGACGCGACGGTCGTGGTCGCGTCGCGCGGGCTCGCGGCCTGACGTCTCGCGCCTGCCCTCGCCTGCCCCGTGCGTGCCCGCGGTCGCCCGTGCGAGGCCTGCGAGACGCGAGCCCTGTCAGCGGCTCTCGACGTTCGTCGTCCCGGCGGTGCGGCGGCGCAGCGTGCCGAGCGCGGCGACCGTCACGAGCACGCCGATGCCGGCCGCGATCATCACGACCGTGAAGCCCGCGTGCGCGCCGTCCGCGTCGATGCGCACCCCGGCGACGGAGGTGCCGACCGAGACCCCGACACCGAGCGCCGTGCCGACCCACGTGAGGCCCTCGGTGAGCTGAGACGGCGGGACGAGGAGCTGCACCAGGTTGTTGCCGTTGATGAGCGTCGGCGAGATCGCGAAGCCCGCCACGAACATCACCGCGGCGAGGACCGGCAGCGACGTGACGAAGAAGAACAGGGAGACGCCGACGGCGAGGGCGAGCATCCCGAGCGCGAAGCGCACCCACAGCGGCGAGACCCAGTGCTTGGCGCCGTACAGCAGTCCCGAGACCAGCGAGCCGGCCGCGAAGACGCCGAGGATCACACCGGCCATCGCCTCGTGCCCGGCCTCCTTGGCGAAGGCGATGGTCGCCACGTCGGTCGCGCCGAACACCGCCCCCATCCCGATGAACACCGCGATCACCGCGAGCATCCCCGGGTTGAGCAGGACCGACCGGTGCTTGACGCCCTCGACCGGCCGCGACACGGGCGGCTCGGTCGAGCGCAGCGACAGGAACCAGAAGCCGCCGACGACCACCGCGAGGAGCGGCACGACGAGACCGGCCGTCGGCGCGACGGAGGTCGCGAGGATCGTCGCGAGCATCGGGCCCACCACGAAGCACAGCTCGTCGACGGCCGACTCGAAGGAGTACGCGCTGTGCAGCCGGCGCGGGTCGGGCAGCAGGTTGGACCAGCGGGCGCGGACCATCGACCCGACGGAGCCGATGGTCGCCCCGGTGAGGACGGCGAACACGTAGAGCCAGACCTCGGGGGCCTCGAGCGCCGTGCTGAGGATCAGCCCGAGCATCGCCACCGACGTCACGGCGAACATCGGCCGCATGACCCGTGACTGCCCCTTGCGGTCGACGAGCTTCGCGATCTGCGGCGAGCAGATCGCCTGCGCGACGATGTACGCGGCGCTGACCCGGCCGGCGAGCCCGTAGGAGCCCGTCGTCTGCTGGATCATGAGGACGATGCCGATGCCCACCATCGACATGGGCAGCCGGGCGAGGGCCCCGGCACCCGAGAACTGCTTGGTCCCCGGCATCGCGAGGAGCTCGCGGTAGGGGTTCCTGGAGGTCTTGCTGACGGCTGGGGCGCCGCTCTTCTCGGGTTCGTCTGGCACGTCTCTCAGTGTCTCACCGAACGCCGACGCCCGGCCGCCCCTGGTGCCGGCCCGGTGCAGGCCTGGTGCCGGTCCGGCCCCGACCAGCTCCCGGCCCCGAGGCCGCGTCGCAGGGCCGACGGACGGGTCCACGCGTAGGCTGTGCCGAGTCTGGCGGACCAGCCCGGGAGGACTTCGCATGGCACGCAGGAGCAGCGACGAGCCCGACGCCCCGCAGGGGCCCCGGGACCCGCGCGACCCCCGCTACGTGATCCGCGTCCCGCTCGAGGAGACGCCCGAGGAGCCCGAGGTCGTGCCCGTCCGCGGCGGTCGCACCGAGGCCCCCGAGCAGCGCCCGGCGAGCGACTACGTGATCCGGGCGGCCGAGCCTCCGCAGCAGCCTGCCCGCACCGAGCCTCCGCGGCAGCCCGCACCCGTCGTCCCGCAGGACGAGACCGGCCTCGGAGACGAGGCGGCCTCGGCGGCTCCGGCGTCCGTGCGTCTGCGGAAGAGCCGTCGACGGCACCCGGCGGACCGCCCTCCCCGCATCCCCCGACGGCGGCTGTCGCGCCCCGTCCGCTGGGCGCTCGTCCTGGGCTCCGTCGTCCTCCTCGCAGGCGTCGCGGCGCTCGTCGTCGTGCGCACCGGCCTGCTCGACGACCCCAACCCCTTCGCCGGGCGGGACCTCTACGTCGACCCCGAGTCCGAGGCGATCAAGGCCGTCGACGCCGCGACCGACGCGGCCACGCGCGACGCCTTCCTCACCATCGCCGACCAGCCGACCGCCATCTGGCTGACGCCCGAGGAGTACCCGGCGGGTGAGGTCGGGCCCTACGTCGCGCAGGTCGTGGCGGACGCCGAGGCGGGCGACACCCTGCCGGTCTTCGTGGTCTACGGCATCCCGGACCGCGACTGCGGGCAGTTCTCCGCGGGAGGTACCACCGTCGACGGCTACGAGACGTGGGTCCGCGAGATCGCCACCGCGCTCGAGGGCACCGAGACCCCTGTGGTCCTCGAGCCCGACGCGCTCCAGCTCGCCGAGGAGTGCGGGGACGTCGAGCGTCGCCTCGGCCTGGTCTCCACGGCAGGCTCGGTGCTCACCGGGGCCGGGGCGACCGTCTACCTCGACGGGGGACACTCCAACTGGCACTCCGTCCAGGAGTCCGCCGACCTGCTGCGCCGCGCCGGCGTGGCCGACGTGCACGGCTTCGCGACCAACGTGTCCAACTACAACGACGACGCCTCCGAGCTCGCCTACGCCGAGCGCCTGAGCGCCCAGCTCGACGGTGCGCCGTTCGTCGTGGACACCGGTCGCAACGGCAACGGGTCCGACGGCACCTGGTGCAACCCCCCGGGCGCAGCCCTCGGTGCACCGCCGCTCACGCTCGAGGCCGAGGGCCTCGACGCCAACCTGTGGGTGAAACCTCCGGGGGAGAGCGACGGGACGTGCGAGGGCGGGCCCGTTGCCGGACAATGGTGGCCTGACCGGGCACTCAGCCTCGTCGCCGGGGCCCGCTGACGCGCGACCGGTGAGGCACCGACGCCGCCCTGGCAGGTGTGGACACAGAACGGCTGACCAGAGGAGGGCACTGTGGCACCGGACGAAGAACGCCGCACCGCAGTCATCATCGAAGACGACGCAGACATCCGGCACCTCCTCGAGGCCGTCCTCTCGGACGCCGGCTTCCACACCATCGCCACGGGCAACGGCATCGACGGCGTCCAGGCGGTCAAGGCCTACGAGCCGATCGTCACGACGCTCGACATGGGCATGCCCGGCATCGACGGGCTCGAGACGGCCCGTCGCATCCGCCAGTTCAGCCAGACCTACCTGGTGATCGTCAGCGCGCGCAGCGAGGAGATCGACACCCTCCAGGCCCTCGACGCCGGGGCCGACGACTACCTCACCAAGCCGTTCCGCCCGCGCGAGCTGCGTGCCCGCATCGACGCCATGCTCCGACGCCCCCGGGTCACCGGCGGGGAGCCCGCGATCGCCGCGGCGGCGGAGGCCGCGACCGCGGCTCCCGCGGCGCAGGTCCCGCAGGCAGCCCCGGAGGTTCCGACCGGTGCTCCTGAGGCGCACCCGGTCGGCGCGCACGCCGCTCCCACCGCCATGTCCGGCACCCCTGGCGCCGACGTCACCGCTGGCACTGATGGCACGGACAGCACGGCGTCCGAGCAGCAGCAGGGCGAGGGCGTCGTGCTGGTCGACGAGGGCGAGGGGTGGCTCGTGCACCGGGGCCTCCGCCTCAACCCCGACATGCGGCTGGTCCGCTACGGCCAGGAGGAGATCGTCCTCACCCGCAGCGAGTTCGACCTGCTGAGCGCGCTCATGGAGACCGGCCGCCGCGTGCGCGGCAAGGCCGACCTCGCGCTGCTGCTCCGCGGCGAGAGCTACGTGACGTCGTACTACGTGAGCGAGGCGGACAAGCGCGCGATCGAGGTCCACATGGCCAACCTGCGCCGCAAGCTCTCCGACACGGCGACGTCCCCGCGCTGGATCGAGACGGTGCGCGGGGTCGGGTACAGGCTCACCTCGGTCGACGAGACCTGACCGGGGCGCAGGACCGCCCGGGCAGCACGCCTGACGCCGGGGAGGGACGTCAGGGGCGCTGCCCGGGCTGGACCCAGCCCCGGTGCGTCTCCTGCACGAGCAGCAGCGAGAGCTCGTGGCACGCCGTGGTGCCGGCCTCGTCGAGGTCTGGCAGCCACGCCCGGGCCGAGAGGCAGTCAGACCGGCGGACCGCTGCGAGCACCCGGTCGGAGATCGCGGCCACCTGCTCGGCGCCGAGCATGATGCTGCTCGACCGGATGCTCAGGACCCCCGTGTCGGCGGCTCCCAGGTCGGAGCGGTCGAGCGCCGCGTCGAGCGTGCTCATGCGCCCCGACCAGAGGGCGACGTAGTCGGCCACGAAACGCTCGAAGGTGCGGACGTCGTCCATGAGGTCGTGGAGCAGCTCCTCCAGGACCCTCTGGTCGACGGCGTCCACGGTGAGCTCCGGCCCCCTGCCGGTCGTCACGCCTTGTAGCCGTGGTGGCGACGCACGAGCTTGCCGAACATGCCGAGGGTCTGGGCGACGGCGATGGTGCCGAGGACGGGCCAGGCGACCCAGAGGACCGTCGACTGGATGAGCACGGACAGCTGGACCCACACGGCCGCGAGGGCGATCATCACGGCCACGGTGATGAGCAGCGGCGTGAGGTACGCGTTGCCCGCGCCACGCTCTGCCTTGGCCTGCGCGGCCCAGTTGTCGACCTGCTTCTTGCTCGCGAACTTGGTCCAGGCCCGCAGGAAGTGGCCGATACGCACCCACATGTACATCTCGGCGGGGAAGATCAGGGCGGCGAAGAGGATGTCCCGCCTGGTGCGGCCCTCCATCGACATCGCGATGCGGACGTTGAGCGCTGCGGCGACGACGGGCGGGACCAGCCACACGGGCGAGAAGACGAAGGCGTCGATCGACACGGCCGCGACGACCAGCAGGATGAACATCACTCGCGCGAAGGCGTTGACGGCCATCGACAGGTTCTCGAGCCAGCGCAGGCGCAGGTTCGGGTGGAAGGGCTGGCCCTTGGTGTCGCCGCGCTGCCCGGGCCACATGAGCTCGATGGCGCCGTAGTTCCACTTGACCTGCTGGGCGTCGAGGCCGCGCAGGGTGGTCATGCCGCCGACGTCGGCGCGGGCACGGGCGCTGATCTTGGTGAGGTAGCCGGCGCTCTTGATCTGCAGCGAGAGCAGCGAGTCCTCGACCTCGGAGTCCTTGACCCACGGCGTGGTCTGGTGGTTCTGCGTCATGGCGTCGCGCAGGGCCTTGGTGGCGAAGATCGAGTACTGGCCGCCGAGCACCGCCATGTTCCGGCCGCGGAGCATGTTCTGCATGTTGAAGGCCGCGAACTGCGCGCGCTGGCCGGAGATGAGGAACTTGGCGACCGTGCCCTGGATGGGGTCGGGGTCGATCGTGTAGATCGCGGAGATGCCGCCGATGCGGCTGTCCGAGACGATCTCCTCCTCGAGCTGCTCGACGGCCTTCTCGCTCGCGACCGTGTCGCCGTCGACGCCGAGCAGGTAGTCCATGCCCTCGATGAGCGTGAAGCCGTAGTTGAGGGCACCGACCTTCTTGTCGGGGTTCTTGCCGATGTCGTGGACGTACACCTCGGTGAACTGCTCGACGCCGTCGACCTCGGAGGAGTGCGCGCCGGCGTACCCCGCGGCGATCTCGACGGTCTTGTCGGTCGTGTTGTTGACGATCACGTGGATGACGTCGGGCAGGCGGGTCTGGGCGAGGAGCGACTCGATGACCGAGCCGATCGACTCCTCCTCGTTGTACGCGGGGATGATGCAGCCGATCGTCGGGCGGGCCGTCGTGAGCGCCTCGACGCTCTCGATGAACTCGTTCGCGTACTTCTCGATCTCACCGAAGGTGTCGTGATCGATGATGATGTCGTCCTCGAACTGTGCCACGGTGTTCCTCCTGGAAGGTGCCGGCCGGGCTGGGGGCCCGACGTCGTCTGCGTCTGAGAGGAGTCTTGCGGGCCTTCCGCAGGGCGAGCGCAGCAGTGGCTGAGCATCACCTCAAGATTCGCTCAGGATCTCGCCGATGGCTCAAGATCGGCTTCGTCTGGCGGATCCGGGCCCTAGTGTCGGTGTCATCACCACGACCCAGGGGGAACCCATGACTGCTCGCCGACCCTTCCGACCAGCCGCGCTGCTCGCCGCCGGGATGCTCTTCGCGCTGACCGCGTGCGGCACCGCGCCGTGGGACGACCCTGCGACGACCGGCACGACCACTGCCTCGGACGACGCGTCGCCGACCCCCACCGCCTCCGAGACCCCCGTGGCGGAGCCGGAGCCGACCCCCACCGAGACCATCAAGGTCGTGCAGAACGACCTCGCGGCCGGGAACGCCGTCCGCACGCTCACCGCCGGAGCGGCGTCGCTCGGCGTGACCTACTGGTCGACGCTCAGCATGGACCAGTGGGTGGCCGGCGCCAGCAAGCCGCTGAGCCTGTCGATCTCGGGGGCGCTCGTCCCCGACGACGGCCAGGGCCTGTACCTCTCGCGCGTCAGCCTCTCGGCCGACGTCAAGGGGGAGGACGGCGAGACGCTGCCCAGCCCGGCCGTCGTCACCGACGAGGCGAGCGTCGAGCCCGGCTACGCGATCACCGACCCGTACAGCTACAACCAGACCTTCGTGGTCCCGGCGGTCGACGAGCGCGCGGTGTCGGTGACCTTCACGATCACCTACGAGGTGCTCATCCAGACGACGCCGACCTCCGAGGAGTACGCGAAGCAGACGGCCGTCGACACCCTGACCGTCGCGGTCGCGCAGCCGCCGGCGGACACCTCGAGCGCGACCCAGGGCACTGAGGGCGCTGCGGGCACAGACGGCACTGATGGAGCAGACACCGCGACGAGCGAGCCCGCGACCGAGGTGACGGCGACGTCCTGACGCAGCGCGCGTGCCGGCCACGGCGGCCATCCCGGTCGTGGTGGTCCTGACCGTCGTGGTGGGCGTCAACCGTCGCCGAGACGGCCGCGGCCGCCGGGTGCATCATGAGGAGATGAGCGACGAGAGCACCCCGGGCACCCGGGTCACCCATGACGAGGAGGCCCACCGCCTCGAGGCCACCACCCCCGACGGCGAGGTGGCGGGGTTCCTCACCTACGACCTCGTGGAGTCCAAGGCCCCGGGCGGGCGCGGGTCGCTCATCGCGACCCACACGATCGTCCAGCCCCACCACGAACGGCAGGGCATCGGCTCGAGCCTCGCGCGCGCCGTCCTCGACCACGCGCAGGAGCACCGGCTGACGGTGATCCCGGAGTGCTCCTTCGTGCGGGCGTACATCGACCAGCACCCGGAGTACAAGGCGCTGCTGCCCTGACAGCCGACCGACCGGCCCGGCGCCGGTCGCAGGTCGCAGGTGGTCGGCAGGGACGACGGAGGGCACCGACCGCGTGGTCGGTGCCCTCCGTCGTGGGCTCAGGGAGCGGTGATCAGCTGATCGTCGCGTCCACGGAGACCTCTTCGCGCTCGTCGTGCACGAGGTCGCCGGCGTCGTCGGACGGGGTGAGCGTCGCGTCGAAGGTGATGGGCGAGCCCGCCTGGTACTTGAAGTTCTGGCCGTACGAGAAGGTCTGGCCGGGCGCCCAGGCGAAGGGTGCCTCGATGCCGCTGCCCGGTGCGAGAGCAAAGCTCGTCACGTCCATCTCCTCGAACTGGGCGGAGTCGACGATCGAGTCCATGCCCTGCAGGTAGGGCCAGTCGGCGTACTCGGCCGTGACGCTCACGAGGTTGTACGACAGCGGGATCTCCTCGGAGCCCGTGTTCGTCATGACGTAGTTGATGTAGACGATCTCGTCGCCCTCGGCGATGAGCGGCAGGTTCGTCTCGGGGTCGACGAACTGGCCGGTCTTGGACGCGGTCGCGGTGCCGACCTGGTAGACGTCGACGGTGAAGTCGGTGCCCTCGATCGTCGCGATCTTGTCACCGGGCGTGGTGGTCGGGACGGCCCACTCGGGGGAGTCGCCCGACGCGGCGGCGCCAGAGTCCTCGGTCGCGTCGTCGGAGTCCTCGGTCGGCTCGTCGGTGGCCTCCTCGGACTCCTCCTCCGTGGGCTCCTCGGTCGGCTCGTCCGACGCCTCGGTGGTCTCCTCCGCGGCCTCGGTGGTCGTGACGGCCGACGTGTCCTTGTCGGCGTCGTCGCTCGAGCAGGCGGTCAGGCCGGCGAGGGCGAGGCCTGCGACGGAGAGGGTGGCGATACCGCGGGTGATACGCATGGTGGTCTCGATTCGTGTCGTGGTGTCGACCCGGAGGTCGGGATCGGGTTCTCTTCGACACTAACCGCGGACGTCCTGCGCAGATGGCCTCCGGCATGGGTAGTGCTGCCCATGAACGGCAGGATCCTGCGGATCTCGGCGGTGGGTAGTAGTGCCCGTGGAGTCGATGGGGACCCTGCGCGACGACGGCCCACGAGGGCGCGGCGCGCCGCTGCGAGACGCCCTGGAGAGCGCCGGTGACCTCGGGAGACACCGCTGGGCACCGACCGTGCGGTCGGTGCCCAGCGAGGGGTCGAGCAGGTGCAGCCCGGTGGCGCAGAGAGCTGATCAGCTGATCGTGGCGTCCACGCTGACCTCGGTGCGCTCGTCGCTGAGGGGCTCTCCGGCGTCGTCGGCCGGGGACAGGCGAGCCTCGAAGGTGATGGGCGAGCCGGCCTGGTACTTGAAGTTCTGGCCGTAGGAGAAGGTCTGCCCCGGTGCCCACTCGAACGGGGCCTCCTCGCCGCTCATCGGGTCGATGGCGAAGCTCGTCACGTCCATCTCTGTGAACTGCTCGGAGTCGACGATCGAGTCCATGCCCTGCAGGTACTCCCAGTCGGCGTACGTGGGCGTCACGGTCACCAGGCTGTAGGTGAGCGGGATCGGCTCGGAGCCGGTGTTGGTGAAGACGTAGTTGACGTAGACGATCTCGTCGCCCTCGGCGATGAGCGGCTCGTTCGAGTCCGGGTCCACCCACTGACCGGTCTTCGAGGCGGGCGCGGTCCCGACCTGGTAGACGTCGACCGTGAAGGTGTCGCCGTCGATCGTGGCGATCTGGTCGCCCGGCGTGGTCGTCGGGACCGCCCACGCGGGGGAGTCTCCCGACCCGGAGGCGGAGTCGTCGGAGTCCTCGGACGCGTCGTCGGTGGGCTCGTCGGTCGCGTCCTCGGTCTCGGTCGGCTCCTCGGAGGGCTCGTCCGTCGCCTCGGTGGTCTCCTCGGCGGCGTCGGTCGTGGCCGTGGCGGTGGTCTCGGTGTCGGCGTCGTCGCTCGAGCAGGCTGCCAGACCGGTGAGGGCCAGGCCGGCCACGGTGAGGGAGGCGATCCCACGGGTGATGCGCATGCTGTTCTCGTCTCGTGTCGGGGGGACCCTGCGGGGAGGTCACGATCAGGGTCGGGTCGACACTATCTACGGTGCTCGGGCCTCGCGCGGCGAGGGCGGGTGAGTTCTCCGCGGGTGCGTCGTCGTGGGCCCGGCATCGTCCAGACGCACGACGCCGGCGCTCGCGGATGTCCGCGAGCGCCGGCGTCGGTGAGAGTCCAGCCAGGTCAGCGCGTCAGGCGAGCGCCTCGCCGACCAGGGTCTTCGCGGCCTCCTGCACCTGGGCGAGGTGCTCGGGGGAGGTGAAGGACTCGGCGTAGATCTTGTACACGTTCTCGGTACCCGACGGGCGCGCGGCGAACCACGCGTTCTCCGTGGTCACCTTGAGGCCGCCGATCGCGGCGCCGTTGCTGGGCGCCTCGGTGAGCTTCGCGGTGATCTCCTCGCCGGCGAGCGTCGTCGCGGTGACCTGCTCGGGGGACAGCCTCGACAGCGTGGCCTTCTCCTCGAGGGTGGCGGGCGCGTCGACGCGGGCGTACCAGGACTGGCCGTGCTGCTCGACGAGGGCGGCGTGGTGCTGCGAGGGGGACCTCCCCGTGGTCGCCTGGATCTCCGAGGCGAGCAGCGCGAGGATGATGCCGTCCTTGTCGGTGGTCCACACCGAGCCGTCCTTGCGCAGGAACGACGCCCCGGCGGACTCCTCGCCGCCGAAGCCGACCGAGCCGTCGAGCAGGCCGGGGACGAACCACTTGAAGCCGACCGGAACCTCGTCGAGTCGGCGGCCGAGGCTGCCGGCGACCCGGTCGATGAGGGCGGAGGACACGAGGGTCTTGCCGATCGCGGCGTCCTGCGGCCAGCCCGGGCGGGCCCCGCCGTACAGGTAGCTGATGGCGACCGCGAGGTAGTGGTTCGGGTTCATGAGGCCGGCGTCGGGAGTGACGATGCCGTGGCGGTCCGAGTCCGCGTCGTTGCCGGTCGCGATGTCGTAGGGGGCGTCGCCCTCCATGGTCTTGACCAGGGAGGCCATCGCGTAGGGCGAGGAGCAGTCCATGCGGATCTTCGCGTCCCAGTCGACCGTCATGAAGGCCCAGCGCGGGTCGACCTGCGGGTTCACGACCGTGAGGTCGAGGCCGTAGCGCTCGCCGATCGCGCCCCAGTACTCGACCGCTGCACCGCCGAGCGGGTCGGCGCCGATCCGCACGCCGGCGTCACGGATCGCGTCGACGTCGATGACCGTCGCGAGGTCGTCGACGTAGGCGACGAGGTAGTCGTGGCGGTGCGTGGTGTCCGCGGAGAGGGCGTCCTCGAGGGAGACGCGGCGCACGGCGCCGACGCCGCTGCGCAGGATCTCGTTCGCGCGGTCCGCGATCCACGACGTGGCCTCCGACCCGGCGGGGCCACCGTGCGGCGGGTTGTACTTGAAGCCGCCGTCGCGCGGCGGGTTGTGCGACGGCGTCACGACGATGCCGTCCGCGAGGCCGGGCCCGGTGGTCCGGACGCCCTGCGCGGTCGACGCGCCGTTGTGCAGCAGGATCGCGTGCGAGACCGCGGGGGTCGGGGTGTACGAGTCGCGGGCGTCGACGTAGACCTCGACGCCAGCCGCGGTGAGCACCTCGAGGGCGGTCTGCCACGCCGGGAGCGACAGGGCGTGCGTGTCGCGGCCGATGAACAGCGGCCCGTCCGTGCCCTGCGCGCGCCGGTACTCGACGATGGCCGCGGTCGTCGCGATGATGTGCGCCTCGTTGAAGGCGTGGTCCAGGCTGGACCCGCGGTGCCCGGAGGTGCCGAACACGACCTTCTGCGCGGGGTCGTCGACGTCAGGGGCGAGGTCGTAGTACGCGCCGACGACAGCGTCGACGTCGATGAGGTCTTCCGGGAGGGCGAGCGTGCCAGCGCGAGGGTCCATGAGTCGATCTTGCCACTCGTGAGACCCTCCGGCAGCAGGATCCAGGTCCCAGCACCGACCCCGTCCCCGCCCAGGTCGCACCGCCAGCCGCGAGGTCGCACGGACACGCCAGCTCGTGCTCGCCGAGGAGCTGGTCTGGCGTGTCTGTGCGACCTGGGTGGCAGGGGTGCGACCTCGGCGGTGCACGTGCGACCTCGGCGGCAGGCTACGCCTCGAGGACTGCCAGGATCCGGCGCTGGAGCTCGTCGAGCTGGTCGGTGGCTGGCATCTCGCGGTGCAGGACGTGCATCACGAGGACGTCGTCGTGGAGGTCGACGGACAGGGCGCCGGGCATGAGGCTGCTGAGGTTGGCGCAGAGCACGCGGGAACCGCTGGTGGGCAGCACGAGCCGGTGCTCGACGATCACGGGGTCGGTGTCGACCGGGCGCCGCAGCGACCGCACGGCGACGTCGACGCCGCCGAGCACGGAGCGCCAGAGGAACCACCCGGTGAGCCGCACCGCAGGCAGGGCGCGGGGCACCACGCGCAGCGGCGTCGTGCGCAGGGGCAGCAGGAAGAACGTCGACGCGGTGACCAGCGGCACGATCACGGCGCCGTACGTCCAGGTGGAGCTGTCGCCCTCGGTGAGCGCCCACCAGAGCACGGCGAGCAGCAGGGCGCGCCCGAGGGCTGCGCGGACGATCCTCATCGCCTGACCTCCTCTCGTCGTGCTCATCGGGTCGCCGCCAGGACGACGCCGACCACGGACGCGACCACGAGCACCGCGACCCCGGACGGCACCCACCCGGTGAGGCGGTCCTCGGCGCGGTCGAGCACGGACACCGGGACGCGCTTCGCGGCGGCCACCGTCCTCGTCTGGACGGCGTCGCGCCACGTGCCGACGCGGGTGGCACCGCGGTCCGCGGCGCGCACGGTCGCACCGACGAGGCGCTCGACCGGCACGATGAGGTCGCCCGCGGGGACCAGCTCGTCAGACACCTGGCGGGGCAGGCGCCCGGCGCGGGCCACCGCCCAGACGGCGCCGGCGACCGCCAGCCCCAGGAGGATCGGCCAGGTGGCGTCCCACACCGTCACGGCGTCCAGCTGCGGCACGCTGACCACCGGCGACCAGATGCCGGCGAGGTACCAGGTGGCGACGGTCCCCCCGAGGACCAGGACGGTCCACGACACGAGGGCCTGGTCGACGCCCCGCGGCTCGGGCTCGGTGCTGCGGAGCAGGCAGAAGGCGGCCCGGACGAGCAGCAGCGTCGACACGGTCCCGACGAGGGGCAGCACCGTGGTCACGTCGACCAGCCCGGGCTCGGCGGAGGCGACCGCGCTCTTCCCGGCGTACTTGGCGACGGCGCCGCTGCCGAGCGGTGCTCCTGCCACGGCGAGCGCGAGCAGCGCCATCCCGGCCAGCACGAAGCCGCGCCACGGCCCGCTGCCGTGCAGGCGCCAGACCGTGACGGACAGGAACAGACCGCCCTTGGCCATGCCGTGGTGCACCGCGTAGAGGACAGCGGCCAGCGCGCAGGCGTCGGCGAGCTCGGGGGCACCGAGGGCCACCCCGACGAGTACCCCGAGGAACCCCATCTGGGAGATCGAGCTGTAGGCCAGGGCCACCTTGGGGTCGCGGGTGAGCGCCCCGGGCACGAGCGCCGCGAAGGCGCTGACCAGCGCGAGCACGACGAGGATGCTGCTCCACACCGGCAGGGCGACCTCGCCGAGGGGCAGGAACCGCAGCCAGCCGACGAGCCCCGCCTTGATCATCGCGCCGCTGAGCACCGCGCTGCCGGGTGGCGGCGCGGCGGGGTGCGCGAGGGGCAGCCACTCGTGGAGCGGGAAGAGCCCGCACTTGATGCCGAAGCCGAGGATCAGCAGGGCGACGATGGCGGAGGTGTGCGGCGAGGCGGCGACGGCGGCCGGGGCGTCCACGAGCCTGCTGCCGCCCGCGTCGACGACGAGCAGGACGGCCACCAGCACGGCCATCTCGCTCACCATGGTCAGGGCGAGGTACACGCGCCCGGCACGGCGCGCGGGCGCCGTGCCGCTGTGGACGACGAGCGCATAGGCGCAGACGCTCATCACGGCGTAGCCCAGGTAGAAGGTCGCGGCGTCGGCGGCGACGAACACCGTCGCGTTGCCCACGAAGCACACGAGCAGCAGCGCGCTCATCACCGCCGGACGGTCCGTGCCGCGCGCGCTCGTCGCGGAGAGCGCGGCGGCGTACAGGACGGTCGCGACGAGGAGCAGCGGGCGCCCGACGCTGTCGAGAGACGCGGTCGTCCCGAAGAACGCCCACGGGACGTCGAGCGCCCCGACCGACGACGGGCCCAGCACGGTGAGGACGAGCACGGGGACCAGCGCGGCCGGCGCGAAGCGCACCAGCCGCAGCCGGGCGGCCTCGCCGCGCACCGGGTCGGCCGCGAGCAGCAGGAGGGCGAGCGCCGTGGCGAGCGGGGTCAGCACCGAGACGATCCAGAGCCACGTCATGGCAGCCAGCTTTCTTCGACGATGAGGCGGGCCACGGACAGCGGGGAGTACTGCAGCCCCGCGAAGACCGTGACGCCCACCGAGCAGACCGCCGTGATGATCGTGGGGCCGAGCATCGCCCAGGGGGCCTCGGCGCCGACCTTGACGCGGTGCTCCAGCTCGAGCGCCGGGTCCGGGGTGCCCCACCACATGCGGGCGACCACGGGCAGGAAGTACGCGGCGTTGAGCAGGCTCGAGGCGACCAGCACCACGACCACCCACGGGGCGTCGGCCTCGACGGCCCCGAGGCCGAGGTACCACTTGGACATGTACCCGGCGACGGGCGGGATGCCGACCATGCCGAGCGCGCCGACCGTGAACGCCGCGCAGGTCAGCGGCATGCGGCGCCCGATCCCGGACAGCTGGGACACCTTGGTGAGGCCCAGCGTGTGGGCGATCAGCCCGGCGCAGAAGAACAGCGTGATCTTCATGAGGCCCTGGTGGACGATGTGCACCAGGCCGCCGGTCATCCCGGCGGCGTTGACCATCGAGATCCCGAGCGTCACGTAGGCGACCTGGCTGACGGTCGAGTACGCGAGCCGCGCCTTGAGGCCGTCCTGGCGCAGCGCCCGGACCGAGCCCCACAGGATGGTCACGCAGGCGAGCACCATGAGCGGCGTCAGCAGGCCCAGCCCCTCGGCCACCTCGGCGCCGTACACGAGGTCGACGAGCAGCACGATGCCGAACACCCCGGCCTTGACGACCGCCACCGCGTGCAGGAGCGCGCTGACCGGGGCCGGGGCCACCATCGAGCGCGGCAGCCACCCGTGCAGCGGGACGAGCGCCGCCTTGACCGCGAGCCCGGCGAGGATCAGCACGAACACCGCCCGGGCCGCGCCCGGGTCGTCGGCGGCGAGCTGCGCGACCGCGGGGTTGCCGCGGTCGGCGAACTCGACCGGCCCCACGAGCGACGTCAGCCACACCGCGCCGAGCAGCAGCGCGGCACCACCGGTGAGCGTGTACGTGAGGTAGACCCGACCGCCCCGCAGCGCGGCCTTGGTCTGCTCGTGGATCACCAGCGGGTACGTGGCCAGGGTCAGCAGCTCGTAGAAGATCACGAAGGTCACGAGGTTGCCGGACAGCGCGATGCCGGACGACGCCACCACGCACAGCGAGAAGAACGCGAAGAAGCGCGACCGGTGCTGGCCGCCCTTCTTGAGGTACCCGATCGCGTAGACGGTCGTCAGCAGCCACAGGAAGGCCGACAGCCCGAGGAAGAACAGCGAGAACGGCTCGACCCGCAGCACGAGGTCGACCGAGGGCAGGAACGGCACTCGCCACTCGTACCGGTTCCCGGCGAGCACCGGCGGGACGAGGACCGCCACGAGGGCGACCTTCGCGACGGCGCCCGAGAGGTTGAGGACGGTCCGGGTGCGCTCCGTGCGCTCGGGCAGGGCGAAGATCGCGAGCGCGGGGACGAGCGAGGTCAGCAGGATGACGACGGGGACCCAGGGGGCGAGGGCTGCGGGGATCACGAGGCCACCACCGACCCCACGGTCACGAGCTCGGCCAGCCAGGCCGACCCGACGCCGGTCGCGACGGCGACGATCGTCAGGGAGATCGCCGGCCAGGTCTCCCACGCTCCGACCGGCCGACCCGGGGTCGCGGCGGTCGCGTCCGCCTCCACCGCCTCCTCCTCGTCGGCGGGTCGCATCGCGACCATGACGACCCGCGCCGTCGCGGCCGCGGTGAGCAGCCCGCCGACGAGGAGGGTCACGACGACCCACCACGCCCCGGTGGTCAGGGCGGCGTCCATGAGCTGCCACTTGCCGACGAAGGCGAGGGACGGGGGCAGGCCGGCCAGGCACACCCCCGCTACTGCGAAGGTGAGGACGGTGGTGGGGGCCTTCGCGGCGACGCCGCGCAGCCCGTCGACGTCACCGCTGCCGGCCGCTGCCGACAGGGTCCCGGCGGTGAGGAACATCGCGGCCTTGGCGAGGCCGTGCGACAGCAGCATGAGGATCGCGCCCTGCCAGGCGAGACGCGCGACCTCCACCTCGGCCGCGGAGGCACCGGCGGCGAGGCCAGCGGTGGCGAGGGGGATCAGGAGGAAGAAGTAGCCGACCTGCGCCACGGTCGAGTAGGCGACGAGGCGCTTGAGCTGCGTCTGGCGCAGCGCCGCGACCCCGCCCCACACGACAGCCGCGGTCGCGAGCACCCCGACCACCGTCGCGAGGCCGGCGTCGCCGCCGAGCGCCGCCCAGACGCGCAGCAGGACCACGAAGGCCCCCTTGACGACGAGGGCGGAGAGCAGAGGGCTGACGGCGGTCGGGGCAGCGGCGTGGGCGCCGGGCAGCCACGCGTGCAGGGGGAAGAGCGCGGTCTTGATGCCGAGCCCGACGGTCACCAGGGCGAGGGTCGTCGCGAGGGCCGCACCCTGCGGCAGGTCGGCGGCGGCGATGTCGAGGGTCAGGACCCCGGTCTGGCCGTAGACGAGCGCGACCGCGACGAGGAACGCGAAGGACCCGAGCACGGCGACGAGCAGGTAGCGCAGCGCGGGGGCCAGCGCCTTCTGGCCACCGAGCGCCACGAGGGCGACCGCGCCGACGGTCATGAGCTCGAGCGCGACGTAGACGGTGAAGAGGTCCGCCGCGACGAGGACGGCCTGCAGGCCCGCGACGGTGACGAGGGCGAGCGGCCAGTACGAGCGGCTCCCGGCCGCCGACGGGGTGATGGCCGCGTGCACGAAGACGGCGAGCACGACCACCCCGACGAGCAGCCCGACGCCGGCGGCGAGCCCGTCGAGCCGGAGCGCGATGCCGAGCGGCGGGTCCCAGCCGCCCGGGGCGGTCTCGACAGGGCCGTCGCGCAGGACGGTGACCGCAGCCGTGACCGCGAGGCCCAGCTGGGCGACGGCGACCGTGATCGCCACGGTCCGCCGGGCGGGCGCGAGCGCGGTCACCACGGCACCGACCAGCGGCAGCAGGACGAGCAGGACGGGGAGGTCAGTCATCGTCGTCTCCGTCCTCGATGCGTCGGACGAGCACCAGGGCGAGCCCGGTGACCGAGATGGTGATGACGATGCCGGTGAGGGCGAGCGCCTGGAGGACGGGGTCGGGCTCACCGGGGCCCGTCGCGGAGAGGGCGACGAGGATCAGCAGGGTGCCCGCGCCGGTGACGTTGAGCGCCACGACCCGGCGCATGCTGTCGGGGGTGGTGAGCAGCCGGACGGCGCCGAGCAGCGTGACGACGGCACCGAGGGCGAGGAACAGCTCCGGCCCGGTCACGTGAGCTCCTCCGTCTGTCGCGCGGGTGCGTCGGCGGGCTCGGTGCCCCCGAGGCTCTCGGTGGACGCGGCCGCGTCGACGTAGCGGGGTCGAGAGAGCACCACGAGGACGGTGAGGCCGGCGGCGATGCTCACCACGAGAGCGGTCTCGACGACCAGGACGACGGTGACGCCCCACGACGCGGGCAGGTCGAGCCAGCCACCCTCGACCAGGCGCGTGAGCACCGCGGCGGCGAGGAACACCGCGAGCCCCAGCACGACGGCCGGTCGCAGCCACCGCCCGGTGGGGACGAGGTCCTTGCGTCCGGTGAGGAGCAGCAGCAGGGCCGCGCCCGCGAGCACCGCGCCGGCCTGGAAGGCGCCCCCCGGGCGGGACGAGCCGGCGACGAGGAACCACCCGGTCAGCAGCAGCACCACGGGGGTGGTGAGACGCACGAAGCTCACGAGCACGGGACGCGTGTCGGACCGGATCCCGATCGAGGACTCTCCTTCGCGGTGGACGGCGAGAGCGGCGAGCACGGCCGCGGCGAGGACGGCGACCTCGAGGAGCGTGTCGAGGGCGCGCAGGTCGAGGAGCACGGTGGTGACCGGTTGGTCGACCACCCCGTCGACGTCGAGCGCGAGGTCGCCGAGCCGGTCCGGGCGCAGCCCGTCGCGTGCGGCGCCCACGAGGACGCCGCCCAGCAGCACCCCGCCGGTACCCGCGACGGCGAGCTCGGCGGCGGCCGAGCGCCAGCCGCCGCGGGGCGCCTCGGCAGACCCGGCGGCCGAGCGGCGGGTGAGCGCCGAGACGAGGAGCGCCCCGGTGACGCCCGACGCGATCGCCGCCTCGGCGAGGGCCACGTCGGGGGCACCGAGCCGCGTCCACACGAGGACGAGCAGCAGGCCCAGCACGAGGAAGAGCATGACCGAGGAGGTGCGCCTCGGGGCGAAGAGGGTCGCGACGGCGACACCCAGCACGCTCGTCGCGAGCAGGACGTCGAGGGCGGTCTCCCAGCTCACCGGTGCTCTCCCGTGAGCTCGGCGTCGCGGGCGAGGAGCGCGCTGTTGGTCGCGGCGGCGAGGAGCGCGAGGACCCACAGCAGCACGAGCTTGACGGCGACGGCGGGGTTCGAGGTCTGCAGCACGAGGCCGAGCACGATGAGCCCGAGGCCCAGGTTGTCCGCCTTGGTGAGGGCGTGCAGGCGCTGCAGCAGGTCGCCGAAGCGCAGCAGACCGACGGTCCCGGCGGTGACGAAGAGACAGCCGGCCGTCACGAGGACCACGGTCAGCACGTCGAGGATCATCGCGGTGCCCGCTCGGCGCTGATCCGCGCGGCGACGATCACGGCCGAGAGGGCCACGAGCGCGAGAGCGGTGTCGCGCAGCGCAGGGCTCGAGGCGACCTCGGCGAGCAGCACGAGGACGGCAGCGCCGGTGGTCGAGAGCAGGAGCATCGCGGTGGTGCGGTCCCGGGTGGTCGGGCCCCGGAGGATCCGGACGGAGGACGCGACGATGTTGAGGGCGAGCACGGCGGCTGCGACCAGGAGGAAGACGTGCACGGCCACCCCTCTCTTCATGACAAACGGTCAGACAGGATATCAGTCGGACAATCCTCACATCTGCGGGCGGCTGCGTGGTGCCTCGTCGTCCGGGGTCCTCGGCCTGCGCACGGTGAGGGTCACGATCCTGCAAGATCTTGGCGCGTCTCGCGCGTCGAGAGGGCTTCTCTGGGAGTCTTCTGTGATGAGAACCTCACGGACCGCAGTCATCGCCGTCGCCGCCGCGCTCGTCCTCGCCGGGTGCTCCGACAGCAGCTCGCCGGACCCCGAGGCGACGTCGCAGAGCGCCGAGCCGACGGCGAGCCCGTCGGCGACCGAGAGCGCCGAGCCGACGCAGGAACCCTCCGAGGAGCCGAGCGAGAGCGCCGAGCCGACAGAGGACCCGACAGAGCCCGACGGCCCGGTCACCGCCCTCCCCGCCACGGTCCTGCTGCCCCAGGCCGAGCTGTTCCCCGAAGAGGGGCCGCGCACGGAGTTCGAGGGGCTCGTGGACTGGGTCTTCCCGGTCTCCTGCGGCGTCGGCGGTCCCGAGACCGCGCTCGTGATGCAGTCGGTCTCCCAGGGTGACGGCACCTTCGAGGTGCCGGTCGGGCACCACCAGGTGGCCGTGTTCGCCGACGCGGACGCCGCCGTCGCAGAGGCAGACCGCGTCACGGCGGCCCTCGAGGCCTGCGCCGGGCCGGGGGACGACGGGCAGTCGAGGCTCGTCACCGAGCCCGTCGACGTCGGTGCGCAGGGCGTGGCACTGGTGGTCGACTACTACGGCGTCCTCGAGGCGAACGGCGACGAGGGCACCCTCGGCTACGTCACCGCGGTGACCCGCCGGGGCAACGCGGTCACGCTCGTGTCCTCCGAGGGTGGCGAGAGCAGCGTCGGGGCGTCGCGCGAGCGCGTGGTCGGCGAGCTCGGCGCCGCGTGGGACCTGCTCTGCGACTTCGACTCCGCAGGCTGCTGACGACCCTCTCGCACGATCTCTACCCGTCGGGCGCGAGGTCGGGTCCCTGCCATGGGACGGTGCCGGTAGGCTCGTCCCATGGCAAAGAACACGTCCCCGGAATTCGTGCTGCGTCCCTTCGAGGGCCTCGTCGGCGAGGCTGACCTCGTCGCGATGCGAGAGGTCGTCCCGGCCGCCACGGCGACCGCGCGGACCACCGCGGAGCACGGCGCGCGCGACATCACCTTCACCACCGTCCTGCCGGGGGCGTGGCCCTCGCTGCACCGTGCGGACGGCGCGATCCTCGTCGCGCTCCAGACCCACGCCGGGTCGGGCGACGCGAGCCGCGACCTCGCGCAGACCATCCTCGACACCATCGCGCTCGAGCCCGGCACCTCGCTCACCAGCACGGTGCTCCCCGGCCCGGGCCCGCGCCTGCAGGACATCCTCGACCCGACCGCGCCCTTCGAGGTGACGGTCCACGAGGGCTTCGACTACTGGCTCGACCCGTCCGCCGAGATCACCGCCGACGTGCGCGAGTCCCTCGCCGAGGCCAACGAGACCATCATCGAGACCGTGAAGCTGGGCTCCGTCGAGCACGGCTACTGGTGCCGCATGGGCGCCCGCGAGTACCTGCGCTGGGCCATGGCCTACGACGAGGACACCGTCATCGACGCGGTGGCCCGTCTGCACGCCCGCCGCGAGTCGGGGTTCGGCGGCACCAAGTTCCTCGGCGCGTTCCGTTCCTCCGGAATCGTCATCCCCGTGTGGGAGCTGCCGAAGGGATCAGAGGCCGAGGACATCGAGGCTGCGGCGGCCGAGTTCTGGCCGACCTTCGAGGCAGAGCTGAAGAGCACCACCCCGCTCGACGCGAACGCGCGTCGTGCCCGCGCCGGGATCGTGTCGCGGCAGGTCACCCTGCGCTGACGACTGGTGCGCGGGGAGGTCAGGGCAGGCTCGGAAGACTAGGGTTGGCGACGTGATGGGTGAGTCAGGACCGGACGACGGCCGTGCGACGGACGGTGCCCCCGAGGGCGGCACCGCGGCGCCGGTCCGCCGGGCGCGCTCGGCCGTGCACCATCTCACGCCGCGCGAGCGGGCACGCCAGCGCGTGGCCGTGATCATCCCGGCCAAGGACGAGGTCCGGCGGATCGCGGCGACGGTCCGCGCCGCCCGGGCCATCCCGCACGTCGACCTGGTCCTCGTGGTCGACGACGGCAGCGAGGACGGGACCCAGGACGTCGCCCGCGACGCCGGGGCCGTCGTCGTGCGCCACTCGCACAACCGCGGCAAGGCCGCGGCGATGGAGACCGGTGCGGCGATCGTCGCGATGCGCGACGCGCCCGGTCGCCCGGCACGCCTCCTCCTGTTCATCGACGGTGACCTCGCGGAGTCCGCCGTCAACACGGCGCCGCTCGTCGCACCCGTCCGGGAGGGAGAGGCCGACATGGCCATCGCCCTCCTGCCGCCGCAGCCGGGGGCGGGCGGCCGCGGCATCGTCGTCGGTGCGGCCCGCCGCGCCATCGCGTCGATGACCGGGTGGACCCCGGTCCAGCCGCTGTCGGGCATGCGCTGCCTGACCCGCGAGGCCTTCGAGGCCGCGACGCCCCTCGCCCGCGGCTGGGGCGTCGAGACCGGCCTGACCATCGACCTCGTACGGCTCGGCTACGTCGCCGTCGAGGTGCCCTGCGACCTCCGCCACCGCCCGTCGGGCACGGACCTGCGCGGCCAGCTGCACCGGGCGTCGCAGTACCGGGACGTGCTGCTCGCGGTCAACGCGCGCAAGGTGCGAGCCGTCGGCGACGCCGTCCGCGGCGTCGGCAGCCGTCGAGAGCGCTGAGCAGCAGACCCCTCGTCAGGCTGTCTGGGGCGCCCGCTCGTCGCGCTCGCGCTCGAGGCCGAGCATCCACGTGGTGGAGCTCGCCGTGACGAGCGGGGCGAGCGACGACAGGCCGACCGCCAGGATGACGATCCCCGAGTCGTTGACGAGGGTGCCGATGACCATCGCGACCGCGACCGACACGACCGCAGGGACCAGCAGGGGCGCCGCCACGGTGACCTGGCGCATCGGCACCCCGTGGGTCAGCCACCCGTAGGTGCCCGGGCTGCTCGAGCGTGCGGCGTCGAGGATCGGGCGTCCGACGACCACCACGAGCAGCCCGATCCCCACGACCGCGACCACCGTCAGGGGGTTGACGAGGGTCTCGAGGTTCGCACCGAGCTTGCGGAGCAGGATCCCCCACAGCTCGCCGTCGAGCGCGTCGTCGACGAAGGCCCCGAGGTGCGTGCGCTGGGCTGCCGGCCGGAGCCAGTCGACGACCGCGAACACCGCGACCACTGCGGCTGCGGCGGCCAGGACGGCCAGCACCTTGCGCCAGGTGACGCGGACCCCGGCGGTGAGCAGTGCCAGGAGGCAGAAGGCGGGCACGGTGGCGGGCGGCCCGCCGAAGTCGGCGCCGACGCTCGGCGAGCCGTTGACGACCACCGCGACCGTACCGACCAGCACGACCGAGACGACCGCCCACCGGCGCCGTCCGCGCCGCACGAGGGAGTCGGCGACCGCGGCGGCGAGGACGAGGGTCGCGGTCGCGAACACGGCGAAGGCGATGTTGCTGAAGCCGTAGAACCGACCCGCCAGCATCGGCTGGATCCCCATGACCCCCGACACCTGGAGCCTGGCCCCGGTGGCCACGTCGACCGCCAGGACCGCCGCGGTCACCGCCGAGACCACCGCCGCCGGGCCGAGCACCGGACGACGCCACGGACCGGCGACGGCTGCAGCGGTCACGAGGGCGACCCACGCGACGACGAGGCCGGCGAGGGCGAGGCCCGGGACACCTGCGCGCCACCACGGCAGGAGGTTCGCCAGGACCGTCGCGACCGGCACCGACGCGACCGCGACGCCCGCGAGGCGCAGACCGGTCAGCGTGCGCGCCGGGGACCGGGCGACGAGGGCGTCGAGGGCAGCGAGCGGGCCCCGACGGGACGCGGCTGACGGGTGGGACCGGACCGCGACCGTGCCGACGCGACGGCTGAAGGTGAGCGCGACCGCGCTGAAGAGGACGAGGTTGAGCGCGAGGTAGACCACGTAGAACGGGGCGACGAGCGGCTCGGCGTCGCGCGCGTGGTCCTCGGCGTCGACGAGCGCCCCGGTACGGTCTGCGGCGGGGTCGCCTGATCCGTCGGTCGTGGGTGCGGTCCCGATGAGCGAGGCGCGCGGCAGCGCGGCGTCCAGGCCGAGCGGCTCGGCGATCGTCGGCAGCAGGTCGGTGGTCTGCACGTACCCGGGCTGACGGGTCGAGCGGGAGGTGAGCGTGCCGGGTGCGTCCTCGCCGTCGAGGACCGCGAGGACACCCATCCGGGAGGTGAGCCCGGGGTCGGCGAGCGATGCCACCACCACGGTGGTCCGCTCCAGGTCGGGGTCGTCGGCGAGCACGGCGTCGAGCACGTCGGCGACGTGCCCGTCGACGGTGGCCACGTCGGCCGCGTGCTGCGCGGCGGTGCTGAGGTCGGTGCTCTCGGCCGTCCCCGAGACGTCGGCGACGGCGCCGAGGTCGGTACGGGACCCGGTGTCGACGTCGCGGACGGACCCGGCGTCGACGACCACGAGACGTGACGTCTCGAGGGCGGCTGCGACGTCGGTGCGCAGCGACCCGGCGGGCTGGACGGGCACGGTCCCGGGCGGGAGCGGCACCGCGTCGCCCGCGACGGTGCCGTCCGAGGTCGCGAGGGCGATCATGGCGCCCGGGCCGATCGCCGTGGTCGGCAGGTCGGCGGCCACCGCGGCGTCGCCGAGGCCGCCGAGGACGGCGGAGTAGGACTGCGCCGAGACGGCGCTGCGGTACTCGGGCCACCCGGGGACGACGGTCGGCTCGTCCTCGGACGGGTTGGTGAGCACCCGGCAGGGTTCGGAGCCCTCGCCGCGGTAGTCGGCCGCACGCTTGCCCGAGGACAGCGCGAGCCAGCCGTCGGCCGGGCAGGTGGTCTCGTGCACGCTGCGCACCACGAGGTTCCCGACGCCGCCGGCCTCGGCGGCACGCCAGAGTCCCGGCGTGCTCTCGGGCGTGACGTCGTCCCAGGTGACGCCGCCGGTCCCGACGACCACCACACGGTGGTCGTCGGTGCCCGAGGTGGTCGAGGCGTGCGCCGCCCCGGGCACCAGGGACACCAGGAGCCCCGCGAGCAGGGCGACGACCGACGCGACGGTCACCGTCCGGACCGGGGACGCGGCGCGCAGGCTCTCGGTGGTGTGGGGCACCGGTCCAGCGTAGGTGGTGACCTGGAGCGTGGCGTGAGGGCGGTGTGCAGAGGTGACGAGTCGCCGCTCTGCTGGGTGGGCCCCTACCGCGGGCTGAGGCGCGGCGCGGGGGCGCGCACCACGAGGGCGCTCGGGTCGACCCAGGTGGTGACCGCCCGGGCACGGCCCAGGACATCGCCGTCGACCTGGACCTGCTCGCCCTCGGGGACCTCGAGGTGCACGTCCTTGGCGCGGGTGTGGTCGATGCGGCCGATCTTGTTGGGCAGGTCGTTGGAGACGCCGAAGCCCTGCATGACGACCTCGCCGAACAGCTGGACCCAGCCCATCAGGCCACCGCGCGTGTCGATCGCCGCGATGTCGTGGATCCCGTCGTCGATGATCGCGTCGGGGATCAGCGTGATGCCGCCGGGCAGGCGGCCGCAGTTCCCGACCATGAGGCTGCGCAGGCGCGTGGTGATCGGCGGGCGGTCGTCGAGGGTGATGGTCATCTCGGTCCGGCGGCCGTGCAGGTGCTTCACGCCGGCCACGAAGTACGCGATCCACCCGACCTTCGACTTGAGGGTGTCGTCGGCGTCGGCCACCATCGCGGCGTCGAAGCCGAGGCCGGCGATGACCAGGAAGATGTGCGTGCCGGTGTCGGCGGGGCCGTTGCCCTCGCGGTCCTTGTCGCGGGGCGCGGCGGGCTCGTCGACACGCAGCCAGCCGACGTCGATCTTGCGGTCGATGCCGTGCAGCACGATATCGAAGGCGTCGTCGCGGTCCGTCACGGAGATGTCGAGGTTGCGCGCGAGCAGGTTGCCCGTGCCGAGGGGGAGCAGCGCCATGGGCTTGCCGGAGTCGGCCATGCCCTGCGCGACCGCACGGACGGTGCCGTCGCCGCCGACGGCGACCACGACGTCAGCGCCCTTCGCGAGAGCCTCGCGCGTCTGGCCGAGACCCGGGTCCTCGACGGTGGTCTCGAGCCACATCGGGTCGGGGAGCCCCTCGGCGGTGCAGCGCGACATGAGCGCGGCCTTGAGCTGCTCCGCGCCGTTCTTCGAGGGGTTCGCCACGAAGGCCAGCTGGGGGCCGCGTGGTGCGTCGTCCTCGGTCGGCTCGGCGGCAGGCGCCTGCGGGGCCGCGACGGCGCTCCCGAGCGTGCGCTGCGACCGGAGGACGAGGACCGCGAGGGTGATGGCCGTCAGGGAGACGACGATCGCTGCGATCAGCAGCCACGCTTCGAGTGTCATGGGACCAAACTAGGCCCTGACGGGTGTCTCGGCGCTGCGGGGCGGGGTGGTCCTCGCCACGCGAGCCCGCAGAGCGCCGACCTCAGGACGTGACGTCGGCCGTCGTGAAGCGGCTCCAGGCGAGCGTGCCGAAGATCGCGACCCACGCGGCCTGCACCGCCAGGCCCTGCCCGAGGGTCGAGTAGTCGACGTCGAGCCGCATGAACTCGCCGAAGTCGAACCAGTGGAAGGTCAGCAGCCCGCCGTGGATCGCAGACAGCTGGGGGAGGGCGCCGAGCACCGTGCTGACGACCGGGACGACGATGGTGGCGGCCATGGCGGCCACGGGCACCTCGGTCAGGGTCGAGAAGAAGAGCCCGACGGCCACCAGCCCGGTGAGCGAGAGGATCACGTAGGCGGTGATCCCGAGGGTCCGCAGCATGCCGTCGGCCGTCGAGACCTGGTCGCCCGAGAGCAGGGTGACCTCGCCGAAGCCGAAGAAGACCCCGCCGACCACGAGCCCGACGACCGCGATGGTCAGGACGGCGGCAGCGGCGAAGGCGAGGCCGCCGGCCGCCTTGACGAGCAGCATGCGGGTCCGCGGCACCGGGGTGACCAGCAGGTACCGGAGCGTCCCGGCCTGGGCCTCGCCGGCGATCGCGTCGCCCGAGACGATCGCGACGGTCAGCGGCAGCAGCAGGGGCAGGCAGCTGAAGATCGAGGTGAGCACCAGGAACAGGCCGTTGCTGGTGATCTTCTGCAGGAACGGCGGTCCCTGCCCGGCGACCGCGGTGTCCTGGGTGATGAGGACGACCACGCCGATGATGACGGGGATGAGCGCGAGCCCGGCGAGCAGCACGAGGTTGCGCTTGCGCCCGAAGACGAGCCGCAGCTCGCTGCGCAGCAGCCGTCCGGTCGCGCCGCGGCGCTGGGCGGTCGACGCGTCGTCGTCTTCCCTCCCGGCAGCGGGGGAGGGGCGGTCTGTCGTGAGCGTGTCAGCGGGCGACATCGAATCCCTCTCCGGTGAGGCGCACGAAGACGCTCTCGAGGCTGGGGCGGTGGACCTCGAGGCCCAGGAGGTCGACGCCGGCGTGCACGAGCGCGACCGAGACCCGCTCGGGCGGGACGTCGCCGAGCGCCGCGGTGACGGTGGTGCCGGCGACCTCGGGGGCGGTGAGCCCCAGACCGGTGAGCACCTCGACCGCCGAGCCGCGGTGGTCCGGCGAGGTGGTGACCACGACGACGGTCTCGTGCGCCTCGGTCACGGTCTCGCGCGGCCCCTGGAGCACCAGGTGGCCCTTGCTCATGATGCCGATGTGCGTGCACACCTGCTCGATCTCGGTGAGCAGGTGCGACGAGACCAGGACCGTGGTGCCGGCGTCGGCGAGCTCGCGGACGAGGTGCCGGACCTCGCGGGTGCCCTGCGGGTCGAGGCCGTTGGTCGGCTCGTCGAGGATCAGCAGGTCGCGGGGGCGCAGCAGGGCGGCCGCGAGGCCGAGCCGCTGCTTCATGCCCAACGAGTACTGGCGGTAGGGCTTGGAGGCCGCGGCGCCCAGACCCAGACGCGCGAGAGACGCGTCGATCCGTGCAGCGCGCGTCGACCGGCGGGTGGTGCCGTCGGCCGCGTCGAGGCGCTCGAGGTTGGCGCGGCCGCTGAGGTACGGGTGGAAGGCAGGGCCCTCGACCAGGGCCCCGACGCGGGGCAGCACCGAGGCGCTCGCGTCCGGCATGCGCTCGCCGAGGAGCTCGGCGTAGCCGTCGGTCGGGCCGACCAGCCCGAGGAGCATGCGGATGGTCGTGGTCTTCCCGGAGCCGTTGGGCCCGAGGAACCCGTAGACCGCCCCGCGCGGGACCTCGATGTCGATCCCGTCCACGGCCACCTGGCCCGAGCGGAAGCGCTTGGTGAGGCCGTGCGTGCGGATCGCGGCGTCGGTCGAGGTGCTGGCGGCGCGCGCGAGGCCGGGCCCGGCGGTCCGGCTGGGCACGGCAGACGCCGGCACCGACGCCTCAGGGGAGGTCGTCGGTGCCGGCGTCGCCGTCTCGCCGGTGGAGGGGACGGTCACCGGGCCAGGGCCTGGAGGGTCTCGGCCGGGACGGCGCCGGCGTAGACGCGGCCGTCGTCGGTCAGCAGGACCGTGAGCAGCGAGGACGTGATGAGCTGGCCCTCGGGGACGTCGGTCGTCAGCTGGTCGAGCAGCGCCTGCGGGTCGAGCGTCGTCATGTCGGCGCGGTCGCTCGAGTCGCCCAGCAGGTCGGTCATCAGCTGGTCGGTGCTCTCGGAGCCGAAGGTGCCCTCGAGCCCGGTGCGGAGGTCTTCCTCGGCGGCACCGCCGGAGATCAGCGCCTGGAGGTCGACGTCGGTGAGCTCGACCACGGACTCCCAGCCGGTGCCGATCACGCGGGTGCCGGGAGCGCCCTCGGGCTTCGTGGTGGATCCGGGCTCGGGGAGCGTGGTGGTCTCGGGCAGCGGGACCACGACGTCACGGGTGGTCGCCCCGGGAGGCGGCGTGAAGTCGAAGACCGTCGGGTCGACGGTGTCGTAGGAGATGTCGGTGAAGGCGATCTCGACGGCCGGGGTGACCGGATCCTGGGTGCTCCACACCTGGGCGCGCAGCGGGACAGAGGTCTCGGCGTCGACCGCGACGAGCACGCGGTCCACGAGGGTCGCGTCGGAGTCGGGGCTCAGCTCGAGCTGGTAGGCGTCGCGGCCGGCGACCTGGGTCGCGGGGAGGACGGTCACCTCGGAGGTCTCGTCGGCGTAGGCGAGGGCCTGCTCGGCCACGGCCTGCGGGGTGGGCAGGTCGCCCACGACTGCCGGGTCGAGCTCTTCGGCAGAGGCCTTGAGCTCGTCGAGGGCCGCCTGGTCCTCGGGGGCCACCGCGTAGTGGACGGCCTCGTCGTCGCTGCTCGAGTAGGTCCAGGCGGACCCGCCGTCGGTGACGACGGTGTACTCCGACAGGTCGCCGAGGAGGGACGACCGGGCCTTGCCGTCGCCGTCGCTCCACACGCGGACGGTCGAGCTGCCGCCGAGGAGGTCGAGCGGTCCGGCGCCCTGCACCTGCGCGAGGTTGAGGTCCGGCAGTCCGAGGCGCGTGGTCATGACCACGGTCCCGGAGACGGGCACCGGCGTGGCCGACGCGACCTTCTCGGCGAGCTCGGACGCCGTGATGTCGGCGAGGTCAGGGGTGTCGGTCGACGCGAGCGCCGAGGGGAGGGTGAACGCGCCGGCCACCACGGCCGCCGTCACCACGGGGACGCCCCACCGGGCGCGGTTCGAGAGTGCTCGTCGAGTTGCCATGAGACCACTGTGCCGTGGTGCTGCTGTGAGGACACTGAGAGACAGGGACCGGCCGCGCACGGCGTGCCCGTGGGCTGGCTGCCATGCTGGGCGCATGCGCATCCTGGTGGTCGACGACGAGGTGGTGATGACCCGCGCGCTGCGGCGCGGGTTGGGGGCCGAGGGCTTCGCCGTCGACGTCGCGCACGACGGCCGGACCGGGCTCGACCTGGCCCGCGACGGCGCGTACGACGCGATCGTCCTCGACATCATGCTGCCCGGGCTCTCCGGCTACGACGTCCTGCAGACGCTGCGCGCCGAGGAGGTGTGGACCCCCGTCCTGCTGCTCAGCGCCAAGGACGGCGACCACGACGTCGCCGACGGGCTCGACGTCGGCGCCGACGACTACCTCACCAAGCCCTTCGCCTTCGTGGTGCTCGTGGCACGCCTGCGGGCGCTGCTGCGGCGCGGAGCCGTGCCCCGCCCGGTGGTGCTCACCGTCGGGGACGTGGCCCTCGACCCCGCGAGCCACGTCGTGACGCTCCGTGGGGAGCCGGTGGCGACCACCGCCCGGGAGTTCGCGCTCCTCGAGTACCTGCTGCGACGCCCCGGGCAGGTGGTCGGCAAGGTCGAGCTGCGCGACCACGTGTGGGACGGGGACGGCGAGGACCTCAACGTCGTCGAGGTGTACGTCGGGTACCTGCGCCGCAAGCTCGGGCGTGACGTCGTCGCGACGGTCCGCGGCGCCGGGTACCGCGTGGACGGGTGAGCAGGCGGATGAGCCGGACGGAGAGGCACCGGACGGGTCAGCCGTCGCAGCCGTCGAGCACAGAGGTGCGGGAGCGCCGGGAGGGCGCCAGGCCGCGCCTGTGGTCCCGGTGGTCGTTGCGGCTGCGTCTGACGCTCGTGGCCGCCGGGCTGTTCGCGGTCGCGCTCGCGCTCGGTGCGACGGTGCTGTCCATGGTGGTCTCGGACGGTCGCGTCGCCGCGCTCGACGAGGTGCTGCGGGGGAGCGCGACGACCGTCGCCCGCCTGGCGGAGAGCGACCAGCTGCCCGACGTCCTCCCGGCCACCGAGCCGGGGGAGGTCGCCCAGCTCCTCGACGCCGACGGGCTCGTGCTCGCCACGTCCGCGAGCGGCAGCCGGACGCTCGCCGTCGTCCCCGCCTCGGTGCTCGCCGAGGCCGAGGCCGAGAGGGAGGTCGCGGGTCGTGGTGAGGACGGTGCCGCCGCCGGCGACCCGGGCAGCCCAGGAGAGGTCGAGCCCGTGGTCCTCACCACGGACCGATCCGCGTACGCCGGCGGGCTGGTGCGCACCGCCGTCGTGCCCGTCGAGTGGCAGGGGCGGCAGGCCTGGGCCGTGAGCGTGCTGCCGCTGCGCGAGGTCGAGGGCGTGGTGTCTGCGCTGCGCGTCTCCCTCGGGGCCGTCGTGCCGTTGCTGTCCCTCACGCTCGGAGCCCTCGTCTGGGCGCTGCTCGGCCGTGCGCTGCGGCCCGTCGAGGAGCTGCGGCGGGGTGCCGAGGCCGTCACGGCGCGCGGCGGGCCCGGCTCGCTCCCGGTCCCTGCCGCGGGTGCGGAGCTCGGCGACCTCGCCCGCACCCTCAACGCCATGCTCGACCGGCTCGAGGCATCCGCCGAGCGCCAGCGCGCCTTCGTGGCCGACGCCGCGCACGAGCTGAGGTCACCCGTCGCCGCCCTGCGGGTCAGCGTCGACATCGCCCAGCAGCACCCGGACGCGTACACCTCGGCCGAGCTCGCCGCCGACCTAGGGGGCGAGGTGCAGCGGCTCGACCGGCTGGTCGACGACCTCCTCGTGCTCGCGCGGCTCGGCGCGACGACCACGGCGCGGGAGACCGTCGACCTGCGCGACCTCGCCGAGGACGTCGTCGCCGGGAGCGTCGTCGCGGCCCAGGCGTCGGCCGCGTCCCGGCCTGCGGGGACCGGGCTGCCCCGGGTCGAGGTCCGCGGCGCGGGCACGGCGGCCACGGACCGGACCGCGGCCGGCCGGGTGGTCCGCAACCTCGTCGACAACGCCCTGCGGCACAGTGCCTCACGGGTCCTGGTCGAGGTGCGCGACGGGCGCGTGGTGGTCGAGGACGACGGGCCGGGCATCGCGGCGGCGGACCGTGAGCGGGTCTTCGAGCGGTTCACCCGCCTCGAGGACGGCCGCCAGCGCGACGCCGGCGGCTCAGGTCTCGGCCTCTCGATCGCCCGCGAGGTAGCCCGCGACCTCGGCGGCGACGTCTGCCTCACCGCAGCCGAGCCCCGAGGAACCCGAGCCACCCTCACCCTCCCGCCCGCACCCCCGCTCTGATCACCAAGACCCACCCCGCACCGCCCACCCCACAGTCATGCTCGGGGCGCGACGCCGCAGCCCTCCCCGGAGCACCCCGCGGTCGCGCCCGGGGCATGAGAGGAGCGTGCGGGTGGGGTGTGGGAGAGGGGTGAGGTCAGGGGTCAGGGGGCGGGAGTCGGGGTCAGGGGGTGCGGAGGATGGAGGTCATCTTCTTGCCGCGGGCGACCTCGTCGACGAGCTTGTCCATCCAGCGGATCTGCTGCATCAGGGGGTCCTCGACCTCCTCGACGCGGAGACCGCAGATCACGCCGGTGATGAGGGAGGCGTCCGGGTTCATGGCCGGTGCCTGTGCGAAGAAGGTCTCCAGGTCGGTCTCGTCGGCCAGCACGCGCTCGAGGCCTGCGTCGTCGTACCCCGTGAGCCACGTGATGACCTGGTGCACCTCGGCGCGGGTGTGCCCCTTGCGCTCGGCCTTGGCCACGTAGTGCGGGTAGATGCTCGCGAAGCTCGTGGTGAAGATCCGGTGGCCTGCCATCGTCGCCCTCTCGTGGTGGGCGCGCCGCGCCCGGTGTCCCGACCCGCCGATCCTCCCACCTCACCCACGTCCTCATGCCCGGTACGCGCCGGCACCGCCCTCCGCGGAGGGCCACGGCGACGCGCCACGGACATGAGGGTGGGCGGGTGCGGGGGGCACCCCAGGTACGGCGGACGCGAGAGGTGGCTGGGGTCGCTAGGCTGTCCGGGTGATCGATCTGCGAGTGGTTCGCGACAACCCTGACCTCGTCCGTGCAAGCCAGGTCGCCCGAGGCGACGACCCGGCCCTCGTCGACCAGGTGCTCGACGCCGACTCCCGGCGCCGCAGCGCGCTGACGGAGTTCGAGCAGCTGCGCGCCGAGCAGAAGTCCCTCGGCAAGGAGGTCGCCAAGGCTCAGGGCGACGAGCGCGCGGCGCTGCTCGCCCGCACCAAGACCATCGCCGAGCAGGTCAAGGCCCTGCAGGCCGACGCCGACGACGCCGACACGACCCTCACCGAGCTCAGCCGGCAGATCGCCAACATCGTGGAGGGCGCGCCCGCCGGCGGCGAGGACGACTACGTCGTGCTCCGCACCGAGGGCACGATCCGCGACTTCCAGGCCGAGTACGGCGCCGACTTCGTGCCGCGCGACCACCTCGACCTCGGCGAGCGCCTCAAGGCCATCGACACCGAGCGCGGTGCCAAGGTCTCGGGCTCGCGCTTCTACTACCTCACCGGCATCGGGGCCCGCCTCGAGCTCGCGCTGCTCAACGCCGCGATGGACCAGGCCTACGCGGCCGGCTTCACGCCGATGATCACCCCGACCCTCGTCAAGCCCGAGATCATGGCGGGCACCGGGTTCCTCGGCGCGCACGCCGACGAGATCTACCGCCTCGAGGCAGACGACCTCTACCTCACCGGGACGAGCGAGGTCGCGCTCGCGGGCTACCACTCGAACGAGATCCTCGACCTGTCCGACGGGCCGCAGCGCTACGCCGGGTGGAGCGCCTGCTACCGCCGCGAGGCCGGCTCGTACGGCAAGGACACCCGCGGGATCATCCGAGTGCACCAGTTCCACAAGGTCGAGATGTTCAGCTACGTCCCCGTCGAGGAGGCCGACGCCGAGCACGAGCGCCTGCTCGCCTGGGAGGAGCAGATGCTCGCCAAGGCCGAGCTGCCCTACCGCGTGATCGACACGGCCGCCGGTGACCTCGGCTCGAGCGCCGCCCGCAAGTTCGACTGCGAGGCGTGGCTGCCCACCCAGAACCGGTTCCTCGAGCTCACCTCGACGTCCAACTGCACCACCTTCCAGGCGCGTCGCCTGGGCATCCGGGAGCGCACCGCGGCCGGCGACACCCGTCCGGTCGCGACGCTCAACGGGACGCTCGGCACCACGCGCTGGATCGTCGCGATCCTCGAGAACCACCAGCAGGCCGACGGCTCGGTCCGCGTGCCTGAGGGCCTGCGCCCGTACCTGGGCGGCCTCGAGGTCCTCGAGCCGGTCTCGGCATGACGCTCGACCTCGGTGGTGCGCCCTCCGGCGGCGGGCCCACGCTCTCGCCCGGGTCCCCCGCCACCGAGGCGCTCACCGCCCGTGCGGCCGCCGAGGTCGCCGGACGTGCGGCCGACGGCGCGTGCCTCGTGGCCCTCGACGTCGACGGCACCCTCATGTCCTTCGACGAGTTCATCTCGGACGAGGTCCGCGAGTCGATCACCGCGCTGCGCGAGGCCGGCCACGAGGTGGTCATCGCGACCGGGCGCCCGCTGGTCGGCGCGCTCCCCGTCGCGCGGGAGCTCGGCATCGACTCCGGCTGGGTGGTGTCGTCGAACGGGTCCGTGACCGCGCGCCTCGACCCGACCCTCCCGGACGGCTACGTGGTCGAGGACGTCGTGCGGTTCGACCCGCGCGCCGCCCTCGCCGTCATGGCCGAGCACATGCCCTCGGCGCACATCGCGATGGAGGAGGTCGGGGTCGGCTTCTGGGTGACCGACGGCTTCCCGGCACACGGGACCCACGGCCCGAGCCAGGTGGTGTCCCTCGAGGACCTCGGCGGGCGCGACGCGATCCGCGTGGTGGTCTCCGAGGCGTCGACGCCGACGCGCGAGCTCGAGCGACGGGTGGAAGAGCTCGGCCTGGTGGCCACGTCGTTCTTCATCTCCGCGACGCGTTGGATGGACGTGGCCCCGCGCGGGGTCACCAAGGCCTCCGCCCTCGAGCGGCTCCGTGCGCTCTGCTCGGTCCCGGCGGAGCGGACCGTGGCGATCGGCGACGGCGAGAACGACCTCGAGATGCTCGGGTGGGCCGGTCGCGGCGTCGCGATGGGGCACGCCGAGGCCAAGGTCATCGCCGCGGCCGACGAGGTCACGCTGTCGATCGTCGACGACGGTGCCGTCCCGGTGCTGCGCAGCATCCTCGACCCAGGACGGGGACAGTCCGTGCCGTGACCAGCTTCCCGACGGTCCCTCGCCCCAGCGCTGCGGCGAGCATGGACGACGTCGCACGAGCAGCGGGAGTCTCGACCGCGACGGTGTCGCGGGCGCTGCGGGGGCTCAGCAGCGTGTCGGCCGCCACGCGGGACCGGATCCAGGGTGTGGCGCGGGACCTCGGGTACGTCGCGTCGCCCTCGGCCGCGAGCCTGGCCTCGGGCCGGACGCGCAGCATCGGGCTGCTCACGCCGTGGGTGGACCGGTGGTTCTACGCCCGCGCGATCGACGGCGCGGAGCGCGCCCTGCGGGAGGTCGGCTTCGACGCCCTGCTCTACACCTTCGACCTCTCGAGCGACCAGTCGCGCCCGCGGGTGGACCCGAGCGTGCTGCGGCGCCGGGTGGACGGCGTCCTCGTGGTGGGCATGCCGCTGAGCCGCGAGGAGGTCGCCTCGCTCGAGGCGCTCGACCTGCCCCTCGCCTTCGTCGGCACCGGGCGGCACGAGCACGTCACGGTGCGCCTGGACGACGACGCCGCGGGCCGGTGCGCGACCGAGCACCTGCTGGGGCTCGGGCACCGCAGGATCGGTCACATCACCGGACCCGCGGGGGTCGAGCACTCGTGGTCGCCCCCGGTCGCGCGGCACGCCGCGTGGCGGGTCGCCCTCGAGGAGGCGAGCGTGGCCGCCGAGCCCGGCTGGGCCGTCGACGGTGCCTTCGACGTCAACGGCGGGCGCGAGGCCGCGCACCGGCTCCTCGAGACCCACCCGGAGATCACGGCGCTGTTCGCGGCCTCCGACGAGATGGCCATGGGCGCGATCCTCGCGGCGCGCGAGCGGGGGATCGACGTCCCCGGCGAGCTCTCGGTGATCGGCATCGACGGGCACGACCTCGGTGAGCTCGTCGGGTTGACGACGGTGGCCCAGGACCCGGCCCGGCAGGGCGGCGAGGCGGCACAGCTGCTGCTGTCGGACATCGCGCTGTGGGCGGTGCCGGGGTCCGAGAAGGTCTCCGGGGCGTTGCAGGTGCTGCACCCGACGCACCTCGTGGTGCGCTCGTCGACCGCCCCACCTCGGCAGACGTGACAGAACTGTGACCTGAACTGGGCCTCTGCACGGTTGCGCTCAGCCCATGCAAGCGCTTGCATGGCTTCTGAGCGGTCCCGCAGCAGCGACCTCGGCGTCCTGCGCTCCCCCCGGAGGGGACCATCCGTCACGACGATGTGAGGAAGCGCAACGATGAGAACACTGAAGCGCCGCGGGTTCGCGGCTGTCGCCGCTGGGGCGAGCGTCGCGCTCGTGCTGGCTGGTTGCTCGGACAGCGACGGCGGGGGCAGCGACGAGGCCACGGCCGACGTCGACTGCGCCGACTACACGCAGTACACCGACGAGTTCGGCGACCTCGAGGGCAAGACCGTCTCGGTCTACACCTCCATCGTCGACCCGGAGTCGCAGGAGCAGATCGACTCCTACAAGCCCTTCACCGAGTGCACCGGCGTCGAGATCGCCTACGAGGGCTCGCGCGAGTTCGAGGCGCAGCTCCCCGTCCGCATCACGGCCGGCAACGCACCGGACATCGCCTACATCCCGCAGCCCGGGTTCCTCAAGTCGCTCGTCGCGGACTTCCCCGACGCCGTCGTGCCGGCCCCGCAGGCCGTCATCGACAACGCCGAGGAGTTCTACACCGACTCCTGGGTCGACTACGGCTCCGTCGACGGCACGCTCTACGCGACGCCGCTCGGCGCCAACGTGAAGTCCTTCGTCTGGTACTCCCCGCAGGAGTTCGCGGACAGCGGCTACGAGGTCCCGACCACGCTCGACGAGCTCATGGCCCTCACCCAGCAGATCGCCGACGAGGGCAAGATCCCGTGGTGCGCCGGTGTCGAGTCCGGTGACGCGACCGGCTGGCCCGCGACCGACTTCCTCGAGGACATGGTCCTGCGCGTCGCCGGACCGGACGTCTACGACCAGTGGGTCACCCACGAGATCCCCTTCGACGACCCGGCCATCGTCGAGTCGCTCGGTGCGGTCGGCGACATCCTCAAGAACCCGGACTACGTCAACGGCGGACTGGGCGACGTGCGCTCGATCGCGGCAGCTCCGTGGAACGAGGCCGGCAACGGCATCCCCGACGGCACCTGCTCGCTGCACCGTGCCGCGAACTTCTACCAGGCCAACTGGGACGAGTCGCTCACGGTCGCCGAGGACGGCGACGTCTTCGCCTTCTACCTCCCGGGCGAGACCGCTGACGACAAGCCGCTGCTCGGCGGCGGTGAGTTCGTGACGGCCTTCGCCGACCGTCCCGAGGTCCAGGCCTTCCACGCCTACCTGTCCAGCCCGCAGTGGGCTGACGCCAAGGCCCAGGTCACCGGCCAGGGCTGGCTCTCCGCCAACACCGGCTTCGACGGCTCGCTCCTGCAGTCGCCGATCGACCAGCTCTCCTACGACCTCCTCACGGACGAGAGCTACGAGTTCCGCTTCGACGGCTCGGACATGATGCCCGGCGAGGTCGGCACCGGTGCCTTCTGGAAGCAGATGGTCGACTGGTTCGTCACCGACATCTCTGACGAGCAGGTGCTCTCCAACATCGACGCGGCGTGGCCCACCAGCTGACGCAGCACTGAACGTCGTCCGACGCCGTGCGACCCCACCGGGGCTCGCACGGCGTCGGACCTGCCTGGGCAGTGCTGCCCACGCAGTCCCCGCGGCCGTGGAGGTAGAGCATGGACTGGTTCATCAACGCGGAGTCGACGCCGCACAAGCTGGCGCTGATGGTCATCGCCATCGTCCTCTTCGTCGTCATCATGGGCGCGATCCTCTTCGCGGTCGACCGCCCCAAGAAGATCCCCCGCTGGGTCGTGACCGCGGGGTTCCTCGGCCCCGCCATCCTCGGGCTCGGCTTCGGGCTGCTGTACCCCGGGATCCGGACCATCTGGTCGTCGCTGTTCAACCGCAACGGCGCCGACTTCGTGGGGATCGACAACTACATCACCGCGTTCACCGAAGAGCAGTTCCAGGTGGTGCTGAGGAACACCGTCCTGTGGGTGGTCCTGGTCCCGCTCGTCGCGACGCTCGTCGGCCTCGTCTACGCGGTCCTCGTGGACCGCACCCGCATGGAGTACCTCGCGAAGACGCTGATCTTCCTGCCGATGGCCATCTCCATGGTCGGGGCGAGCATCATCTGGAAGTTCGTCTACGAGTACAAGCCGGACCAGCCTGGTGTGAACCAGACCGGTGTGCTCAACCAGGTGCTCGTCTGGATCGGGCTCGAACCTCAGCAGTTCTTGCTCGGGGCGCCCGCCAACACCTTCTTCCTCATCGTCGTCATGATCTGGATCCAGGCCGGTTTCTCCATGACCGTGCTCTCCGCGGCCATCAAGGCCATCCCCGACGACATCGTCGAGGCGGCCCGCCTCGACGGGCTCCAGGGGCTGAAGATGTTCCGGTACATCACCGTCCCGAGCATCCGTCCCGCGCTCATCGTCGTCGTCACGACGATCGCCATGGGCACGCTCAAGGTCTTCGACATCGTCCGGACCATGACCGGCGGCAACTTCGACACCTCGGTGGTCGCGAACGAGTTCTACAACCAGAGCTTCGTCATCCGTAACCAGGGTCTCGGTGCCGCCCTCGCGGTGATCCTGTTCATCCTCGT
This sequence comes from Sanguibacter keddieii DSM 10542, assembly GCF_000024925.1. Taxonomy (NCBI): domain Bacteria; kingdom Bacillati; phylum Actinomycetota; class Actinomycetes; order Micrococcales; family Sanguibacteraceae; genus Sanguibacter; species Sanguibacter keddieii. The sequence continues at coordinate 184,671 of NC_013521.1, forward strand.
GGTGCCCCTGGTCATCTACAACGTCCGCCAGCTCCGCATGACCGAGGAGATCCGATGAGCGCCCCCGTGAACCCCGTCGGCCCCCTCGTGAAGTCCGACGGCGACGAGTCGACGCCCAACGTCTCGACGAAGAGGCTCAGCCGGACGGAGAAGCGTGCGATCGCCGCGAAGGGACGGCTCAGCTCGCCGTGGGCGTCCTTCGTCGCGATCGTGCTCGCGATCCTCTGGACCATCCCGACCTTCGGGCTGCTCGTCACCTCGTTCCGGCCCCGGGCCGACATCCGGTCCTCGGGCTGGTGGACGCTCTGGAAGGACCCGACCCTCACCCTCGAGAACTACTCCGAGGTGCTCTTCGGGTCGTCGACGAGCTTCGCCACGGTGTTCATCAACTCCGTGGTGGTCACGCTGCCCGCTGTGGTCATCCCGATCTCGCTCGCGCTGCTCGCGTCCTACGCCTTCGCGTGGATCGAGTTCCGCGGACGCGACCTGCTGTTCGTGGCGGTCTTCGCCCTGCAGGTGGTGCCGATCCAGGTCACCCTGATCCCGCTGCTCTCCCAGTACGTCCAGTGGGGCGTCAACGGGTCGTTCTGGGCCATCTGGCTGTCGCACTCGATCTTCGCGCTGCCGCTCGCGATCTTCCTGCTGCACAACTTCATGAAGGACATCCCGCCGTCCCTGGTCGAGGCCGCACGGGTCGACGGCGCGGGGCACGTGAAGATCTTCTTCCAGGTGCTCCTGCCGCTGCTGACGCCGGCGATCGCGTCCTTCGCGATCTTCCAGTTCCTGTGGGTGTGGAACGACCTGCTGGTGTCGCTGACCTTCGGCAGCACCGACACGTTCCCGCTCACGGTGCGCATCGCGGAGCTCGCGGGAACCCGTGGCTCGCAGTGGCACCTGCTGTCAGCGGGTGCATTCGTGTCGATGATCGTCCCGCTGATCGTGTTCTTGGCACTTCAGCGGTACTTTGTGAGGGGACTCCTCGCGGGGTCCGTCAAAGGCTGAGCGCGGACCCGCTGCACCGGGGAGGGGCGGCGGGTCCGATGGCTCGGACACTCCAGTGGTGTCTCAGAGGTACTGGCCCGGGGTCGGACGTCCGTCCGCCCCCGGGCTCTCTGCTGTCCTAGACCCGTCGGCTGTCCGGGACCCGTCGGCCGACAGCCCGGCCGGCAGCGCACGCTGCCCGCCCTGCAGCTGTGCCTGGGCAGCCATCTGCTGCGCCACCATCGCGGTCTGCAGCCCGTGGAAGAGGCCCTCGAGCCAGCCGACGAGCTGGGCCTGCGCGATGCGCAGCTCCGACTCCGACGGCACGACGTCGTCCGTGAACGGCAGGGTCACGCGGTGCAGCTCGGCGACGAGGTCGGGGGAGAGCCCGTCCTCGAGCTCGGCGAGGGACCGCTCGTGCACCTCGGCGAGCCGGGCCCGGGCCGCCTCGTCGAGCGGCGCGCTGCGCACCTCCTCGAGCAGACGCTTGACCATCTCGCCGATCCGCAGGATCTTGGCCGGCTCGTGGATGACCGTGGTCCGGGAGCGCTCGTCGTCGGGTGCGTGCTCTGTCGGTGCCATGCCTCCAGTCTCACGCAGAACACCGCACCCGCACAGGGGGACGGCGGACCGGCTTCCCGCCGTGGACCGGAGGTAGCGGTGTGCAGTCCTGGTGGCGATGGCGACGCTCAGGTGACGAGCAGGACCTTGCCGAGCACCGCTCCGGAGTCCATGAGCTCGTGTGCGCGCGACGCGTCGCGCATCGGGACCTCGGCGTGCACCACGGGGCGCAGCCGGCCGTCCTCGAGCATCGGCCACACGTGCTCGCGGACCGCGGCCACGATCGCTGCCTTCTCCGAGCGCGGCCGGGCACGGAGCGTCGTGCCGACCACGGAGGCACGCTGGGTGAGCAGGCGGCCCAGGTCGAGCTCGGCGCGGGTGCCCTTCTGCATGCCGATGACCACCAGGCGTCCGCCGGTGGCGAGCGAGCGCAGGTTCGCGTCGAGGTAGGCGGCGCCCACCACGTCGAGGATGACGTCGGCCCCGCGACCGTCGGTCTGCTCCTGGACGAGTCCGGGCAGCGCCTCGGTGAAGGACGAGCCGTCGGTGGTCCGGTAGACGAAGCCGGCCGCCGCACCGAGGGCGACGCACGCGTCGACCCGCTCCTGGCTGCCGGCCGTGACCAGCACCCGGGCGCCGAGGGCCACGGCCACCTGGACGGCGACGGTCCCGACGCCGCCGGCGCCGCCGTGCACCAGGACCGTCTGGCCTGCGGTGAGGTGCGCGGCGCCCACGAGGTTGCTCCACACGGTGCAGACCGCCTCGGGGAGTGCTGCCGCCTCGACCAGGCCCATGCCGGAGGGCACCGTGAAGAGCTGGGTCGCGGGCACGGCCGCGTGGGTCGCGTAGCCGCCGCCGTCGACGAGCGCCGCGACGCGCTGGCCGACCTGCCACCCGGCGACCTCGGACCCGAGGGCCTCGATGACGCCCGACACCTCGAGCCCGGGCCACTCCGGCGCGCCCGGCGGCGGCGGGTAGTGCCCCTGGCGCTGCATGAGGTCGGCACGGTTCACCCCGGCCGCGGCGACCCGGACGAGCACCTCGTCGGGTGCGGGGACGGGCGTCGGGACCTCCTGCCAGGTGAGCTGCTCGGGACCGCCTGGCGCTGTGATCGTGACCGCGTGCATCGGTCCAGCGTACGACCGCGCGGGGCTCCCGGCCCGGGGGCGGGGGACCGCTCGGGTTAAAGTCCGCGGTTCTCCTCAAGGTGTCGCGGGGTGCAGCCGATGGTCTGGTTGCGGTCAGTGTCGCCCCGGCGGTGCTCGGTCTGCACCGACCGAGCCGAAGACCGCACGAGAGAAGGAAGAGGAGGGGTACAGATGCTCCGTAGGTTGAGCGTCCGAGGGAAGATCCTCGCCACCCTTGCCGTGCCTGTGATCGTGCTGTTCTTCGCCGCCGGTCTGTTCTCCGTGGCCGCCTTCGACGACGCGAAGGTCGCCAGCCAGGCGGAGGACGCGGTCGACCTCGGTCCCGCGATCGAGGCCGCCAGCGCAGCGCTCTCCGAGGAGCGCACCGTGTCGGTCACCACCGCGCGGGGTCAGACGACGGCCGAGATCGTCGCCGTCCGCAAGGTCACCGACGAGGCGCTCGCCTCTCTCGCCACGGCCTTCCGGGCCGTCGACGTCAGCGCGATCGACCCCCGGGTCCGGACCGCGCTCGACGGTGCGCTCGCCTCGAACAACCTCGACCTGGTGGTCATCCGCGACGAGCAGAAGCGCGGCACCGTCGGGCCGGACGACCTCTCGACGCGGTACACCGCGCTCATCAAGCGCCTGCCCGCCGGCCTGTCCGCCCTCTCCGCAGGCCTCACCGACCGACAGCTCGCCGCGGACGTCGACGCCTACGTCACCTCGCTCGACGCCCTCGACCAGCTCGGTGCCGAGCTGCCGCTCATGCAGCAGGCGCTCATCGACGCCTCGCGCGACAAGCTGGCCATCAACCGCGTGTACGCGCTCACCACGATCGTCGCGGACACCAACGCCGCACGAGCCCGGGCGACCGAGGCCGTGGCGTTCCTCGACGACACCGACCTCATCCTCCCTCGCGCCAACGTGGAGTACACCGGTCTGCGCCGTCTGCTCGCGACCGGTGACTTCTCCTCGGTCCGGCCGGACCTCGCGGCCCGCTGGCCCGGTGCGGTCGAGACCGAGGTCAACCGCATCGCGCCGCTCAACGAGACCTTGAGCGTGCGGATGGCCGAAGCAGCGTCGGACTCGACGGCCTCCGCCCGCAGCACCGCGATCGCGACCGTGATCATCGCGATGCTCACCGTCCTCGCCTCCGTCGTGGTCGCGCTGCTCATCGCCCGACGCATCACCGGGCCGCTCAAGCACCTCACCAAGACCGCCGGCGAGGTCCGCGACCAGCTGCCGCGGCTCGTCGAGCAGACCGCCGTGCCCGGTGCGATGCCGGACTTCGAGCTCCCCGAGATCGTCGTCGAGTCCGACGACGAGGTCGGCCAGCTGGCCGCGGCCTTCAACGACGTCAACCACACGACCGTCGAGGTCGCCCGCGAGCAGGCCGCGCTGCGCGGGTCCATCGCCGAGATGTTCGTCAACGTGGCCCGCCGCGACCACGTGCTGCTCAACCGCCAGCTCGCGTTCCTCGACGACCTCGAGCGGTCCGAGGAAGACCCGAACATCCTCGCGAACCTGTTCCGGCTCGACCACCTCGCGACCCGGATGCGCCGCAACTCCGAGTCGCTCCTGGTGCTCGCCGGGATCGACTCGGGCCGCCGCGTGCGCCAGCCGATGCCCGTATCCGACGTGGTCCGCACCGCGTCGTCCGAGATCGAGCTGTACGACCGCATCCACCTCAACCTCCAGTCCGACCCGCTCATGCTCGGGCACACGGCGCTCAACGCGGCGCACCTCGTCGCCGAGCTCCTCGAGAACGCGACGATGTTCTCGGAGCCCAACACCGCGGTCGAGGTCACCACGACCCGCACGAGCCACTACGTCACCATCGAGGTGCGCGACCACGGGCTCGGGATGAGCGCCGACGACATCGCGAGCGCCAACGAGAAGGTCGCCTCGCGCTCGCCCTCCGACGTCATCGGCGTCCAGCGCCTCGGTCTGTTCGTGGTCGGTCGTCTCGCCGACAAGCTCGGTGCGCACGTGGTGTTCGGTCTGCCCGTCGACGGCAGCGCCGGCACCGTGGTGACGGTGTCGCTGCCGCTCTCCCTGTTCGTGGACGAGTCCGACGTCCCGCTCCAGCTGCCGACCGACCCGCTGGTCCCCGCGACGCAGCAGGCCACCCAGGACTGGACGGCACCCGAGGCCGTGACGGCCGAGCCCGTGGACCTCGAGGCGCTGACCGACGGCGCGACGAGCATGGGCATGCCCCGTCGCCGCGCGTCGATCCCTGCCTCGGCCGCGCTCCCGGACGCCCCGGTCGCCGCCGCGCCGGCCAACCTGCCGCCCGCCGACGACTCCATCGTGCTCCCGGCGCTCGAGGCCGCCGACCCGGAGGTCGAGCTGACCGCGGTGACGGACGTCGACTGGGCGCCCGAGCAGACCCTCGCCGAGGCCCTGCCGCCGAGCTTGCCCAGCCGTGCCCGTGGGGAGTCTGCCGGTGCCGCCGGCGCTCCGTCCCTCGAGCCCGTCCAGGACGCACCGCTGCTCGACGGCGGTCGTCGCAGCGCGATGTTCTCGCGCTTCCGCACCCTCAACGCCCTCGAGGACGGGGCCTCCGCCCTCGACGCGGTCGCCGCCGAGCGTGGCGCCCCGCTGGCCGTCCCCGGGCTCGCCGACGACGAGCAGCCGCAGTCGTGGGCCACCTCCGCCCTCGAGAGCCTCGGGGTGGCGAAGCCGGCCGAGCCGGAGCTGCCCTCGCGCGGCACCGTCGTGGTCCCCTCGCTCGAGCCCGACGAGGAGGAGTGGGCGCCGGCCTCGGCCGACCTCTACCCCGCCCCCGTCGAGCAGCCCGTCGTCGAGCCGCAGCCCGCGGAGCAGGCGCCTCAGCCGCAGTGGGCGGCGCCGCAGCTCCAGGACGACCAGCAGTGGGCCGAGTCCTCTGCGCTGCCCGAGCCCGCGCCGGCGGCCAGGTTCGCCTCGGCGCCGGAGCCGGTCCGCCCCCAGGCCGTGGACGACGACGCGTCGTCGACCTGGGCCCCCGTGACCGCCTACGAGCCCCTGGGCGCCTACGAGGCGCAGTCCGCGGCAGGTGTGCCCGAGCCCGAGCCGGAGCCCGAGGCGGCCCCGCCGCTCGCGACCCGCGGGGCGCGGCGTGCGCTCGCCGAGCCGCAGCCGGTCTTCGAGCCCGAGCCGACGTTCGCACCGGAGCCGACGTTCGCACCGGAGCAGGCGTTCGCGCCCGAGCCGGCCTTCGTCCCCGAGGAGTCCTTCGAGCCCGTCGGGTCTCTGTCGGACCGGGTCGACGCCACCGCGCCGGCTCCGACGCCGGTCGAGACGGCGCCCGAGCCCGTGGCGGCCCAGCCCGCCGCTCCCGCGCCCGTGGCTCAGGCCTCGGTCCCGGGTGCCTTCGAGGCGCCGCTGCCGAGCTTCGCCGACGTGCTCTCCGACGCGCCGACCCGCCGGTCGACCCGTCAGCGTGAGGCGCCTGTGCGACGCGGCCTCTTCGGCCGCAAGAAGAAGCGCGACGACGAGACCGACGAGGCCCTGCCCGCTGCGCCGCAGCGCGCCGCAGAGCCCGTGGCGCTGACCCCGCGCACCCCCGCGGTCTTCAGCCCGGGTGCAGGGAGCCCGGCGCCCGCGCCGGTCGCCTTCAGCCCCGAGCCGGTCCTCGCGGTCCCAGCCGCGACGGACCAGTCGGCGTGGGCTCCGGCGCCGTCGCGCAACACGCTGCCAGACCTGGCGAGCGGCTCCTGGAACCCTGCCCCCGTGCCCGACACCGCGCTCGCCGAGCTCGGCAAGATCGCGGGCACCACCGACAGCTGGACGCCCCCGGGGCAGATCAGCTCGGACATGTCCTCGATGCTCGCCATGCGGTCGAACATCCAGGAGCAGGCGCTGGCCGAGCTGAGCCAGCTGTCCTCCTACCGCCCTGCGGCGGTCGAAACCTCACAGGGCGGCGGGCTGACCCGCCGTACCCGTGGCGAGGTCGCGGAATCCACCGACGACCTCGCGTCCCAGAAGATCAGCCGCGACGCGGCCGAGCTTCGCTCCCGGCTCTCGGCGTTCCAGTCGGCCACCTCGCGTGGACGTCAGGCACCCGAGGGCGAAGGTCACACCGAGGAGGCCGCGGCACCCGCCGTGGACCTCAGCACGCAGTACGTCCCAGACTCGGCGCCCCAGCCGCGTTGATGGTCTATCGCCACTGAGGCATCGAGAAGGAGGAAGCGTGAGCGCTCTCAGCACCGAGGCGACGAACTTCGGTTGGTTGCTGGACAACTTCGTCAGGACTGTCCCTGGCACCCGTCACACCCTGGTCGTGTCGGCCGACGGCCTGCTCATGGCCATGTCCGACAACCTCGACCGGACCAGCGGCGACCAGCTCGCCGCGATCGTGTCCGGCATGTCGAGCCTGACCCGCGGGGCATCCCGCCAGCTCAACGGAGGCGCGGTCCGCCAGTCCATCATCGAGATGGACAACGGCTTCCTGTTCCTCATGAACGTGTCCAACGGCTCTGTCCTCGCGGCTGTCGCGGACTCGACGTGCGACGTCGGTCTGATCGGCTACGAGATGGCGATGCTGGTCTCTCGGACTGAGGCGACGCTGACGCCGCAGCTCATCACCGAGATGCGCAGCAGCCTGCCTGTCGACGGAGCCGTCCGAGCCCCCATCGGATGAGGTAGCCATGATGACCAGACGCTCCGGCTCGCACTCCATGGACGGCGAGCACTTCGAGGCCGCGACGGTGCGCCCGTACGCGGTGACCGGCGGGCGAGTGCGGTCCGCGACGTCGAACCTCCCCCTGGAGACCCTCATCGAGGTGCTCCCGGGTGCGGTCGACAGCCGTGGCCTGCCTCCTGAGAAGCGAGCGATCCTCAGCCACGCAGCCAGCAACTACGTGTCGATCGCCGAGGTGTCTGCGCTCCTGCGCATGCCGCTCGGCGTGGTCCGGATCCTCATCGCCGACCTCGCAGAGGACGGCTACCTGACCATCCACACGTCTACGCCAGTCAATGTTCACACCGGCCACGGCCAGAACCCCGCCCTGTCCCTGAGTGTGTTGGAGAGTGTTCTCAATGGTATTTCAGCCCTCTAGCGGACCGACCGAGGCCACCGCTGTGAGCAAGCCCGTCGGTGCCCCCACGGTCGTCAAGATCGTGGTGGCCGGCGGGTTCGCGGTCGGCAAGACGACGTTCATCGGGTCGATCTCGGACATCGAGCCGCTCAACACCGAGGCCGCGATGACCGAGCACTCGGTCGGCGTGGACGACGCGGGCGGTCAGACCGACCGCAAGACCACCACGACCGTCGCGATGGACTTCGGGCGCATCGAGCTCCCGGGCTCGCTATGGCTGTACCTGTTCGGCACGCCGGGCCAGGACCGCTTCCTGTTCATGTGGGACGACCTGGTCCGTGGTGCGATCGGCGCCGTGGTGCTCGTCGACACCGACCGCCTGGAGCAGTGCTTCCCGGCCGTCGACTACTTCGAGTCCCGCGGGATCCCGTTCGTGGTCGGAGTCAACTGCTTCGACGGTGTGGCCAAGCACCGCCTCGAGGACGTCCGCGAGGCCCTGCAGATCCCCGCGCACGTGCCGATGCTCTACACGGACGCCCGTTCGCGTGCGGCGACCAAGCAGTCGCTCATCGCGCTCGTGCAGCACGCCATGCAGCAGATCCGGGCTGCGTGAGCTGACACCCAGACCAGGGAGCCTCGTCAGGCTCCTTGACCGCCCGGCCTCGCCCGACGTCCCCCCCACGTCCGCGAGGCCGGGCGGCGGTGCGTCCGGGGCGCTGGGCCGGCGCAGGAGTTCGGCCTCGGGCGGGTCTCGTGACAGAATGTGCCCTGCGTCGCACGGCCTGCCACCCTCCGGGGAGGTCGAGCCAGGACGCGAGGAGGTGTGGCAGAGCGGCCTAATGCACCAGTCTTGAAAACTGGAGTCGGCGCGAGTCGACCGTGGGTTCAAATCCCTCCGCCTCCGCAGCACGACGATGGCCCCCGGTCCAGGACTCGCTCCTGGGCCGGGGGCCGTCGTCGTGCCGGGGGTGGAGCGGGGTCAGCTGCCGACCTGCACGCGCAGCGCGGGGGGCAGGAGGTCGCCGTGGGCGGCGACGAGCTCGTCGCAGAGGGCCCAGATCTGCGCAGGTGTGAGCACCGACGACGTGTTCGGGTCGACCAGCGCTGCCTGCCGCACCAGCACAGGGTCGCCTCGCCGCGCTGCCTCGACGGTCAGGGCGCCGACGGAGGCGTACGGCTGGTTGATCGCCGCGCACTGCACCGGGAGCGCACCCATCGGGACGGGGTGCACCCCCGAGGCGTCGACGGTGGCGGGGACCTCGACGACCGCGCCCTGGGGCAGGTTGTCGATCAGCCCGGCGTTCGGCACGTTGACGTGCACCTCGCGCGGCGTGCCCGTGACGATCGAGTGGATGATGACGGGCGCGTACTCGCTGGCGCCCTCCTCGAGGGGGAAGTCCTCGTCGGCGGCGAGGATGCGACGGGTCTCGTCGAGCTGGGCGAGGTTGGCGCGGCTGATGTCGGCGTACTCGAGCGGGGTGAGGCGGTACTGCTCGATCTGCTCGGGGGAGCGCAGGAACCACGGGAGGTACTCCGAGGAGTGCTCGCTGGTCTCGGTGGGGTAGTAGCCGATCCGGCGGAACATCTCGACGCGGACGCGGCGCTGCAGCTCGGGGTCGCCTGCGATCTTCTCGGCGAGCCGCGGGTAGAGGCTCTGGCCCTCGTGCTCCCACTCGAGCAGCCAGGCCTGGTGGTTGATGCCGGCGGCACGGAACCGGGTCTCCTCGACGGGGACCCCGACGAGGGCGGCGAGGTCGTGCGCGGTCCAGTAGACGCTGTGGCACAGACCGACGGTCTTGATGTCCGGGGCCACGACGGAGGCCCACCAGACGTTCATGGCCATCGGGTTGGTGTAGTTGAGCAGCCAGGCCTCGGGGCACAGCTCGCGCATGTCGGTGGTGAGCGCCTCGATGACAGGGAAGGTGCGCAGCGCGCGGAAGATCCCGCCGACGCCGGTGGTGTCGCCGATGGTCTGGAGCAGCCCGTGCCGGGCCGGGATCTCGAGGTCGCGCAGGGTCGCGTCGACCCCACCCACCTGGATCATGTTGACGACGAAGTCAGCGCCGGCGATCGCCGTGCGGCGGTCGGTCGACGCGGTGACCTGGGCGTCAGCACCGAGCTGGGCTGCGACGCGCCGCGTCGACGCCTCGGCGACGGCGAGCCGGTCGGGGTCGATGTCGTGGAGGGACAGGTGGGCGCCGGAGAGCTCGGGGAACCGGAGGATGTCGCTCACGAGCTGACGGGTGAACACGACGCTGCCAGCGCCGACGAACGCGATGTGAACCATGGGTCGATCATGGCGCAACATCCGATGGCGTGCAAGAATCTGATTGGAACCCGACCCAATCGATCAACTTCAGCCACCGGAGGCCTCGACGATGCCGCTTCACGACGCCCTGGGCGTGAACCCGAGCACACCACCCGTGCCAGACCTGCGCCTCGCCGAGTGGACGCCCCGACAACAGCTGCGGGTGCCCGAGACCCACGTGGCCCGCGCGGCCGTCCCGGCGGTCGACATCCACAACCACCTGGGTCGCTGGCTCACCGACGACTGGTGCACCCCCGACGTGGACGCCCTGCTCTCCCTCATGGACGAGGTGAACCTCACGACCGTGGTCAACCTCGACGGGTTGTGGGGCGAGGCCCTCGACGCCAACCTCGCGCGCTACGACCGTGCCCACCCCGGCAGGTTCGTCACCTTCTGCCAGGTGGAGTGGCCGCTGCTCAGCGAGCCCGACGGGGTCGAGCGGCTCGTCGCGCAGCTGCGTGACTCGGCCGCGCGGGGGGCTCGCGGGGTCAAGGTGTGGAAGAGCCTCGGGCTGTCGGTCCGCGACGCCTCGGGCGCGCTCGTGCAGCCTGACGACCCGCGGGTGGTGGAGGTGCTCACGGTCGCCGGCGAGCTCGGCCTCCCGGTGCTCATCCACGTGGCCGACCCGGTCGCCTTCTTCGATCCTCTCGACGCGCACAACGAGAGGTTCGACGAGCTCGCCGGCCAGCCTGACTGGTCCTTCGCGGACCGGGCGGTGTACCCCTCGTTCCACGGTCTCCTCGGAGCTCTCGAGGCGCTCGTGCGCGCGACGCCGGGCACCACGTACATCGGCGCCCACGTGGGCTGCGTCGCGGAAGACCTGGACCACGTGTCGAGGCTGCTGCGCGAGCTGCCGAACTTCTTCGTCGACACCGCGGGCCGCGTCGCCGAGCTGGGGCGCCAGCCGCGGCGGTTCCGTCGCCTGCTCGAGGAGTTCCCCGACAGGGTGCTCTTCGGCACGGACATCTTCCCCCTCGAGCGCGCCGGTCTCGAGACGTACTTCAGGTTCCTCGAGAGCGACGACGAGAGCTTCCCCTACGCACCCGGCGCGAGCATCCCTCCGCAGGGGCGGTGGACGGTCTCCGGCGCCGACCTCCCGGTCGACCTGCTGACCTCGCTCTACAGCACCAACGCGCGTCGCATACTGGGTCTCGGCGAGTGACCGGCCCCGGGGGTGCGCGCGCCGTCTCGGCGGCACCGCTCTCCGCGGTCGGGGTCGCGTCAGGTCGTGACAGGCTGCGCGAGGCTCTCGTCGGCGTCGGACGCCCGCGCTCTCGCCGGTCGGATCTCGCCCGTCAGGTGGGAGGACTCGACCTCGCTCATCGCCAGCCGGACCGCACCCCGCGCCACGTGGTCGCCACCCAGGGTCGACACGCGCACGTCGGGCATGCGGATGACGCTGCGGCCGACCATGGCCGAGAACTCCGGCACCCACAGCTCGGCCCAGGGTGTGCTGCCGCCGCCGAGCACGACGACCTCGGGGTCGAGGGTCAGCACGAGGGCGGACGCACCCGTCGCGACCGCTCGGGCGTACTCACGGACGAGCCGTCGCGCGCCGGGGTCGCCGCGGCGCGCGGTCTCGAAGGTGGTCGCGGCCGCCGTGGCGTCGACGTCGAGGTCGTCGTCTCCGGCGTGGTCCCCGCGCAGGATCCCGATCGCCTTCTTCCAGCGGACCACCGGGAGCCGGCCGATCTCTCCGGCGGCACCGGCGTGGCCCTTGACCAGCACGCCGTTGACGAAGGCCGCGGCCCCGGTCCGCAGGCCCGCGAGGATGTAGACGACGTCGTCGGCGCCCTGGGCCGCTCCCCACGCGTGCTCGGCGAGCAGGGCCAGCTTGACGTCGTTCTCGACGCGCACCGGGCACGGGAAGGTCGTGGCCAGGTGGCCGACCAGGTCGACGTCGGTCCAGCCTGGCAGCGGGCTGAAGAGCGAGGTGCGCCCTGTCGCGTCGACCGGCCCGGTCACCGCCGCGCCGACGGCCCACACGTCGTGCGGGCTCGCGCCGTGCTCGGCGAGGGCCTCGCCGAGGGTCCGGTCGATCGCCTCGAGCCGCTCGGGCGGGGCGAGCGCCGGGTCGACGGCGACCTGGTGCTCGACGAGCACGCCCCCGTCGAGGTCGGCCAGCAGCACGGAGATCCTGTGCACGCCGATGTCCAGACCCACCAGCAGCCCTGCCCTGCTCCTGAAGGCGAAGCGCTGGGGCGGACGGCCACCCTGCCCGTCGAGCACGGGCTCGACCACGTCGACCCAGCCGAGCCTGACGAGCTCGGAGACGAGGGAGTTGATGCTCGGGCGCGAGAGGCCCGTGGCGCGGGTGAGCTCGGACGTGGTCGACGGACCGCTCGACCTGATCGCACCCAGCGTGCGCTCGAGGTTGTACTCCCTGACCTGGATCGTCGCCATGTGTGTACCGCTCCTTCGACTCGTGGACTACCAGTACCACAAACGGAAGTGGCACACGTGACCCAGGTTACGTAAAGCCCTTGACAGGGTTCTAGCAAGTTCCTAGCCTAACCATCAGACCAGTGCAGGGGCACCACACAGCCCAGGAGGTTCTCAGTGACGAGACTGCTCGAGACGTCGGCCGATCCCGGTCGACGCAGAGACAGCGACGACGGGCCGTCAGGCCGCGCCGTGAAGAAGCCGATCCGGGACCGCAAGGAGGCCTGGGCGGCGGCCATCCTCCTCCTCCCGGCGCTCTTCGGGTTCGCGGTGTTCTGGATCTACCCGACGATCCGCGGCACCTACTACTCCATGACGGACTTCAACCTCCTCCGGGAGCCCGAGTTCATCGGCCTGGAGAACTTCCGGCAGATCGCCTCCGACCCCCAGGTGTGGAGCTCGCTGCGCATCACCGCCGTCTTCGCGATCGCGAACATCGTCCTCGTGATGGTGCTGGCCCTCGTGCTCGCCGCGCTCATGCAGCGGCTCAACCTCAAGACCTGGCTGCGGTCGGTCCTGCTGCTGCCGTGGCTGGTGCCCAACGTGGCCATCGCGCTCATCTGGGGCTGGCTGCTCGACGCCAACGTCGGCTACCTCAAGAACCTGCTCGACTCCGTCGGCATCGGGGGCGTGACCTTCTACAACCCGAAGGCCGCGCTGTGGATCATCGTCATGATCTCGGTCTGGTCCGGCCTCGGGTACACCGCGCTCCTGCTGTACGCCGGGATGCTCCAGGTCCCCGCCGAGCTCTACGAGGCCGGCTCGATCGACGGTGCGTCCGAGACCCGGATGTTCTTCGGGATCACGCTGCCGCTCATCCGACCGGTGATCGCCCTCGTGCTCGTGGTCTCGTTCATCGGGTCGTTCCAGGTGTTCGACCTCGTCCAGGTCGGGTACGGCAACAACCCGATCCCCGAGGTCCGGGTCATCTACTACTACATCTACCAGTTGGCCTTCTCGTTCCACCGCATGGGCTATGCCTCCGCGGTGTCGATCCTGCTCGTGGTGCTCCTGGGCGCCCTGACCTACGTGCAGCTGCGCATCATGCGCGCCAACCGATCGGACCTCGCATGACCACCACCACCGCGGCCCCCGCCGCCGTCAGCACACCCGTCCGCCAGCGGTCCCGGTTCGTCCCCCGCCGTCTCGCGCCCGGCAGGCTCGGCGCCTGGCTGGTCCTCGGGCTCGTCGTCGTGGCGACCGTGTTCCCGTTCTACTGGATGGTGCGGACGTCGCTCACCCCGACGGCGGACCTCATCGCCGACTCGGACAGGCTGTTCCCGACCGACCCGACGCTGGTCAACTTCCGGCGTGTGCTCGGCCTGACCACCACCGAGGAGGCGATCGCCGCAGGCGGCACCGGCGCCAGCATCAACTTCCTGCGCTACACGATGAACTCGTTCATCTTCGCCGGGTCGGTGGCCCTCACCCAGACGCTGTCCTGCGCCGCGGCGGCCTACGCCTTCGCCCGCCTCACCTTCCGTGGGCGCGACGGACTCTTCGTCCTGATCATCGCCGGGCTCATGATCCCGGGGATCTTCACCCTGCTGCCGAACTTCGCCCTCATGCGCGAGCTCGGCCTGCTCAACACGATGCTCGCCCTCGTGGCCCCGTCGCTGCTCGTCACACCCTTCGCGATCTTCTTCCTGCGGCAGTTCTTCCTCTCGCTGCCGCGCTCCGTCGAGGAGGCCGCGATGCTCGACGGCGTCGGACCGCTCGGCAGGTTCTGGCGCTTCGCGCTCCCCATGAGCCGAGGCCCCATCGCCACGATGATCCTCATCACCTTCGTCGGGATGTGGAAGGAGTACCTGTGGCCGCTGGTCGCCGGGAACTCCGAGAGCACCCGGGTGCTCACCGTCGGGCTCAGCGTGTTCCAGCAGCAGTCGCCGAACACCCGGCCCGACTGGACCGGCCTCATGGCCGGCTCGACCCTGTCGGTCATCCCGGTGCTCCTCATCCTCATCTTCCTCGGACGGCAGCTCGTGCAGTCCCTCAACTTCTCCGGCGGCAAGTAGCCCGCCCGAGCCGTTCCTCCCTGCCCCACGGCAGTCAGACAGAAAGGCACGACCATGAAGAAGCTCGCAGCACTCGTGGCGATCGGGGCAGCATCGGCGCTGACCCTCAGCGCCTGCTCTTCCGGCGGCAGCTCTGCCGACGGGGGTGACGTCACCCTCCAGTACTGGATGTGGGACGACCAGCAGGCACCGCTCTACCAGGCCTGCGCCGCGGCGTTCACCGAGGAGAACCCGAACATCACCGTCGAGATCACCCAGACGGGCTGGGCGCAGTACTGGCAGAACCTCAACACGCAGATCACGGCCGGCACCGCGCCCGACATCTTCGTCAACCAGATCTCCTACTACAAGGAGTTCGTGGACAACCAGCAGCTGCTCGACCTCTCCGAGTACGTCGACGCCTCCGACATCGACTTCGCGGACTACACCCCGGACCTCGCCGACCGCTGGGCCGAGGGCGACGCCCGCTACGGGCTCCCCAAGGACTGGGACACCGTGGGCCTGCTCTACAACGTGGCGGCGGCCGAGGAGGCCGGCTTCACGCCGGAGGACATGGCCGCGCTCACCTGGAACCCGACCGACGGCGGCACCTTCGGCGAGTTCGTGGCCGCGACGAGCGTCGACTCCGCCGGCCGCGACGGTCGCGACCCGGCCTTCGACAGCAGCGACGTCGTCCGCTACGGGTACTACCCGGAGTGGGCCGACGGAGCCATCGGCCAGAACGGGTGGGGAGTCTTCGCCCACGCCAACGGCTTCACCTTCGGGGACGGCACCTCGGCACCCGACTACGCCGACGCGTCCCTCGTCGAGACCGCCACCTGGCTGCAGTCCCTCATCGAGGACGGCTACGCCCCGAGCTTCGACTCGACGTCGACGCTCGGCACCCAGGCCGTGATGGAGAACGAGAACGCCGCCTCGACGATCCAGGGCTCGTGGATGGCGTCCTCCTACCTGGGTGAGGCTGCCCCGACGGAGTTCGCGTTCGCGGCGGTCCCCACCGGACCGGCGGGACGCTTCGCGTCGACCAACGGGCTCGCGGACTCCGTCTGGGCCGGGACGTCCCACCCCGACGAGGCCTACCAGTTCGTCGAGTACCTCGCCTCGGCCGAGTGCCAGGACAGCGTCGGCGAGGCCGGCCTGATCTTCCCGGCACTGTCCTCGGCGACCCAGGTCGCCCTCGAGGCTCGCGAGGCCCTCGGCTACGACTCGACCGCCTTCGTGTCGGTCGCCGACGCCGGCGACACCTTCCTCGTGCCCGTCATCGAGCGCTCCGCCGAGGTCAACACGGCCGTGCAGGACGCCATGCAGTCGATCGCTCAGGGGACCGACGCCCAGACCGCGCTCGACACCGCGGCCGCCACGGTCGAGTCCTACTACGAGTGACGCCGTCCCCGTCCGGCGACGACCGGGCCGCTGACCGGCCGCCGGTCAGCAGCTGACCAGCAGAACGACCACCACCCAGCAGGACGAGCCCAGCCTCGTCCCGACCCAGGCGACGGGAGCGGTGCACCCCACCGCTCCCGTCGTCGTGCGAAGGACCTTGCCATGTCGATCCAGAGCCCTCCCCGTCTCCCTCTCACCCTCCACGGGGGTGAGGTGGGCGGCAGCCCGACCTGGGCGAGCGCACCGACCGGTGCGGACGCCCCGACCGAGACCTTCTTCACCGCCTCCCGGGCGGCGTTCCTGCACGGCCGCACCGAGGGCGACGTGTACCGCAACGGGCACAACTCCTGGTCTCCGTCCGGGTGGCGCGCGATCGCCGACGCGCCCCTGCGCGTCGCCAACCCCGTCCGCCGCCAGACAGCCGACGACACCCGCTGGGACGACCCCGCCCGGCACCACTCGTCCTGGATGATCGCCGTGGCGTCCGAGCAGGGCACCCTGCTGCTCGGCTGCCTCGACGGCGAGACCCCGCGCCTGCACGCCGACACCGACCTCGTCAGCGCCTGGACCGAGACCGGCAGGTCGGCGTCCTGGGTGCTCCTCGAGGGCGACGAGCTCGCCGTCTTCGCGCGGTACCGCGACCTCCTCGTCGAGCGCCACGGCAGCCTCTCGCAGGCACCCGGCGCCGTCTGGTCCTCCTGGTACTCCTACTACGAGACCATCTCGCGCGCGGACCTCGACGAGGTCGTGCCCCAGCTCCCGGGCCTCGGCTTCGACACCGTGCAGGTGGACGACGGCTGGGAGCGCCTGGTCGGCGACTGGCACCCGAACGACAAGTTCTCCGCCGGCATGAAGGACACCGTCAGCCTCATCAGCGACCACGGCATGCGGGCAGGGCTGTGGATCGCGCCGTTCATCACGCTCCCGGACGCCGAGGTGGTGCAGAAGAACCCGCAGATGCTGCTGCGGGACGCGTCGGGCTCCCTGGTCCACGCCGGCACCAACTGGGGCAGCCACT
The DNA here is from genome assembly GCF_000024925.1 of Sanguibacter keddieii DSM 10542. NCBI lineage: Bacteria > Bacillati > Actinomycetota > Actinomycetes > Micrococcales > Sanguibacteraceae > Sanguibacter > Sanguibacter keddieii. The sequence continues at coordinate 201,527 of NC_013521.1, forward strand.
ACTACACCTTCGACTTCACGCGTCCCGACGCCCAGGGCTTCCTCGTCGACACCGTGAGCCGCGCGGTCCACGACTGGGGCTTCAGCTACCTCAAGCTCGACTTCATCAACGCCGGGACCGTCGATGGCGTGCGGTCCCAGGACGTCGACCGCGAGCAGGCGTACCGCACGGCGATCGAGACGATCCGCGCCGCGGTCGGTCCCGACACCTACCTCCTGGGCTCCGGGGCGCCCATCTTCTCGTCGTTGGGCGTGCTCAACGCCGTGCGGACCGGCCCGGACGTCGCGCCCATGTGGGACAACTACGCGACGGACGACCCGTCGGACGCCACCGCCCACAACGCCCTCTCCAACGCGGTGAGCCGCCTGTGGATGCGCGGCCTCGTCGGCCTGGACCCGGACGTCGTGTACTTCCGGCACCGCAGGAACCTGCTGAGCGACCAGCAGATGCAGTGGCTCAAGGACTGCGCGACGCTCTCGGGCTTCCCCGCGGTGTCCGACCCGCCCGCGTGGATCGACGCCGAGGACCACGACGAGCTGCGCACGTTCCTCACCACGTCGCCGGCGACCGAGCAGGTAGGACGGTACAGGTTCCGCATCGAGGACCGCGAGGTCGACTTCGGCCCGGTGTTCGACGACTCGGACAGCTTCTACCCGCTGTGAGCCCTGCCTCGCGGTGACCGGCGGCCGGGTGGGGTGCACGCGCCTCTCCCGGCCCGCCACGAGGTAGGTCCGACGACACCACGTAGAGGTCGGACGACACCAGGTGGCAGGCCCGACGACCGGGCCGTCCACGCCGCGTGCTCAGGCACGGTCGTGTCAGCCGACGACGACGTCCAGGCCACGGCCGCGGAGCACGTCGAGGGTGCTCTCGTCGGTGCCGGAGTCGGTGATGACGCCCTGGACGTCGTCCAGCCCGCAGATGCGGGCGAAGGCCGTCGCCGAGAACTTGTCCGAGTCCGCGACGACGTAGGTGCGCCGTGCGAGCGACACGAGGGCCGCGTTCACGGCCGCCTCGCCCTCGTGGTGCGTGAAGAGGCCGTGCTCCAGGTCGACCGCGCTCACCCCGAGGAACAACGTGTCGATGTTGATCTCCGGCAGCATGAGCGACGCGAGGGGACCGACGAGCTCGTACGACCGTGCGCGGGCGACGCCGCCCGTCACGACGATGCGCAGGTTCTGGCGGACGATGAGGTCGTTCGCGATGTTCACGGCGTTCGTCACCACGGTCGTGACCGAGCCGGAGAACCGCTCGTCGCCCGAGGTCGCGACACCGACCTCGTAGGCGGCGACGGTGGTGGTGGTCCCACCGTTGAAGGCGATGACCTCACCCGGCGTGACCATCGCGGCGACCGCTGCGCCGATGGAGTTCTTCTCCTGCGAGCGGCGCACCGTGCGGTACCGCATGGGCAGGTCGCCGGAGATGCTGTTGACCGTCGCCCCGCCACGCGTGCGGCTGACCAGCTGCTGCTCCGCCAGGGTGTCGAGGTCGCGCCGGGCGGTGGCGGGGGAGACCTGGAAGGTCTCGACGACCTCCTCCACGTGGACCGAGCCGTTGGCGACGATGTGGTCGACGAGCCGGGACAGACGTTCCTCGCGCTCCATCTCACTCCTCGTTCGGGGCACCGGGCAGGGATCGCCCATTGAACCACACGGTGTCGACGCGCAGCCGCGCGTCGAGCAGCACGGCGTCGGACCGCGAGCCGACCCGGAGGACCCCCAGGTCAGGCCGTCCGACGGCGCGGGCCGGGACGTCGGTCACGGCACCGACGGCCTGCCCGAGGGGGAGCCCGACGTCCTGCACCGCCCGGCGGAGCGCGGCGTCGAGCGTGAGCGTCGAACCGGCCAGCGAGCCGCCCTCCACGAGCCGTGCCACGCCGCCGGCGACGCGGACGTCCATCGACCCCAGACGGTACGTGCCGTCGCCCTGCCCGGTGGCCGCTCCGGCGTCCGTCACCAGCGCGACGCGGCCCGGGGCTTGAGCGGCGAGGAGCGCCACCATCGCCGGGTGGACGTGGACGCCGTCGTTCACCACCTCGAGCGTCACCCGGTCGTCGGCCAGCGCGGCCGCCACCGGGCCCGGCGCGCGGTGGTGCAGCCCAGGCATCCCGTTGAGGGCGTGGGTGAGGACCCGCGCGCCCGCGTCGAAGGCGCGCTGCGTCGTCTCGAGGTCTGCGCCGGTGTGACCCACCGCGGGCACGACCCGTGCGTCGACGAGGGCCCTGATGGCCTCGGTGGCCCCGGGGAGCTCGGGGGCGAGGGTCACCTGGACGAGCGTGCCGTCCGCGACCGCGAGGAGACGGGCCACGTCGGCCGCCGACGGCGTCCGCAGCAGGCGGGTGTCGTGGGCGCCGCAGTGCGACAGCGCGAGCCAGGGGCCCTCGAGGTGAGAGCCCAGCACACCGCTGCCGGGGGTCCGGGTGAGCTCGGCGACGAGCGCCAGGCGGTCGGCCAGCGCGTCGAGCGGTGCCGTGGCGAGGGACAGCACCTGGTGCGTGCTGCCGTGCGACCGGTGGTGCTCGACCGCGCGGAGCACCTCCGTCGGACCGGCGGGCTGCTCGTACCCCACGCCGAGGGCTCCGTGACCGTGCACGTCGACGAACCCGGGCACCAGGACCTTCCCGGTCCCGTCGACGACGGTGGTGCCGGGAGGTGCCGGGGTCGGACCGTCGGCGCTCCCGTCGACGTCGACCCGTGCTCTCCAGGTGGTCCCCTGACCGACGGCCGCGACCTGCGGACCGTCGAGCAGGACCCACGCGTCGGGTGTCTCGGTGCCGTGGCTGACGAGGAGCACGGAGTGCACGAGCGTGGTGGTCATCGGCCGACGGGTGCGCCCTCGTCGAGCTCGAGCGAGAAGAGGCGCAGGAGCCGGGCGGCCTCGGCGATCATCGCCTCGCGCCCCGGGCCGATGTACTTGCGAGAGTCCACGACGGCCGGGTTGGCGCCGAGGAACTCTCGGACCGCCGCGGTGAACGTGCTGTTGAGGTGCGTCGAGACGTTGACCTTGACGATGCCGGCGCGGATGGCCTCCTGCATGGTGCGGTCGTCGACCCCCGACGAGCCGTGCAGCACGAGGGGCACGGGCACGGCGTCCCGGAGCCGCGCGACGAGGTCGAGGTCGAGCACCGCCTCTCGGGTCGTCATGGCGTGCGACGACCCGACGGCGACGGCGAGCGCGTCGACTCCGGTGGTCGCCACGAACTCGGCGGCCTCGGCCGGGTCGGTCCGGACACCCGGGGCGTGCGCGCCGTCCTTGCCGCCGATCTCCCCGAGCTCTGCCTCGACGAACACGTCTCTGGTCCGGGCGTGCGCGACGACGCGGCGCGTGGCGGCGATGTTGTCCTCCCACGGGAGGGCTGCGCCGTCGTACATGACCGAGGAGTACCCGAGGTCGACGGCGGCGAGGGCGAGCGCCTCGTCCTCGGCGTGGTCCAGGTGCAGCGAGACGGGGACGTCGGAGCTCTCGGCGAGCGTGGCCGCGGCGCGGGTCAGCGGCTCGAGGTGACCGCCGTGGAAGGAGACGCAGTTCTGCGAGACCTGGAGGATCACGGGTCGGCCGGCGCGCTCCGCGGCGCGCACCAGCGCCTCGGCGGTCTCGAGGTGGAGCACGTTGAGGGCACCGACGCCGTGCCCGAGGCGGGCGGCCTCGCTCACGAGGTACCGGGTGGTCACGAGAGGCATGGGGATCCGTTCGTCGAAGGATGGACGGGGAGCGATGAGCAGGCAGGAGAAGAGCAGAGAGCAGAGGAGGAGAGGGGTCAGGGGACCGGGCGTGCGTCCGGCGGACCGCTGGTCGCCGGTCGCGCGCCGAGCACGACGTCGTGCTCGAGCGCGGCAGGGTCGCCGCCGAGCGAGCCGGCCCACGGGCTGAGGACCGCCGCGGCGGACCAGGCGACAGCGCGTCGCGCGACGGCGGTGAGGTCCTCGTGGTCGAGGGAGGCCACGTCCCTCCCTCGGACCAGGCTCGCGACGGCGGCCACGGCTGCGTCGCCAGCACCCGTCGGGTTGCCGTGCAGCGGGGCGGGGAGGCGCGCGTGGACGGGGTCGCCGTGCACCGGGACGAGCAGCATCCCGTCTGCGCCGAGCGAGACGACGACGAGCCGGGCCCCTCGACGCTGCAGCGCGCGGGCGCCGTCGAGCGGGTCGACCTCGCCGAGCGCGGCGACGAGCTCGTCCCGGTTCGGCTTGAGGACGTCCGCTCCGGCGTCGGCGGCTGCGAGCAGGTGGGCGCCGGCGACGTCGAGCACCACCGGGACCCCGGCGGCGCGGCCGAGGACGGTCAGCGCCTGGAGCGTGCCGGTCGGCGCCCCGGGCGGCAGCGACCCGGACGCGACGAGGACGTCGGCCCGGCGCACCGGACCGTGGAGCGCGGTGAGCAGGTCGTCCCACTCGCGGGCGCCGCGGGCGGAGCCGGACTCGTTGAGCATCGAGGTGGTGTCCTCACCGGTCTCGACGATCGCGTACGAGTGCCGGGTGGGGGCCTCGCACACGACGAGCGTGTGCGGGACGGTGGCGAGGTCGGCACGGAACCAGGCCTCGTCGTCGCGCCCGACGGGCAGCACCGCGTGGGTCGGTACGCCCTGCTGGGCCAGGACCCGGGAGACGTTCACGCCCTTGCCCCCGGCCCGGCGCAGCGCGGTCTCAATGGACCGGCTCGCCCCGCGGTCGACGTGCTCGGTGACGAGCGTGACGTCGACCGCGGGGTTCGGCGTGAGGGTGAGGATCATCGCGAGGTCTGCGCAGCGCCCGTCGGGGCGAGGGCGTCGCGGGCCGCGAGGGCCGCGCCGACCAGCCCGGCGTCCTCGCCGAGGTGGGCCCGCACGAGCGGCGGGACGGGTCCGTACCGCACCAGGCGCTCGAGCCGCTCGGCGAGCGGGACGAGCAGCGCGTCGCCGGCCTCCGAGAGACCGCCGGCGATGACCACCACGTCCGGGACGAGCAGGGTGACCGCGTGCGAGAGCCCGAGGGCGAGCGCGTCGAAGGCCGAGTCGCGCACGGCGACCGCGACGGGGTCGCCGGCTGCGGCGAGCGCGAGGACCTCCTTCGCGCCGTCGACCTGCGTCCCGGCGTCACGCTCGTAGCGGCGGCGGATGGCACCGGCCGAGGCCGTCGCCTCCAGGCACCCCCGGTTCCCGCAGACGCAGGGCTCGCCGCCGGGCTCGACGACGGCGTGACCGATCTCGCCGGCGTAGCCGCGGCCGACGTGCAGCCGGCCGTCGACCTGGACCGAGGTGGCGATGCCGGTGCCGATCGCGAGCACCAGGGCCGTCGAGGCACCCTGAGCCGCACCGAGGCGCGTCTCTGCGGCGCCGGCAGCCCGGACGTCGTGGGCGACGGCGACCGGGATGTCGAGAGTCTGGGCGAAGGCCGCCCGGAAGTCGACGTCGTGCCACTCGAGGTTCTCGGAGTACACCCCGAGCGCCTGGTCCTCGACGACGACACCGGGCAGCGCGATGCCGAGACCGGCCGGGCTGACGCCGAGCCGCTCCGACTCCTCGCGGACGAGGTCGGTGGCGATGCGCACGACCTCGTCGGCGCTGCCGGGGCCCGGCGGCGGGCTGGGGACACGGCGCGGGGCGGTCATGGCGCCCGTCGGGCCGACGCCGGAGACCTTCATGGTCGTGCCGCCGACGTCGATGGCGACGACGGGGAGGCCGTCGCCGAGGCTGGGGAGAGCGTCTCGCTGGGTCATGGCTGCTCCTTACAGGATCACGGCGCGCGTGAGGGAGCGCGGCCGGTCGGGGTCGAGGCCACGGTGCTCGGCCACGGCGACCGCGAAGCGCTGGGCGACGACGAGCGCGGCCAGCGGGTCGAGGTCGTGGTGCACGTGGAGCGCGCCGGTGGCGGCGATGTCGTCGGGCAGCCCCTCCGGCACCTCGCCGAAGGTCCAGACGGCGCGTCCGGGCTCGGCGATCGCGATGGGGCCGTGCCGGTAGTCCATGGCGGGGTAGCTCTCGGCCCAGAACTGGCCGGCCTCGCGCGTCTTGAGGGCGGCCTCGTTGGCCAGGCCGACGGTCCAGCCGCGCCCGAGGAAGGTGACCTGCTCGAGGTCGACGAGCTGCTCGACGTCGACCTCGAGGGCCTTCTCGGCGTCGACCGCTGCGGCCTCGACGTCCTGGCCGAGGTGCGCTCGCAGGAGGGCGAGCGCGGTCGTGGCGAAGCGGGTCTGCACGACGGACTGCTCGTCGGCGAAGGCCAGGCCGACGGTCACGTCGGCGGCCTCGGCGCAGGGCGAGTCCTCGACGGCTGTCACGAGCACGGTCGGGACGTGCGTGACCTGTCCGAGGAGCTCACGGATCTCGGTCGTGGTGCCGGAGCGGGAGATCGCGAGCACGCGGTCGTAGGTCCGCAGCACCGGGTACTCCGACCCGGCGAAGGCGTCGGTGGTGCCGTGCCCGGCCTCTTCGCGCAGGACCGCGTAGGCCTGGGCGACGAACCAGCTGGTGCCGCAGCCGACGACGGCGATGCGCTCACCGCGCTGCGGGAGGCGGTCGGCGACCTCGGGCAGCAGCCCGGCGGCCCGTCGCCAGTTCTCTGGCTGCGAAGCGATCTCGTCGTGCACGTACGTCGCCGTCATGGGGCGCCTCACTGTTCTGTCAGAGCGGGTGCACCCTCGTCGGTGCGCGTTAGTGATCACGATACCCGTCAACGCGTCAGAATCAATCACTCCTGCTCGCGACATCGGGATGCTGCACAGATGTGACAGCGAACACATGCATTTATGTGAAGGGTCTTGCATAACCATGCTCCTGCTGCTGTGATGGACGCGACGGCAGCACCGACAGCCGTCTGGAGCACCGTCGGCCCGCGCACCTGTCAGACTGCGACGCACAGGCGCGTCGCAGCACGGTCGAACGGGCCGGCCGACCCTGGAGGACAGTGCAGATGACCATCGACAGACCAGCGACACGACACCGGGCACGAGGCGCGGCAGCAGCCGCTCTGACCGTCGCCCTCGGCCTGCTCGGCACCTCGGCCGTCGCCGCCACGGGCCCGGCGCCCGCGCCCGGCACAGCGGGTGCGACGGGCACGGCGACGGCGACCTACGAGCTCGCGGCGACCCCCGCCCTCGCCACCAACCCGCTCAAGGGGTTCCTGCCCTTCGCGCCCGAGCCGGGGCAGTCCTCCGGGTTCGCGGACCCTGACTTCCCGCACTCGATGGAGTGGTTCTACCTGCCCGTCGACTCCGTCGTGACCGGGGACGGCACCTACGACTGGACCGCCGTCGAGTCACGACTCGACGCGATCGCCGAGCGTGGTCACCAGTCGGTCTTCCGGTTCTACCTCGACTACCCCGGCCAGGACTCCGGTGTCCCGGACTACCTGCTCGGCCCCGACGGCATCAGCCAGGACCGCGCGTACGACTTCTTCGACAACGACGGCCGCAGCTTCTCGCCCGACTACGACGACCCGCGCGTCGTCGACATGATCGTCGACTTCGTCACCGCCTTCGGTCAGGAGTACGACGGCGACCCGCGCGTCGGCTACGTCACCGCCGGGCTCATCGGGTTCTGGGGCGAGGACCACACCTACCCGGTCGACGGCGTCGTCTCCGACGAGAACCCCACCGGCGAGGACTGGATGCCGAGCCAGGCGACCCGCGAGACGATCTGGGAGGCCTGGGACGCCGCGCTCGACGACACCTGGCTGCTGGCCCGCTACCCGTCGCAGGCGGTCAAGGGCCACGGCTTCGGGCTGCACGACGACTCCTTCGCCTACGCCACCCTCCCCACGACCGACTGGCACTTCCTCACCAAGGTGATCGAGGAGGGTATGCAGGACGCCTGGCAGCAGGCGCCGATCGGCGGCGAGCTCTACCCGCCGCTGCAGAACTGCCTCTTCGACGACCCGCTCTCCTGCCCGGACGCAGCCGCCGAGATCCCCCAGGGCCGCGACTACAACTTCGCCGACTCGGTCACCCAGACGCACATCAGCTGGATGATGAACCACCAGGCCTGGTCGACCGGGTACACCGGGGCGACCCGCGAGAGTGCGGTCGCAGCGGCCGCCTCGCTCGGGTACGACCTGACGGCGACGCAGGCCACGGTGACGAGCGACGGGACCACCGTCGACGTGGCGCTCGACCTCACGAACCGCGGTGTCGCACCGTTCTACTACGACTGGCCCGCCTCCATGGTCGTCCTCGACGCCCAGGGGGCCGTGCTCGCCGAGGCGCCCGTCGCGGCGAACCTGCCGGGCCTCCAGCCGGGGCAGACCTCGACCGTCTCCGCGACGCTCACCGCCGGTGACGTCGACCTCACCGGGGCGACGGTCGCCTTCGCCGTCCCGAACGTCATGGACGGCGGCCTGCCGCTGCGCTTCGCGAACGAGACCCAGGACGCGGACGCCGAGGGCTACCTCTCGCTCGGCGCCGTGCCCGCGGTCGCGGCGCCCGTCGCGCCGGAGCCTGTCGTGCCGGCCGACCCCGCACCGCAGGCCCAGGTCCCGGTGGTGTCGGGTGCTGCGGTCGTCCCGGCGGCTGCCGGACCGCGCGCGTCGCAGAGCGGTGACCTCGCCGCCACCGGGGCGTCCTCGACGAGCCTCGGTCTGGCCGCGGCAGGTGCTGTCGCGCTCGGCGGCGCTGTGCTCGTGCTGCGACGCCGGACGCTGTCCGGCCGATGAGCCAGAGGTGGGTGACCCAGGGGTAGCCCACCTCTGGGTCACCCGCCCGGAGCAGAGTTTCGTTAGGTGGTGGCGAGTCGCAGGCTCTGCTCTTGCTCTGCCCACCTCGGAGCTGGGCGATGTCCTGCACTTCTGACCTGCTCACTCCGAACCTACTCTTAAGTGGATGGGCCTGGTCCGGAACTCTTAAGAGTGGACCTTCGAGTAGCGCCTAGCCGGTATCGAGCATGCCCGTAGGCTCGGGCTGTGACGGAACTTCCACGCGGTCCGATCGGGCCGGTCCCGCCAGCGCGGCCTCTGGTCGGGGACGAGCCGGTGGTCGGTCTCGACGAGACGACGGTCCTCGACTTCTGGCGCTGGGGCATGTCCGAGCTGCGGACGAACACGCTGCGAGGGGTCATGGCCGAGTTCATCGTGAGCAAGGCGGTCGGCGCGACGGCTCTTGGGCGGGTCGAGTGGGACCCGTACGACGTCGTCACACCCGATGGGGTGCGGCTCGAGGTCAAGTGCGGCGCGTACCTGCAGTCGTGGTCGCAGCAGCGGCTCTCCCGGATCGTCTTCAGCGGGCTCAGTGCTCGGATGCTGGACGAGTCCGTCGGGACGTACGTCGGGGAGCGTGGGTACAACGCCGACGTGTACGTCTTCGCCGTGCAGACAGCCACCTCGCACGACGTCTTCGACGTGCTCGACACGAGGCAGTGGGAGTTCTACGTCGTCTCGCGCAGCAGGGTCGAGGCGACGGGGTGCCGCAGCCTGAGCCTGGCCACGGTGCGCACGCTGACGCCAGGCCCGGTCGTCGTCGAGGGGCTTGCCGCCGAGGTGGTCCGGGTGCACGAAGACGCACAGCCGGTTGGTGGGGCGGGCTGACCCCCGCGCGGTGGCGTGACCCCCGCCACCCACCGGTCGAGACGGGACCCACGTCCCGCACCGTCGGCGGCTGACGCGGGATGATGACACCGTGACTCCTCCGGTGCCCCTAGAAGACGAGCTCGAACCTGTCGGACTCATCCGGCAGTCCGGTGTCGTGCTGCGTGTCGGCCGGATGCTGCTCGCGTCGGGCGGGGGCAGCTACCGGGTGCGCATCGCGATGGCTCAGGTGGGCCGGGCGCTCGGGCTCGACGGCGTCGAGGCGCAGGTGACGGTCAACGAGATCGTCGCGACGTCGCGGCGTGGTCCGATCTTCCGGACCGAGGTGACGCGCAGCCCGACCATCGGGGTGAACGCGAACCGCATGGTCCAGCTCGAGCGGCTGTGCTCCTCCCTCGAGCCGGGGGTGAGCGCGGAGGACGTCGACGCACGGCTCGACGAGATCGAGCAGACCCCCCTGCGCTACGGGGCGGCCGCGAACGCCTTCTTCACCGGCGTCGCCTGCGCAGCCTTCGCGTTCCTCAACAACGGCGGTCTGGTCGAGGTCCTCGTGGTCCTGGTCGGGGCGGCGCTCGGGCAGCTCACGCGGCGTCTCATGATCCACCGCGGCTTCAACCAGCTGGGCGTGACGATGGTCGCCGCGGCCGTGGCGAGCGTCGTGTACCTGGGGATCGTCAACCTGCTGTTCGTCGCGGGAGCCGTCGACTCGATCCACGAGAGCGGGTACGTCTCGGCGGTGCTGTTCCTCGTGCCGGGCTTCCCGCTCATCACGGCGGCGCTCGACCTCTCGCGCCTGGACTTCACGGCGGGCGTCTCGCGGCTCACCTACGCGCTGACCATCATGATGTCGGCCGCCCTGAGCGTGTGGGGTGTCTCGGCGGTCATGGGTCTCACGCCGAACCCCACCGGCCCGCTCGACCTCGGCGACGGCCAGATGCTCGCGCTGCGCCTGGTCGCGAGCGCCCTCGGGGTGCTCGGCTTCGCCGTCCTGTTCAACAGTCCGTGGCGGGTGGTCCTCGCGGCCGCCGGCATCGGGATGGTCGCGAACGTCATCCGGCTCGAGCTCCTCGACGCCGGCGTCATCGCCCAGGGAGCAGCCGCGGCCGCAGGACTGGTGGTCGGCGTCGCCGCGAACGTCGTGGCCCCGCGGATGCGCGTCCCGCGGCTCACGCTCTGCGTGCCGGCGGTCGTCATCATGGTGCCGGGGGCGTCGGCCTACCGGGCCGTGTACTTCCTCAACGCCGGGCAGACGGTCGACGCGCTGGCCTTCGGGGTCCAGGCGTCCTTCGTGGTGATCGCCCTCGCGATCGGGCTGACCGTGGCACGGACGGTCACGGACACGAGCTGGGGGAGGGCACCACGGTGAGGGCGCCGCGGAGAGGGTACCTGGCTCACCCGCCGACGTTTTGCTCCCGGGCGCCTCGGCCAGGTAGCCTGGCACAGCCCGCAGAGGATCACGTGCTCAGCGGGCACTGCGCCGAGGTGACTCGGTGAGGAGACGTCGCATAGCCAGGTCTAGTGCGCCACCCTGCTAAGGTGGTAACGGGGCAACCCGTTCGAGGGTTCGAATCCCTCCGTCTCCGCCCCAGATCTTGAGTCCCACAGTCGTGAGCTTCGCAGAAGCGCCGAGGAGAACCCCCGCGAGCACCGCTCGACGGGGGTTCTGTCGTCTGCGCCGCCGTGGGACCGGGTGAGATCTCGAGGTGTGGTGCACAGGGCTCCGAGAGAGCTCCAGGCCCGTGACCAGCGCCGCGACGCGTCCCGATCGACCCGAGGTGCCCGCCCCAGGATGATCGTTCCGTTCGTCCGGAGAAGCCGATCTGCTCGATTCGCCCAGAGGCTCACGGTCGGTGCTACTTTCGCAGAGGCGGCCTCGACTGAGGTCGGCCCCGCCGGTCACCAGCTCTCGACCGGTCCCGTGGCCGCACGCCGACTGCACGTCCAATCAGGGGAGGCCCTCGTGGCCGAGATCCGACGTCCTGCGAAGAAGCGCACAGCACTGGTCCTGACGGCGGTGCTCGTCGCCGCCGGTGGAGGCGTCGCGTACGCCTACTGGACCGCGTCCGGCTCGGGCACCGGGGAGGCGACGACCGGGACCGCCGTGGCCTTCACCATCGCCAGCGACCCGGCGGTCGGCGAGATCTCCCCCGGGAGCGCCGGTCAGACCGTCGACTTCACGGTGACCAACCCCGGGACCGGCTCTCAGCTGCTCGAGGCCGTCACGGTGACCACCGCCGACGCCGACGGGGTGGCGTGGGTGCCGGCAGGTGCCTGCGAGGCCGCCGACTACACGGCGACCATCTCCACCCCGGTCCCTGCGGGCGAGGTCCCTGCGGGGGGCTCCGTCGAGGGCGTCGCGACGATCACGCTGGCGAACACCGGCGTGAACCAGGACGACTGCCAGGGCCAGGCCGTGCCGCTCTACTTCGAGGTGAGCGCCGCCCCGATCCCGTGATCGGCTCCCGGGCCCCGAGGCGGCTCACATCCCTCGGGTCCCGGGTACGGCACGCGTCGGCCGACGACGCCCCGCTCCCGACCTGACAGGACGGCACACCTCGTGCACAGCCCCACATCGACGACGCTCCGAGCCCCGGTCCACGGGTCGCGGCGCCGGGTCCGTCCTGCCGTGGCCGTCGCGGCTGCGGCGCTCGTCGGCGTCGCGCTCCTCCCGGCCGCTGCCGCCGGGCCGGCTGCGGCCTTCTGGACAGCCTCGACCACCGGTTCCGCCGCAGCCACGACGGCGGTCCTCGCGACCCCGACGGGCGCCTCGGTCCCCACGACGAGCGGCCCTGACGTCGCCGTCACCTGGGAGCCCGGTGCGGACGGGGCTACCGCCGACGGCTTCCTCGTGCTGCGGGACGACGGTGTCTCGGTCGAGGCCGCCTGCGGCTCGGGCCCGGGTGCCCTCGTCGCAGGCACGAGCTGCACCGACTCCGTCCCGACCGACGGGACCTACACCTACGTGGTCGTCGCGGTCCGCGCCACGTGGACCTCCTCCAGCACGGCGAGCCCCGCCGTCGTGGTCACCAGCCCGATCGTCGAGGAGACCCCATGAGGTGCGACATGCTGCCTGCCACCGGCCTGGACACCCCGCTCGCGGTGGTCCTCGGTGTGGCGCTGTGCTGCGTGCTCCTCGGTGTCCTCGGGACGGCCGCCCGCTCGCGGCACCGTCGGGGTGCGCTCGGCGCCCTCGTGCTGGTGCTCGCCCTCGTGGTGACCGTCGGACCCGGGCTCGCCGCGGCACCCGCCCAGGCCGCTGACGCGGGGTGCGTGCAGGAGGGCGCCGACGGTCGCCTGACCGTCACGCAGACCTCGACGATGGACGGGTTGGCGCCGGGCGTCGCACCTGCCGCGATCGCGGGGCTGCTCGTGAACGTGAGCACCGACGCGACGGTGGTCGCCGCGGTCGACGTCGAGATCCTCTCGGTGGTCCCGACCGGGGCCGGGGCGTGCGACGCCGAGGACTACACCGTCCTCGACCCCCGCATGCGTGTCGACCAGACGCTCCAGGGTGGCGCGTCGGCCACCTTCGAGGGCGCGTCGATCGGCTTCCGCTCGACAGCGGAGAACCAGGACGCCTGCCAGGGGGCGACCGTCCGGTTGCTCTACACCGTCGTGCCCGGCTGAGCCCCGGTCTACGGCCTCGTCCTTCGCACCAGCACCAGGTAGGCGACCGCCGACACCGCGGCGACCGCGGCCAGCGTGAGGCTCGCGGCTCCCGCCCCCCAGTGGTCCAGGGCCAGGCCGAGGGCGAGCGGGCCGACGACGGCACCGAGGTCGCCGGTCGAGCGGAAGATGCCCATCGCGGCGCCCTGGCGGCCCGGTGCGGCGACGTCGGCGAGGACGACGCCGGGGACGATGCCGCCGACCGCTGCCCCGACGCCGGCGGTCACGACGACCGCGCCGAAGAGCAGCGGGGTGTCGGCCACGGGGTACAGGGCGATCGCCACCGCGGCGACGAGCATGCCGGGGACGAGGAGCCGTCGTCGCCAGCCCGCGTCGAGCAGACGCGCGAGCAGGGGCAGCAGCCCGAGCGAGACGAGGGTGATGACGCCGATCGACAGGCCCAGCTGGGTCGAGCTCATGCCGACGCGGTCGCCGAGGATCGGCACGAGGGACTGCTCGCCCCCGAACCGGATGACGAACACCGCGAAGCCGACGACGTTGAGCCCCACGAACGCCGCCAGGTCCGTCGCGACCCGCCGCCGCGCACCTGCTCCGGCAGCCGAGCCGTCGAGTTCGTGAGTTTCGAGCGAGTTCGGTACGTGGGAGGCACGAACTCGCTCTGAAGTCACGAACTCGGCGTCGGCCTCCACCGGAGCCAGACCCGGAGCCGGCGCCGCCTTCCCCCAGAACTCCTGGTCGGGCTGCAGCAGCGTCCACACGAGGCAGGCCACCGCCGGCACCGCCGCCGCGAAGAACACGGCGTGCAGCCCCCACCTGTCCAGCACCAGCCCGCCGACCACCGGCCCCATGGCCCCGCCCGCCAGCTGCACGGCCTGCGCCGTGGCGAGCACCGTCCCGCGGGCGTCGGCGGGAGCCCGCGCGGTCACGACGGCCAGACCGATGGTGACCACCGACCCGCCGAGCACCCCCGCGAAGAACCGCGCCACGAGCAGCACGGGCAGCGTCGGTGCGAAGGCCGTCAGCACGGTCACGACCACCAGGCCGACGAGCGCTCCCAGCAGCAGGCGCCGCGGCCCGAACCTGTCGGCCAGCAGCCCGGCGGGGATGTTGACGAGCAGCCGCCCGACGCCGAAGGCCGCGACGATCGCGCCGAGCAGGAACGACGACACCGAGAACATGTCGCCGTAGCGGGGGAGGGCGGGGACGATCGCACCCCAGGTGATCTGCGCGCTGGCCACGAGGCAGCACGCGATGACGATCTGCCGCCGCAGCCGGGCCGGCAGCGGCTTCCGCGCAGGCCGCGCGGGTCGCGCCTCCTCGGCGACCGCTGCCGCACCCCGGCCGCTCACAGCAGGTTCTCGCGCAGCGTCGTGCCCGCGTACCTTTCGCTGACGAGCCCGCGGCGGCGCAGCTCCGGGACGAGCAGGTCGGTGACCTCGTAGAGCGACGACGGCATGGACTGCGGGTTGCAGATCATGAACCCGCCGTTGGAGCCGGTCGCGAGGAACTGCTCCTCGAGCTCGTCGGCCACCTGCTCGGCGGTCCCGGCGATGGTCTGCTCGTAGCCGGTCGCGTACTTCCAGCCCTCCTCGAAGAACTCGGTCCGCGTGAGCACGCCGTCGTCGCCGCGGCGCGCGATGAGCCGCTGCACGAACCCGGACTGGGTGGCCTGCGCGGCCGCGATCTGCTCGGCGACCTCCGCGAGCGTGAACTTCTCGGGCAGCACGGAGAAGTCGAAGCCCGAGTTGTACGACAGGTATGCCCCGACGGCGTCGTCGTCCATGAGCATCGACGCCATCTCCTCCTTGCGGGCGGCAGCCTCGGCGGCCGTCCGCCCGAGCACCACCTGCGTGGCCCAGAGGATGCCGACGTCCTCGGGCCGGCGCCCGGCAGCCGTCAGGGCGTCGTCGAGAGCGGCCCTGTGCTTCACCTGCGAGGGCAGGTGCCCGCCGAGGCCGAAGACGACGTCGGCGAAGGATGCGCTCGCGGCGATGCCGCGCGGGGACGCGCCGGCCTGCACGAGCACGGGGTGGCCCTGCGGGCTCGGCACGGAGGGCAGCGGGCCGGCGACGTCGAAGAACTCGCCGTGGTGGTCCACGCGGTGCACCTTGGACGGGTCGGCGAACTGCCCGGTGCTGCGGTCGCGGAGGATCGCGTCGGGCTCGACGGAGTCCCACAGCGCCTTGCAGACGGACACGAACTCCTCCATGCGCTCGTAGCGCTGGTCGTGGTCCATGAGCCCGTCGAAGCCGTAGTTCGCGGCGTCGGCCACACGCCCCGAGGCGACGACGTTGAAGGCCAGCCGGCCCTTCGTCACGTGGTCCAGGGAGTTGAGCAGCCGGGCCGTGTAGAAGGGGTGCATGTACGTCGAGGAGTAGGTCAGGCCGAAGCCGATGTGCTGCGTGGCCTGGGCCATCGCCGCGATGAAGGGGCTCATGTCCTGGCGGGGCCACTGGATGCCGTAGCGGATCGCGGCGTCCATCGACTGTTCCCAGGTGTCCGGGATCCCGGTGCCGTCGCCGAAGAACAGCATGTCGATGCCGCCGCGCTCAGCCGCGACGGCCAGCTCGGTGAACAGGCCGACGTCCGGGTAGTCGGCGCCGACCCAGGAGCCGGGCGCGGCCCACTTGCCCTCGGTGTGCGTGAACGAGATGTCGAAGGCGAGCTTCATGGTGGTCATCAGGGCCTCCCGGCGGGGATCGGCTCGGCGACGGCCACTGTCGAGGGCGACGGTGCTGTGGCGGACGGCGGTGCGGTGGGCTGAGCGGTGGACGGTGCGACGGGCTGTGGTGCGGGGGCTGCTGCGGCGTGGGCCCAGGCGGCCGCGACGGCTGCGGACGTCGCGACGACCGCGGCGTTCTCGGCGAGGACGGTGAGCGCGTGGGCGTGGGTCTGGGCGTCGTAGGCGGCGGTCGCGTCGGAGGTCATGACGGCGCGGAAGCCCAGCTGGAATGCGTCGCGGACGGTCCCGTCGACGCAGCACTCGCTGGTGAGGCCGGCGGCGACCACCCAGGTCACTCCGGACCCGCGGAGGTGGGCCTCGAGGCCTGTCCCGAGGAACCCGGAGTAGCGGCGCTTGGGCACGACCGTCTCGCCGGGGAGCGGGGCGACCCCGAACCACTCGGCGCCCGGCGTGCCGACGACGCAGGGTTCCTCGGCCTCGGGCCAGGCCGCCGCGTCGAGCCCGCGCAGCCACAGCGAGGTACCCCACGGCTCGTCGGGGAGCTGCTCGAGAGCGACCCACACGACCGGCACCCCGGTCGCGCGGGCCTGGTCCACGAGCCACGCGGTGCGGGTCACCGCGGCGTCGACCGCGGCGAGACCGGCCTCGTCGAGCCACGGAAGGTAGGCGGGGTCGGCGAAGGACCGCTGGACGTCGACGACGACCAGCGCGGCCTCGGCGAGCGGACCGGGCAGCGGGCGGACGGTGCCGTCGACGCCCGTCAGGGTCGTCACGCGACGCCCTCGAGCACGGCTGCCGGGCGCAGCAGGGGCAGGACGGTCTCGCCGAAGACGGGGAGGTCGGCGTGGTAGTCGGGGAAGATCATCATGAGCCCGTCGATGCCGGTCTCCTCGACGAGCTCGGAGATGCGCTCGGACACGGTCTCGGGGGAGCCGTGCACCACGGCGGTCTGGAAGGCCTCGTCCTCGGGGGCTGCGGCCGTCATGGACATCGCCTTGTCGAGCGGCAGGCCCCACGACGTCTTCATGTTGACGATGGCGTCGATGTCGGCGCCGCGCCCGTACTCGCGGCGCTTCGCCTCCGCCTCGGCGTCCGTCTCGCCGAGCACCACCGTGCACATCGAGTACGTCTTGATCGAGCGGCCGTTCGCGGCAGCCGCCTCCTTGACCTGGTCGGAGACCTTGCGCAGGCCGGGCAGGTCGTCGGCGGTGAGGAAGGACCCGTCGCAGTGCCGGGCCTGGAAGTCGACGCCGGCCGGGGAGCGGCCCGCGCTGATGAGCGTCGGGCGCACCACG
Source organism: Sanguibacter keddieii DSM 10542 (assembly GCF_000024925.1). Taxonomy (NCBI): domain Bacteria; kingdom Bacillati; phylum Actinomycetota; class Actinomycetes; order Micrococcales; family Sanguibacteraceae; genus Sanguibacter; species Sanguibacter keddieii. The sequence goes on from NC_013521.1 coordinate 218,620, forward strand.
GGGTGCGGGCGGGACTGGCAGTCCTCGAGGTCGAAGAACTCCCCGTGGTGGGTCACGGAGTCCTCGGACCACAGACGCTCGAGGACGCTCGTCCACTCCTCGGTGTACCGGTAGCGGGCGGCGTGGTCGAGGGACTCGTCCCACAGGCCCATCTGCGAGAACTCCTGCGCGTACGCACCGACCACGATGTTCATGCCGGCGCGACCGCCGCTGATCTGCTGCATGGTCGTGTACATCTTCGCGGCGATCGCGGGGTTGAACAGGTTGGTGTGGATGGTCGCCCAGATCTTCACGCGGCTCGTGGCCTCCGCGAGGCCCGACATCATCGACACGGACTCGAGGGTGCGGCCCCAGTGGTCTGTGGTGCCGCCGTAGCCGCGCCACTTGCCCATCGACATGATGAAGTCGAGGCCGGCCTCCTCCGCGAGGATCGCGGCCTTCCGGTTGTACTCGTAGGTGGCCTGCGGGTGGGGTGCGGTCTCGGACATGATCCAGCCGCCGTTGCCGATCGGCAGGAAGATGCCGAGCTCGGGGCCCGAGGTGCTGGTGGTGGCGTCGGTCGTCGTCATGATGGTCCTTCGTGGTGCGGTGTGGTCGTGCGGCAGGTGCGGGACCCGGGGCGCCCGTGCGGGGGCCGGACGCCCCGGGAGTGGTGAGGCGCGTTGTGTCAGAGGCGCTCGGTCAGGGAGCGGGCCAGACGAGCTCGGTGCCGTCGTAGATCGCCGTGAGGAAGGACGGGTCGAAGACGTCGCTCACGGTCGGGAGCTCGTCGAGCTCGCCCGAGGCGACGAGCGCCTCGCCCTCGGAGGTGGTGAGCGCGTCGTCGTGGAAGCCGAGCGGGCTGCCCTCGGGCGTGGACTCCGTGACGAGCGCCGACTCCGTCTCCCAGATCTTGAGGTTGTGCTCCTCGTCGTAGCCGGACTCCGCGACGTCGGCGGCGAAGCCGACGCACTCGGCGCCGTTGGTCTCGCAGTACTCGAAGGCCTTGGAGGTCGCCCGCAGGTAGTCCTCGACCGCGGTCGGGTGCTCGGCGGCGAAGGCGGGGTTGGCGACGATGGTGCCGAAGGACCCGGAGATGCCGTAGTCCTCGGGGTTCCACTCGGTGACCTCCTCGCCCATGGCGGCGAGCAGCAGCGGCTCGTTCGACTTGTAGCCGGTGAGGGACTGCACCTGGCCGCGCGGCAGGACCGTCGGGTCGTAGCCGACCTCGACCTGCTCGATCGCGTCGAGGTCCACGCCCTCCTCGACGAGCATGGCGCGCAGCGGTGCGGGCAGGGAGCCCTTGTGGCCGAGGATCGTGCCCTCGAGCTGGGTGAGGTCGGTGATGTCGGTGCCGGTCATGAGGGTCGCGATCGGCACGTGACCCCAGGTCGCGATGCCGGTGACGTCGATGCCGCCCGCGACGGCCTTGAGGGCCTCCGCGTCGTTGCCGAGGGAGGTCACCTGCGCGGTGCCGGCTGCCACGAGCTGGGCGTTCGCGGCCGTGTCGCCGGTGCCCGGCTGGATCTCGACGTCGAGGCACAGGGCGTCGAAGTAGCCGAGGGAGTCGGCGGCGAGCGCCTCGAGGATGCCTGCGGACGACTGGTACTGGTAGCCGGTGATGTAGGTGATGGTCCCTGCGGCCTCGTTCTCGGCGCAGCGCTCGGCGGAGATCGCGCTGCCCTCGGCGGCGGCCGAGCCGGACGGGGCGGTGTCGTCGGAGCCCTCGGCGTCGCCCGAGCAGGCGGCGAGGGAGAGCAGCAGGGTTGCGCCCACGGTCGCGGCGAGCGCGGGCCGGAGGGTGCGGAGCTGACGGCGGTATCGGGGAGCCATGGTGGTGCCTTTCGCAGAAGAGCCGAGGAGAGGGGGGTGCACGTACTGCGGGGACTGCGGACAGCGGGACTGCAGACAGCGGGGACTACGGGCTCGGGGTCAGGGACGGACCCGAGGGCTGGGGGCTGCAGGTGCAGGTGCAGCGGGAGGGGAGAGCACGAGGCAGGAGCGGGGCGACGGTGGAGAGCGCCGCTGCGCTCCTCAGCTGGTCGCGCCCTGCTGAGACTCGTGCCAGAAGAGCAGGCGCTTCTCGACCACGGTGATGAGCAGGAGCATCACGACGCCCATCGCGGCCAGCCAGGCGATCGCCGCGTACAGCTGGGCGAGCTGGGAGTTGGCGGCCGAGGTCTTGATCATCGTGCCGAGGCCGGACGACGATCCCGGGGCGACGAACTCGGCGACCACGGCCCCGACGATCGACAGCGGGAGCACGACGCGCAGCGCGGCGAGCGTGAAGGGCAGGGCGCTCGGCATCCGCAGCCGCAGCAGCACCTCGAGGCGCGAGGCGTGCAGCGTCGAGAAGACGTGCAGCACCGGCACAGGCACCGACCGCAGGCCCGTCGTCACGTTGATGAGCACCGGGAAGAACGTGATGATCGCGGTGACGATCACCTTCGGTGTCATGCCGAAGCCGAAGGCGACGACGAGCGCCGGGGCGAGCGCGACGACGGGCGTCACGTTGAGCACGATCGCCAGCGGCATGATGGCCCGCCGCAGCACCCCGATCTCGCTCATGACGACCGCGAGGACGAAGGCGGCGCCAAAACCGATGCCCAGGCCGACGATCGCGATCTGCAGCGTCGCCCACGCGTTCGAGGCGAACAGCGCGGAGTCCTCGACGAGCAGCTCGCCGACCGCGGACAGCGGCGGCAGCAGGTACTTGTTCTCCGCCGCGACCCACGACCACGCGAGCGCCACGACGACGACCGAGACCGTCGTGGGGAGCCAGGTCGACGGACGCAGTCCGCGGGGGAGGCGCGACCGGCGTCGTGCCGAGGTCGTCGGCGCGGCCGTGGACGGCGCCGGGGCGGAGGAGGCCGAGGCGGCTGTCTCCGTCGTGTCCGTCGGGGCCGTGCTCGTGGTGCTGGGGACAGCCATGGTGGGCCTCCGGGTCGGGATCGTCGTCATGGGTGCTCCTCAGCCCGCCACGAGGTCGACCGGGGCGGCCCCGGCCTCCCACGCGCTCTGGAGGCTCGCGCGGACGCGGTCCTCGATGGTGTGCAGCTGCGGGCTGAGCAGGACGTCGGCGCCGCGGGGCCGCGGGAGGTCGACGTCGATGACCTCGTGCACCTGCCCGGGGCGGGCCGACATCACGACGACCTGGTCGGACAGCGTCACGGCCTCGCGGACCGAGTGGGTGACGAACAGGACCGTCGTGCGCATCCGCTGCCACAGCGTGAGCAGCTGGAGGCGCAGGGCCTCGCGGGTGAACTCGTCGAGCGCCGAGAAGGGCTCGTCCATGAGCAGGATCTCCGGCCGCAGCCCGAAGGCGCGGGCGATCGCGACGCGCTGCTGCATGCCGCCCGACAGCGCACCCGGGTGCTTGTCGGCCGCGTCGGTGAGGTTGACCATGTCGAGCAGCGAGTCGACGTCCGCGAAGGCGTCGAGCCCGGACGAGGCGCCCGGTGCCGACACTGCAGACAGGGCGGGGTGCTTGCGTTCCCGCTCAGCACGGCGGCGGTCCGCACGGCGGTTCACCTTGTGCGGGAGCTCCACGTTCTGCCGGACCGTGAGCCACGGCAGGAGGGCGGGAGCCTGCGGCACGAGGCCGACCGACTTGGCCGCGCAGGCCTCCTCCGGTGTCGCGCCGAAGATCGTGATCGACCCGTCGTCGAAGCCCTCGAGCCCCGCGACGGCCCGCAGCAGCGTCGACTTGCCGCAGCCGCTCGGCCCGATGAGGCTCACGAAGGTGCCGCGCGGCACGACCAGCTCGACGTCCGAGAGGGCGGCGACGCTCGTCCCCGGGTAGGTCTTGTGCAGCCCGCGGACGACGATGTGGTCCGGGTCGGCGACGACGTGCGGCGCGAGCGCCGCACCGGCGAGGGCGTCGGACGAGACCGCCTCGGCGCTCACGACGCCACCTGGGCGAGCTCGCGGAACATCCGGCCCTGGTACGTGAGCGGCTCGCGCTCACCGAGGTGCACGTGCTCGACCTCGAGCAGGATCACCGTGTGGTCGCCCGCCGTCCAGCGCTCGTGCACCCGGCCCTCGAGGGCGACCGTCGCGCCGGCCAGCACCGGGGCGCCGGTCGGGCCTGCGGGGAAGTCCGCGGCCGCGAACTTGTCGGCGCCCCGGGTGGCGAACACCTTGGACAGGTGCGCCTGGTCGGTCGCCAGGATGTTGATCGACGCGGTCTCCGCCACGAGGAACGCGTCGTGGCACTCGGCGGTGTCCGCGAGGCAGACGAGCACCAGGGCGGGGCTCATCGACACCGAGGTGACCGAGTTGGCCGTGAAGCCGTAGCGGGCCCCGTCGACCTCCGCGGTCACGACGCTCACGGAGGTGACCATCTGCGCGAGGCCCTCGCGGAAGGCGGCGGGGTTCGCGGCGATGTCGGTGACGGGCGGGGCAGAGGGAGTGTCAGCTGAGGCGGTGCCGACCGAGGTGGCGGTCGTGCCGACAGAGGTGAGGGTGACGGGCGAGGCGGTCATGCGCGGGGCTCCTTCGACGAGGGGTGCGTGCGGGGACGACGAGGGGAGCGCCGTCGCGGAGGTCGACGGCACGTGTGCCTGCAGGTGCCCGGGATGCGGGCGGCTGCGGGGACGACGCGGTCGGTGAGGGCGACGGTGCTCTGGTGCGGACGGCGGGTGCCGTCATGAGACGACCGCAGGTGGCGGTCTGCGCTCGGCGCTGCTGGGCGTGCGTGCCCAGCGCGGTCCGGCGGGTGGGCTCAGCCGGAGACTCCGGCGGGCGAGCCGGCGAGCGTCGGGAGCGCGAGCCACTGGTGCCGCTGGCACCACCGGGCTATGGGGTCCCGCACCGAGGGGTCCTGTGTCGCGGACGAGGCGACGTGCACGGGGTGCTGCTCCGGCAGGGCCGTCGCGGCCGTGAGTCTCGTCCGGGCGCTCGCGGTGCGCGAGCCCTGCTGGGGGTTCCCTACGAGTGCGTAGGCAGAAGACTGGCCCATGGGCCCTCCTTGTCGGTACCTCACCGGTCGTGGTGAGGAGCGTCGGAGAGCGGGCGGAAGCGTGATGGTCGACGGCCCGCGGGGATCGTTGACAGGAGCGACGCTACGGGCCGTGTGTTTCCGGATCAGACGCCGATTGTTACGACCGTGCGACAAGGTCGAGGTCCGTCGGCCCTCAGGCGAGCATGCGGGCGACCTGCGCCCCTGCCGTCGGGTCGGTGCGCACCAGGGCGACCTCGACGCCCTGCTGGGCGAGGGCGGCCGGCAGCCAGGCGCCGGTGACGAAGAGCCGTTCGAAGGGCTCGTTGACGACGACCACCGTGCGGGCCGTCGGGACCTGGGTGCGCAGCCAGGCGAGCTTGAAGGCGTCGGCGAGGACCTTGTTGCGCTGGGCCGACTTGACCGGCCCTGCGGCATAGGTCACCTGGACGAGGACCGCGCCCGCCACGCCGTGGCTGTCGGCGCTCCCGACACCGGCCCCGTCGACGCCCACGCGGACACCGGCGGGGAGCGTGAAGTCGCGCGGTGCGAGACGTACCCCGAGGTGGGTGGCCAGCGCGTCGAGGAGCGCGGCGTCGTGGGGCGGGAGGGCGGTCGTCGGCATGGCGCGAGCCTACGACCCGTGTGTTCCGGCGGCGTTACGCGCCGCGCGAAGTCGTGGCCTCCGACCGCGCTTCGCAGGCCTCGCGGTCGGTAGGCTGGACGCGCCGGGGGCGGTACCACCGACGCCCCTGCCCTCCTGCCTCACCCCCTGAACCCGTACCTCCCGCACGACCTGCCTGCGTCTCCCCTGGCGCACCCCTGCCCCGCCCGGTCCGACCCGAAGGATCCGCCTCCATGCTCCGTGCTGTGCTCTTCGACCTCGACGGTGTCCTGACACCGACCGCCGAGCTCCACATGCGCGCGTGGGAACGGCTGTTCGCGCCGTTCTGCACCGCCCGTGGGCTCGAGCCGTACACCGACGCCGACTACTTCGCGCACATCGACGGCAAGCCGCGCTTCGACGGGGTCCAGACGATGCTGGCCTCCCGCGGCGTCGAGCTCCCCTGGGGCTCGACCGACGACGCCCCTGGCGAGTCGACCGTCTGCGCCCTCGGCAACGAGAAGAACGACATCGTCAACGCCATGTTCGTGGAGGAGGGCATCGAGCCGTACCCGGGCTCTGTCCGCTTCCTCGACGCCGTCACCGCGGCCGGGGCGCACGTCGCCGTCGTCTCGTCGTCGCGCAACGCCCCGTCGGTGCTCGAGGCCGCCGGCCTGGCGCACCGCTTCGAGGTGGTCGTCGACGGAGCCGTCGCCGAGCGCGACGGGCTGCCGGGCAAGCCGGCCCCTGACACGTACCTGCGCGCCGCCGAGCTGCTCGGCGTGACCGCCGCCGAGGCCGTCGTCGTCGAGGACGCGCTCTCGGGCGTGCGCTCCGGGCGCGCCGGAGACTTCGGGCTGGTGCTCGGCGTCGACCGCGGCGTGGGCCGCGACGCGCTCCTCGCCGCCGGTGCCGACCTCGTGGTCGCCGACCTCGGTGAGCTCGACGCGTCCGTCCTGACCACCACCCTGCCCGCGGACGGGGGAGACCGGTGAGCCACCGCACCACCGACGAGAAGCAGCACGTCGACCGCAGCCGGTTCCCGGCCGACGAGTGGCGCCTCGTCGAGAAGCGCTTCTCGACCGAGGACCTCGGCGTCACCGAGACGCTGTTCTCGGTCGCCAACGGCTACCTCGGCCTGCGCGGCAACGTCGAGGAGGGGCGCGAGTCCCACACGCACGGGACCTTCGTCAACGGCTTCCACGAGACGTGGCCGATCCGGCACGCGGAGGAGGCCTTCGGTCTCGCGCAGGTCGGCCAGACGATCGTCAACGCCCCCGACGCCAAGGTGATCCGCCTCTACGTGGACGACGAGCCGCTGCTGCTGCCCGTCGCCGAGCTCGTCGACTACGAGCGGTCCCTCGACATGCGCGACGGCGTGCTGCGCCGCGACATCGTGTGGACCACGCCCGGCGGCAAGCGGGTGCAGATCCGCTCGCAGCGCATGGTGTCCTTCGCGGAGCGCCACCTCGCCGTGATGACCTTCGAGGTCACGATGCTCGACGAGGCCGCGCCCGTCGCGATCTCCTCGCAGATCCTCAACCGGCAGGACGGCGAGGACGAGTACCACGTGCGTGCCGCCGCGATGGGTGAGGGCTTCGACCCGCGCAAGGCCAACCAGTTCACCGGCCGCGTGCTCCAGCCGCAGACGCAGTGGGCCGACGACGAGCGCCTCGTGCTCTCGTACTCGGTGACCAACTCGGGCATGACGCTCGCCGTCGCCGCCGACCACCAGATGGTCACCGACAACCCCGTCGAGCTGCGCACCCTCGTCGAGGGTGACGTGGCCAAGCACGTGTTCCGCGTCGACGCGCAGCCCGGCCAGCCGATCCACCTCACCAAGACCGTGGCGTACCACACGTCCCGCGGCGTCCCCGCGCGCGAGCTCGTCGACCGGTGCCGCCGCACCCTCGACCGCGCCGGGCGCGACGGGCTCGAGGGCACCTTCCGGGCCCAGCGCGCCTGGCTCGACGACTTCTGGGCGCGGTCCGACGTCGAGATCCCCGGCCAGCCGGAGATCCAGCAGGCCGTGCGCTGGAACCTGTTCCAGCTGGCGCAGGCGAGCGCCCGCGCCGAGGGCAGCGGGGTCCCCGCCAAGGGACTCACCGGCTCCGGCTACGGTGGCCACTACTTCTGGGACACCGAGATCTACGTCCTGCCGTTCCTCACCTACACGAGCCCCCGGTACGCGCGGAACGCCCTGCGCTTCCGCTACCAGATGCTCGACGCCGCACGGAAGCGTGCGGGCCAGGTGTCGCAGCTGGGCGCGCTCTTCCCGTGGCGCACCATCAACGGCGAGGAGGCCTCGGCGTACTACGCGGCCGGGACCGCGCAGTACCACATCGACGCCGACATCAGCTATGCGCTGGTGCAGTACGTGCTGGCCACCGGGGACCGCGAGTTCTTGGAGCGCGAGGGCGTCGACATCCTCGTCGAGACCGCGCGCATGTGGGCCGACCTCGGGTTCTGGCGGGTCAACGGCGACGACGAGTTCCACATCCACGGCGTCACCGGCCCGGACGAGTACACGACGGTCGTCAACGACAACCTCTTCACCAACGTCATGGCGCGCTTCAACCTGCGTGCCGCGGTGCGGGCGCTCGAGATCATCGGCGAGACCGACCCGGCCTCGCGCGCCGACGTGGACGCCCGCCTGGGCATCACCCACGCCGAGGTGCACGAGTGGTCCAAGGCCGCCGAGAAGATGTCGATCCCGTGGGCCGAGCACCTGGGCATCCACCCGCAGGACTTCCACTTCCTCGAGCGCGAGGTGTGGGACGTCGCGGCGACCCCGGCGGACCGCCGGCCGCTGCTGCTGCACTACCACCCGCTCGTGATCTACCGCTACCAGGTGCTCAAGCAGGCCGACGTGGTGCTCGCGCTGTTCCTCCAGGGGAACCAGTTCACCGACGAGGAGAAGCTCGCGGACTTCGAGTACTACGACCCGTTGACCACGGGGGACTCGACGCTGTCGGGCGTGGTGCAGTCGATCGTCGCGGCCGAGGTCGGCTACCAGGACCTCGCGCTCGAGTACTTCGAGAAGTCCGTCTACGTGGACCTCGCGAACCTGCACGCCAACGCGTCCGACGGCGTCCACGTGGCGTCGGCGGGCGGCTCGTGGTCGGCTCTCGCCTTCGGCTTCGGCGGCATGCGGGACCACGACGGGCACGTCGCCTTCGACCCGCGCCTGCCGGCGTCGTGGGACTCGCTCACCTTCCGGGTGACGGTCAAGGGCTCGCGCCTGCGCGTGCACCTCACGGCCGGGGCCATCGAGCTGACCTGCGAGACCGGCGACGGTGCGCACGTCTCGGTCCGCGGCGTCCAGCACGACGTGCGCCCAGGCGAGCCGACGGTCGTCGCCCTCGAGGACCAGGGGCCCGTCCGCTCGGGACGGCCCAGCATGCGCCGGCTCTCGGGCAACCGCCGCGAGGACGGCACCCTCATCCAGGCCACCGTCCCGCACTCCTGAGCGCGTCCCCGGAGGTCGGGCACCTCAGCCACTCCACCACCGGCCACGCGACACGCCGAGGGGGTATCCCGCGGGATACCCCCTCGGCGTGTCCCGTCGTCAGACGCGGACGACGTCTCGGACGACCGCGCGGGACGCGGCCGCCCCGAGCAGGACGAGGCCGGTCGCGGCGAGGACGCTGAGGACGAACTGGACGACGACGGACACCTGGGTGAGCATCCCGGCGCCGAGGACCGGCAGCATGAACAGCAGGGCGAAGCCCGCTGAGGTACCGACGGTGACGACGAGCGGGATGAAGGTCTCGCGCATCCGCGCGGAGTCGAGCACCCGCAGGTCGGTGCCCGCGAGGGACAGCGCCCGGTACTCCGTCCGCTGGGCGATGACGTTGCCGGCCTGCATCACCCCGGTCGACACGGCGGCGAGCAGCCCGGCGATCGCGAGCGTGAGATAGCCGCCGGTCGCGATGTCACCGAGGAACACCGCCTCCTCGGGTGTGGCGCCTGACGACGCCGACGAGAACAGCGACGCGATGCTCGCGAGCCCGGCGATGAAGGTCGCGAGCGCGACCCCGCCGACGCTGCGCCACGCGGTCTTGGGGTCGTCGACCATCCTGCGGCCGGCGAGGAGCGTCGCAGCGGTCCGTGCGCGGTGCGCGGTCACCCTGCCCACCACCCACACGGTGAACGGCCCGACGAGGTTGAGCGTCGCGAAGCCGACCACGAGCATCACGCCGATGACGCCGACCCCCACCTGCCCGAAGCCCGTGGTGACGACGGCGAAGGCGCCCACCGCGACAGCAGCCACGAGAGCGCGCAACCAGGTCAGCCCAGGAGGCTGCACGCGGTTCGCGACGCCCAGTGGCGTGATCGCGACGCGCCGCAGGCTCATGGCGGACGACGCCACCGCGACGAGCACCACCCCGGCGAGCGCCGCGAGGACGATCGGCACGCCCGTCCACAGCTCGGCGAGCGCGAAGGTGCGCCCCTGAAAGTGCAGCCGCGCGACGAGCGGCAGCAGCGCCAGGTAGCCGACCACCCCGAGCGCGGCGCCGACGACGGCCTGCGCCGTCGCGTCCAGCACCGTCAGCCCGGTGACCTGACCGGTCGACGCCCCGGCGAGGCGCAGCGCTGCCAGGCGGGCGTCACGACGGGCGACGGCGAGGCGTGCCGCGGCGGCCCCGAGGGTGGTCAGCGGGACGACGAGCAGGCCGGTGGCCACCCATGCGAAGACCACGTACGACGCCGCGTCGGTGTCAGCACCGGGGGCCGCCGCGCGGTCCACGAAGGCGCCGACGCCGCCGAGGACCACGAGCAGCATCGCGGTCGCGACCGCGAAGGCGATGACCGCGAGGGTGGTGGTCAGGCGCTGCGGGTCGGTGCTCGACGCACCACGGCGGCGCAGCAGCCGCCACAGGGACCAGGTCGCCCTCATCGTGCCTGCCCTCCCTGCTCGGCGGGGGAAGGGGCGTCGTCCTGGCGCCCCGGTGCGAAGAACTCGCGGGAGACGAGCCCGTCCCGCATCGCGACGGTGCGCGAGCACCAGCGGGCGACCGTGGGGTCGTGGGTGACGACGACGAGCGCCGCACCGCTGCGGGCGGCGGCCTGCGTGAGCACGGCCATCACCTCGGCGCCGGTGGTCTGGTCGAGGGCACCGGTGGGCTCGTCGGCGAAGATCACGCCGGGAGACCCGACGAGCGCCCGAGCGATGGCCACACGCTGGGACTGCCCGCCGGACAGCTCGCCGGGGCGACGGTCTTCCATCCCCGCCAGCCCGAGGTCGCGCAGCCGTGCTGCGGCGGTCGCGACCGCGGCAGCGCGGGGCATGCCGCCCAGCATGAGCGGGAGGGCGGCGTTCTCGACCGCGGGGAGCTCGGGGAGCAGCTGGCCCGACTGGAACACGAAGCCGAAGTCCGAGCGGCGCAGCGCGGTGCGCTGGACGTCCTTGAGCGTCGCGAGGTCCTGCCCCCTCCACAGCACCGACCCGGAGGTCGGCCGCACGATGCCCGCGAGGCAGTGCAGGAGCGTCGTCTTGCCGGAGCCGGACGGACCCATGATCGCGACCGACTCAGCCGGTGCGATCGTCAGGTCGACGCCCGCGAGGGCGCGGGTGGCGGTGTGGTCGGTCCCGTAGACCATCTGCAGGGCGCGGGCGGTCAGGAGGGACGCGGCAGGGTGCTGCGGTGCCAGGGGAGAGGGTGTGGGCTGCATGCTCCCAGCCTGCTGCGCGAGGTCCCGCGACCGCGTCGGGCAGCGGGTGGGTCTGCGACGAGCGGGCGTCGGCCCGCAGGGGGAGGGCACGGCGGGTGGCCTCCGCTGCCAGGGGGACGGCGCGGCACGGGCCCTGTCGCCGTGGCCTCGCAGCGCAGCGCTCCTGGTCGGCCGATAGGCTCTGCTCCTGCCGCTCGGACGAGCGTGCGGCGCGGGCCGGTGCCCGCCACGAGGTGGAGGAGTGCGTCCCATGGGTGTCGTCGTCGGGCTGTACAGGATCGCGGTCGCGGTGTTCGCGCTGATCGGCACCCAGGAGATCTGGCGCGACGGAGACCCGTCCGGGCTCGTGTACTTCACCAACCAGTCCAACCTGCTGCTCGCGGTGGTCTTCGTGTGGGCGGGCTTCGCGTCGCTCGCGCGTCAGCCGCAGCCGCCCGCGTGGCTCAAGGGTGCGGTGACGCTGTTCATCCTCATCACCGGGCTCGTCGCGTACTTCATCCTGCCGCCCGACGCTCCCGGCGAGCCTGCTGTGGTGCTCGGGCTGACCGACGGGCAGATCGTCCACCAGCTCACGCCGATCATGGCCTTCGTCGACTTCCTGCTCTTCGACCCGCACCGACGGCTGCGCGTCAAGAACGCCGCCCTCTGGCTGCTGTACCCGGTCGCCTACTGCGCCTTCACCACCGTCCGCGGCGTCGTCCTCCCGGACACCGACTACCCCTACGGTTTCGTGGACGTCGCCGAGATCGGGTACCTCGGCCTCGTGCAGAACGTGGTGCTCTACGGCGTCGGGTTCTTCGTGCTCGGGCTGGTGATCGTCGGGATCGACCGCGTGCTGCCCCGCAACCCCGTGATCGGGCCGAAGGTGCCGGGCGGCGCGCGCCCCGGGTCGCGGTCAGGATCCGCGCGAGGACGCGGTTCCCGGAGCCGCTCGGAGGGCTGAGCCACCGCCGCCGGAGGCCGGTGAGGCCCCTGGCGGGCCTCGGGTTGAGCGGCGTGTCGTGGGTCACGGAGAACTGATTTGGCGTCTGGGTCCCGGCCCCTGTAACGTTTCTCTCGGTTCACCGGGCGCCCGTAGCTCAACGGATAGAGCATCTGACTACGGATCAGAAGGTTGGGGGTTCGAATCCCTCCGGGCGCACCAACCCAAGAACGGCCCCAGTCTTCGGACTGGGGCCGTTCTCGTCGTCTGAGCGGTGCTGCTGCTGGGCCTCGTGCGCTGGGCCTGGAGAGGACCGACGTGCTCGACCCTCTCCAGGCCCACCGCTCACTCGTCGTCAGCCGGTGCGAGACCAGCGACGACGCGTGACCAGCGTCGAGGCGCCGAGGAGCAGGAGGGCGCCTGCCGCGGCGAGCGCGGCGACCGACCCGCTGCCGGTGGCGGCGAGGGTGGAGGCAGGGGCCGCGGCGACCGCGCGTGCAGCGCCGTCGGCCGTGGTCGCAGCGCCAGCACCTGCCGGGGCGTCGCCCCCTCCGGTCCCGGCGCCGTCCGTGCCGTCACCAGCACCGGGGATGCCGTCGACCGGTGCGGGCTCGGGGGAGACCACGGTGATGGTGGTCCACCCGAGCTGCTCGCCGGCCTCGGACCAGACGGCGATGCGGTGCTCGCCCGGCACCGCGTCAGCGGGGATCGCGACCGCGACGGTGCTCGCCGCGGAGACGAGGTGCGCCCCCAGGTACACCGGTGTGGAGAACATCCAGGTGCCGACACGGTCCCCTGTCGCTGCCCCGCTGACCACGACCGTGATCTCCTCGCCGGGCGTCGCCGTGCCGGGTGCCGTGACGGACCCCTCGAGCGCGGGGTCGAGGGCCTCTGCGGTCGGCGGTATGGCCGGGATCGGCTCCGACGGGTCGACCGCCGGCGGCTCGGTGACCGGCGGCTCGACGACGGGCGGGTCCACGACAGGCGGGTCGACCGGGGGAGCGACGGGCGGGTCCACCACGGGGGGATCGACGACCGGCGGGTCCACGGGGTCGACGGGCGGGTCGACCGGGTCCACCGGAGGGTCGACGGGTGGGTCGACCGGGTCGACAGGTGGGTCGACCGGGTCTACCGGGGGATCGACAGGCGGGTCCACGGGATCGACAGGCGGGTCCACGGGGTCGACCGGGGGATCCACGGGTGGATCGACAGGCGGGTCCACCGGAGGATCGACCGGCGGGTCGACCACCGGGGTGTCGGTGACCGTGAAGGTGCGGATGCTGGCGTGACGGTGCGGGGTCGCGTTGTGCCCCTCGGGCACCGAGGCGAGCACCATGATCTCGTGCTGCCCGACCCCGAGCGCTCCGACGTAGGTGGTGTCGAGGCCACCGCCCACGGTCGTCGGGAGGTCGCCGACCACGCGCCCGTCGACGTACAGCGTCGGCGTCACACCAGCCGGGAAGCCGGGGGTGACCATCCGGACGCCGCTCGTCGCGATCTCGTCGACGGTCAGCTCACCGGGAGTCAGCGTGGTGTCGTGCGAGGTGACCCTGATGAACGCGTTGCTGTCGTTGATGACGACGAGCGAGGTCTGCAGGGTGATCGGGGCGCCGTCGCGGGTCCCGGTCACCTCGACCGTGTAGTCCTCGCCGGTGTGGCTCGACGGCAGGTCGTCCCGGTAGTAGAGGAAGGCGACCCCGTCGCTGTCGACGCGGAGGTCGCGCTCTCGGAGCAAGCGGTCGTCGTAGTCCCGTGTGATGGTGAGCCTCGCGTCGGTGTCAGGCGTGAGCCCGACGGCCTCGAAGGCCGTGCCGATGACCTCGAGCTCCACGTGCCGCAGGACGGAGGGCTCTGCTCGCAGCGCGGGGTCGGCGGGGCCAGGACCCGGACCGGGCCCGGGGTCTCCGCCACCGCCGCCGAGCGTCGCGGTCCAGCTGAACACCGAACCCCCGCAGGTCCCGAAGGGCAGGAACCCGGCGCGGCCGGTGCCGCTCGCCGTGCCGTCGGCCTGCACGACGCCGGTCAGCTCGTAGTACGCCTGGATGTCACCGGGGGCGCCCTCCCAGGTGAGCTCGAAGGGCTCACCCGCCTGGACCTGCGTCGCGGGCATCCCGGACCACTGGACGGGGAGCGTCCCGAACGAGGTGGTGCAGTAGCTCTCGGTCTCGAAGCCGCTGAGGCTGCCGCCCTCGTCGACGGAGAACCGCACCTCGGCGCCGGTGTAGGCGGTGCTGCTGCCCCCGTACTGGCCGGCGGGCGGCGGCTCGGCGGCGTGCGCCTGGACCGAGGTGGCACCGGTGAAGACCAGTGCGAGGAAGGCGACGACGGCGACCGCAGACCGCCCCCGTGCTGTGCGTGTGCCGTGGTGCGTCGGTCTGCTGACCGCTCTGTGTCTCATCGGTGAAACCCCCAGGACGTGTGCGAGAGATGGGGCGACCGCGTGACCGGCACACGACGCCTCAACGATCGTCGCCGAGGGGTGGTTCTGGGTGAACAGCCGCTCACTCACGTTCTTACTCAACTTCACCTGGGCGAGACGCTGGTGAGACCTGGGGTGGTGCGGTCAGTCCTGCCGCCCGGACCAGGGCACGAGGTCGGCGGCCTCCTCGCGGCTCGACACCCCGAGCTTGCGCAGGAGCCGGCTGACGTGGTTCTCCGCGGTCCTCTTGCTGAGGGTGAGCCGCTCGGCGATCTCACCGTTCTTCAGGCCGGCGACCACGAGCTCGAGGACCTCGCGCTCCCGCGGGGTCAGCTGCCCGAGCGGCTCGCTCAGGCGGGCGAGCATCGCCTCGGCTCGTGCCAGGCCGGCCTGCGCCCGCCCGAGCTGCAGCCGCATGTCCCGGCGATCGAAGATCTCCCTGGCCGACCGCAGCAGGTTGACGGCCTCGAGCGGCTCGCCGGCCGCGAGCAGGATCTCTGCGTACGCGGTCTGGATCATCGCCTTCTGCCCTGCCTGTCCCTGCGACTCGGCGATGGCGACGCCCTCCGCGACCAGGCTCGCCGCTGTCGTCGGGTCGCCCATCGCCGCTGCGACGACGGCCGCGTCGGCGTGCCGCAGGGCGGTCATCGCGTCCCGCGGCTCACCGAGGAGCTCGGGGCACGGCTCGGGTCGGCCGAGCTGCGCGGACACCCGGGTACGGAGCGTGAGGATGGCGCGCCGCCACCAGCCGAACTCCGGCAGCGCGGTCGCGTCGACCTCCTCGAGGCGACGTCGCAGGAGCTCGGGGTCGCCCCGGCCCTGCGCGACGACCATGAGCCCGGCCCGGGCCATGCCGACCACGTCGGCCGGGCCGTAGCGCTCGGCGTCGAGCACGGCCTGCTCGCCGGCCTGCTCGGCCTTGTCGAGCAGGCCGAGGGAGGCACGGCAGAAGAGCAGACCGGTACCCAGGTTGGCCAGGGCGTCGGCCTGGCCGAACCGGTGGGCGAGCTGCAGGCTGCGCTCGGCGAGGCGGGCTCCGGTCCCGTAGTCGTCGAGCATGTACGCGGCCCACACGGCGCAGGCCACGGCGTGCACGACGTCGGCGACCTCGCGGCTCCCCGCGCTCGTCACCCACCCGGGGACGGGCGCGAAGGTCGCGCGCGCCTGCGGGACCCTGCCCTCGGACAGCAGGTCCATGGTGCGGTAGACCGCCGCGACGACGCGGTTCTCCTCACCGGGCAGCTGCTCGAGGCGGGACAGGAGCCGTTCCGGGACCCGCCCGTCGAGGAGCGCCACCACGTCGACGTGCTCGCGGAGGAGCTCGGCGTCGACGCTGTCGTCGGCGGAGGCCAGGACGGCGCGCGCCTCGACGGGGTCTCCGGAGATCCGCAGGGCGCTGGCGAGCAGGATCAGCGCCTTGGCCGGCGGTGCGCCCGGGTGCGCGTCGACGAGGTGCCGGAGCCGGTCGAGGGCCTCGGGGGTCTTGCCCTCGAGGATCAGGGCACGGGCGAGCAGCAGCTCCGAGCGGCTGCTCCGGTGAGCCGCGGGCAGTCGTGCGAGCCAGTGCGACGCCGCTCGAGGGTCCGAGCCGATGGCGAGGTGCGCGGCGTCGACGAGGACCTCCGACTCGTCGGCCGTGAGGTCGGAGCCGACCTGTGCGACGTGGTCTGCGCGTCGCAGGAGGTGCGCGTCGGGCAGGGACGCGGCCCGACGGTGCATCTGCTCGCGCCGGCCGACCTCGGTGTTCTGGTAGACGCTGTAGCGGACCACGGGGTGCAGTGCCTCGTGCGGGCTGTCGCTGAGCAGCCCTCGGTCGGCGAGGTCGCGCTCGGCGGCCTCGAACTCGTCGGGCGCGAGACCGGCGACGTCGGACGCCTCCGTGCCGGTGCCGTCGTTGCCGAGCACCGCGAGCGTCTCGAGCGCACGGCGCGAGGCGTCGTCGAGGGTGGCCATGTCGTCGGCGACGGCGGCGCTGAGCATCGCGGCGCGGCTGCCGGCCGCCAGGCGCAGCACGTCGTCGACGCGCGTGGCCGCGGGGTGGCGCCGGAACGCGGCGACGGCGGTCTGGGCGAGGAGGGGGTTGCCCGCCGCGGCGTCGCGGACCGCGTCGACCTGCACCGCGGAGAGCCCCGTGCCCAGGTCGCCGATGACGTCGTCGGACAACGGCCCGAGCGTGATGTGGTCGTGCGCGGCGCCCCGCCGGCGGGCAGCGGTGACGACCCGCTCGGGCTCGAGGCCGGGCCGGTGCACCAGGACGAGGGCCAGCGGGACGGGCGCCGGGGTACCGAGGAGCGCGATGAGGAAGTCCTCGGACGTCCGGTCCAGCCAGTGGGCGTCGTCGACCGCGACGACAGCTGCGTCGTCGTGCAGGGCCTCCAGGCAACGGCTGGCCAGTACGGAGGGCGGCGCGTCGTCGAGCAGCTGCTCGAGGGGCTCGCCGAGCAGGTCCTCGAGCATGTGGCGGTGAGCGGCGAGCGGGGCCTCGTTGTGCAGGTGGTCGCCCTGCGACAGGAAGACGCGCGGGGCGCGAGCCTCGGCGGACGGGCCGACCGGTCCGGTGCCGTCCCCGGACGACGTCGCGCTGGCGCGGGCGAGCGCACCGGCGAGGAACGCGCTCTTGCCGACCCCGATCGCGCCGTCGACCTGGACGAGCCGGACCTGCCCGGGGGCGAGCAGCCGGAGGTCGAGCAGCGCGGCGACCGTCCCGAGCTCGTGGTCACGACCTGCAAGCACGGTGATGGCCCCTCACGGTCTCCCTGCACCGGGGCGCAGGCTCACGGTCGCCTGGAAGTGTGGTTGCCGCACTGTAGCGCGAGCCCTGGGGCCTGCCAAGGATGATGTCGCCGCACGCTGCGCGGACCGGCTCAGGCGCGACCAACGTCACCAAGTGGACTTATGCGTCGAACATCGCGCATCGTTGACGCATGGTTCCCGACCTCTCCCAGCCGCAGATCATCGGCCTGTCCTTCGTCGCCCTCGGAGCGCTCCTGGGCGCCGGGTGGGTGCTGCGCCGGTCGGTGCGCCCGCTCGGTGCGCTCTACCTGCCGGTCAGCGTGGTCACCGGCTTCCTCGTGCTGCTCGTCGGGCCGCAGGTCCTCGGCTCGCTCACCGGGACCCAGGGCCTGATACCCGGCGCGTTCCTCGACGTCTGGCGCGTCATGCCAGGCCTGCTCATCAACGTGGTGTTCGCCGCGATCATGATCGGCAAGGTGCTGCCCCGCTGGGGCGAGCTCTGGGACGCGGCGGCGCCGCACGCGATCTTCGGGTCGCTCCTCTCCTTCGGCCAGCTCTTCCTCGGCGGGCTCGCCGTCCTCGTGCTCCTCGGGCCGGTGTTCGGCGTCGCCCCCGAGGCCGGCTCCCTCCTCGAGATGTCGTTCGCGGGCGGCCACGGCACGATCGCCGGGATGGGCCAGCTGCTCGCCGACGCCGGGGCGGAGGACCTCGTCGACGTGGGCCTGAGCCTCGCCACCATCTCGATGATCACCGGCATCGTCTGCGGCTCCGTCCTGGTGCGGTGGGCGGTCCGCAGCCCACGGCTCGCGGTCGCCCGCGACCAGGTGCACGTCCCGTCGCTCGAGGACGACCCCGAGGTGGACATCGTGCGGCTCTCGCCCGTCGACGAGGACCAGGACAACGACCACGGCATGCACGCGACCACCTTCGCCGGGATGCTCATCCTGCTGGCGATCGCCGTCGCCGTCGTCATGCTGTGGACCGCGCGCTGGGTCGCCGGGCAGCTCGGGTCGGACATCCTCGACTCGTTCCCGCTGTTCCCGGTCACCGTGATCGGCGGCTTCGTGGTGCAGACCGTCGCCACGCGGCTCGGGTTCGCCGAGCGGATCGACAAGCGCGTCGTCGCGGGGATGTCGTCCGTCGCGCTCGACGGCCTGGTGGTCTGCGCGATCGGCACCATGTCGCTCGCGACCCTCGGCGACAACGTCCCCGTCATCGTGGTCATGACCGTCCTGGGCGTCGGGTGGAGCGTCGTGGCCCTCGTCTGGCTCGGACCGCGCATCCACCGCAAGGACTGGTTCGAGCACGCGATCGCCGACTTCGGGCAGTCGCAGGGCAACGTCGCGACCGGGTTCGTCCTGGCCGAGATGGTCGACCCGGCACGACGCACCACCACGGCCAACGACTACGGGTACAAGCAGCTCCCCTACGAGCCGCTGCTCGGCGGCGGCATCCTCACGGCCCTGTCCGTGCCGCTCATCACCGTGTGGGGTCTGCTGCCCTTCACGGTGGTGTCCGGCCTGGTCGCGGTGGCGCTCGGGGTGTGGGGGTGCGTGCGACGCCGTGGATGACGGGCGTCGGGCCACGGTTGACCGGGTGCTCGGGCACCCGGTCGGGTTCGGTACTCTCGTGCCATCCCCTGCCAGCAGCCCTCGTCCGCGTCGCGCCCGAGCCCGCGGCTGGTCATCGCCTCCAGGAGCGCCAGTGATCCGCATCGGCATCGTCGAGGACGACGCAGCCAGCGCCCGCCTCCTCGTCGAGCACCTGCGCCGCTACGAGCGCGAGCACGACGAGGACTTCGCCGTCTCGCTGTTCGAGGACGGCAGCACCGTCGTCGCCGGCTACCGGCCGGACTACGACATCCTCCTGCTCGACATCCAGATGGCCGAGATGGACGGCTTCACCGCGGCCGAGAAGATCCGCGAGGTCGACTCCGACGTCATCATCGTGTTCATCACGAACATGGCGCAGTACGCGATCCGCGGCTACGAGGTCGACGCGCTCAGCTACGTCCTCAAGCCGGTCCCGTACTTCGCGTTCTCGCAGGAGATCAAGCGGTCCCTGCAGCGCATCCGGCGCCGGTCGGCCGACTACCTCATGCTGTCGGTCGACGGCGCGCTCGTGCGCGTCGACACCGCGCAGATCGTGTACATCGAGAGCGTCAAGCACCGGCTCGTGGTGCACACGACCGACGGACCGCACTCGACGGTCGGGGCGCTCAAGGCGATGGAGGCGCAGCTCGAGGGGAAGAGCTTCTTCCGCTCCAACAGCTGCTACCTGGTGAACCTGCGGCACGTGACCGGCGTCAAGCAGAGCACCTGCCAGATGGTCGGCGGTCACGACCTCACCATCAGCCGCCCGCGCAAGCGCGCGTTCCTCGACGCGCTCACCGACTACGTGGGCGGGCGCGGGGCATGACCTTCGACGTCCTCCCCGACATCCCGCGCGAGCTCACCGGGCTCGCCGAGTGGGCGGCGTGCATGGTGTACGTCCTGCTGCGCCAGCAGCGCCTGCGGCCGTCCCGCCTGGCGGTGCTCTCCGCTGTCGCGCTCGTGGTCCTCGTGGGGGTCCAGGTCGGGGCCGGCATGCTCCCGCTCGCCTGGTGGCCCGTGGGCATGGCCGCGTCGGCCGCCTGCATGTACGCGTTCATCTACGCGGCCGCCCGGCTGCCCGTCAAGGACGCCGGGTACTTCTGCGCGCGGGCCCTGGTGCTCGCCGAGCTGGTCGCGGCCCTGCACTGGCAGATGCACTGCTTCTTCTTCCTGCGGGACGGCGACATGGCCAGCCCGTCGAGGATCATGCTGTTTGCCGTGGTCTACGTGGCGGCCTTCGCCGTCGCGTACGTCGTCGAGTCCCGGCACTTCCGACCGTCCCAGCCGCTCGACGTCACCGGACGCGACGTGGCCTCGGCCGCCGCGATCGCCCTGGTGACCTTCGGCATGAGCAACCTCAGCTTCCTCAACGCGAGCACCCCGTTCAGCGGACGCCTCGGCTTCGAGATCTTCTACATCCGCACCCTCGTGGACCTCTGCGGCTTCGTCGCGCTCTACGCCCAGCAGGGTCAGCGCCTGCAGCAGCACGCCAAGGGCGAGCTCAAGGCGATCGACGAGATCCTGCGCAGCCAGCACCAGCAGTACCTGCAGTCCAAGCGCAGCATCGAGCGCGTCAACCGCAAGTACCACGACCTCAAGCACCAGGTGGGCGTCATCCGCGCCGAGGTCGACCCCGGCAAGCAGGCGTCCTACCTCGACGAGCTCGAGGCGACCATCAAGGACGTCGACACCCAGAGCAAGACCGGCAGCAGCGTCCTCGACGTCATCCTCACCACCAAGCACCTCGAGTGCGTCGAGCGGGACGTCGACCTCACCTGCGTGGCCGACGGCAGCCTGCTCGGCTTCATGACCGTCATGGACGTGAGCGCGCTGTTCGGCAACGCCCTCGACAACGCGATCGACGGTGCCTCACGCGTCGAGGACCCCGAGAAGCGCCTCGTCAAGATGGCGCTGTTCGCCCGCGACGAGCTCGTGGTGATGACCTTCGAGAACTACTTCGACGGCGACGTCCGCACCGAGGCCGGGCAGGTCGTCACCCGCCGCAGCGACCGCGACCGCCACGGCTACGGCCTCAAGAGCCTGCGCTACACCGCCGAGAAGTACGGCGGCTCGATGACCGTCCGCACCGACGGCGACTGGTTCGTGGTGCGGATCCTCGTGCCGCTGCCCCGCGACTACGTGCGGACCGAGCAGGCCGAGCGCCAGATCGCCTGAGGCGGGAGGGCGCCCCTCCCGCTCTGCCCGACGGAGCGGGACCCCCGCCGTCCACGGCTGCCAGCGTCGCGCACGGGTGCCCTCGCGCGCCCCCGCACACCCTCCGGGGCGACGTCTCCGTGCCCTCCCGACGACAGGTTGTGCACCCAGAACGACAGGTTCTGCAGATCGGCGCAGCGCCGTCCCGGGAGTGCGCTTCAGTGGGGGCGTCGGGAGCCGACGCCTGTGGTGGGCCTCTGACAGTCGAAGACGACACGCGTGCGCACGCACGCGCAAGGAGAGGGAAGGTCGATGAAGACTACGACGACGACACCACGTCGCCACCGCACGACGACGGGCATCAAGGGAGCAGCGGCGCTCACCGGTCTGGCGATGCTCGCGATCGCCGGCTGCTCCGCAGACACCCCCGCCGAGGGGAGCGGCGCGAGCGCCACCGAGGGCAGCAGCGCCTTCACCACCCGCGAGGTCACCGACGGCAAGACGACGTTCACCGTCGTCACCAACCCGGGCGACGGACCCACCCTCTCCTACGGCGCCGACAGCCGCATCGAGCTCATCACCGAGGAGGTCGACGGCCAGACCCTCGCCTTCAAGGACATGAACGGCAGCGGCGAGCTCGACGTCTGGGAGGACTGGCGCGAGGACGACAGCGTCCGCGCCGCCGCGCTCGCGGAGGAGCTGTCGATCGAGCAGATCGCCGGGCTCATGCTCTTCAGCTCGCACGAGCGCTCGCCCGCCGACGGGATCACCGACGCGCAGAAGACGTACATGGAGGAGTCGCGCCTGCGCAACGTCCTCAACGCCGGCCCGAACGACACCGAGGCCAACGTCACCTGGACCAACCAGCTGCAGGCGCACGCCGAGTCCCTGGTCACCGACGACGAGCCCTACGTGCCCGTGAACTTCAGCTCCGACCCGCGGTCGACCGCAGAGAGCGGCGGGAGCTACAACGCGACGGGCGACATCTCGCGGTGGCCGTCGAACCTCGGCTTCGCCTCGACCTTCGACCCCGCGCACGTGAGCGCCTTCGCCGAGATGTCCTCGGCGGAGTACCGCGCGCTCGGCATCACCACCGCGCTGAGCCCGCAGATCGACCTGGCCACCGAGCCGCGCTGGCTGCGCGTCGACGGCACCTTCGGCGAGAACGTCGAGCTCACCAGCGAGATGGCCGCGGCCCTCGTCGACGGGCTCCAGAGCTCGCCCGGGACCGACGGCTGGGGCGAGGAGTCGGTCGCCGCGATGATCAAGCACTGGGCCGGCGACGGACCCGGCGAGGGCGGCCGCGAGTCGCACACCTCGGTCGGCAAGTACGGCGTCTACCCGGGTGACAACTTCGACGCGCACACCGAGGCGTTCCTCGGTGCGATCGACTCGGCGGCGGTCATGACCGCGTACTCCATCGCCCTCGACGGCGACGGCGAGCCGCTGTTCGGCGAGCGCGTGGGCAGCGCCTACGACTCTGCCCGCACCGGCCTCCTCCGTGAGGACTTCGACGGCGTCGTCGTCACCGACTGGGGCGTCACCGCCGGTGGCTCGACCGACCCCGACGCCCTCATCGGGACGTCCTGGGGCGCCGACGACCTCACGGTCGCAGAGCGTCACTACGCGATCCTCAAGAACGACGTCGACATGTTCGGCGGCAACAATGCCGTCGAGCCCGTGCTCGAGGCCTACGACATGTGGCAGGCCGACTTCGAGGCAGGCACCAACGACGTCGACGCGGACACGCGCTTCCGGGAGTCCGGCACGCGCATCCTCACGATGCTGTTCCAGCCCGGCCTGTACGAGAACGCGTTCCTCGACCTCGAGGAGTCCGAGGCGACGCTCGCCTCGGAGGACAAGGTCGCGGCGGGCTACGCAGCCCAGCTGGCCTCGGCCGTGATGCTCAAGAACGACGGCGAGACCGTCTCGGCCTCCGACGCCGAGTCGTGGAAGGACAAGACCGTCTACATCCCGCGGTCCTACGACACCGGCTTCGACAGCACCTTCGGGCCCGGCGAGTACACCGAGGGCCCCGGCCTGGACGTCGAGACCGCCGAGCAGTACTTCGCCGCGGTCGTCACCGACGAGGCCGTCGAGGACGCCGACGGCGTCGTCACGGGCTACACGGCTCCCGACCTCAGCGACGTGGACCTCGTCCTCGTGGGGATGAGCAGCCCGAACAACGGCAGCAACTTCTCCAGCGCCGGTCAGGACGCGGAGACCGGCGCCTGGTACCCGCTCTCGCTCCAGTACCGCCCGTACACGGCGGACGGCGAGAACGTCCGTCAGGTCTCGATCTCGGGCGACATCCTCGAGGACGGCACGCAGGAGAACCGCTCGTACTTCGGCGCGACGTCGCGGATCGCCAACGAGTCGGCCCTCGACGCCTTCGAGCGAGCGGTGTCGGCGGTCGAGGCCAGCGGCAAGGACATCCCGGTGGTCACGGTCCTCAAGGCTAAGAACCCGACCGTCCCGACCGAGTTCGAGGCCGCGTCCGACGCGATCCTCGTCGGCTTCGGCATCAGCGACCAGGCGCTCATCGAGGTCGCCCTCGGTCTGCACGAGCCGCAGGGTCGTCTGCCGATCGGCTTCCCCGCCTCGATGGACGCCGTCGAGGCCCAGCTCGAGGACGTCGGCGAGGACACCGAGCCGTACGTCGACTCGGCAGGCAACGCGTACTCCTTCGGCTTCGGCCTGGACTACTCCGGGACGATCACGGACTGATCGCCCGCGAGAGCACGACCCCGGGTGGCCGGTCGGGACGACCACCGGCCACCCGGGGGCACCACCCCCACACCTCATCAAGGAGCAGCAGTGAAGAACACGATGAAGCGCACCGGCCTGGGCCTGCTGATCGCAGCCACCGCGACCTTCGGCCTCACGGCCTGCGGCAGCGACGACGACGCGACGACGGGGTCGTCGACCTCCGCCGAGGCCTCGGACGTGGCCGCCGCTGACGTCGACGTCGCCGACGACCTCGAGGCCGCACGCACCGCCGTCGCCGACGCGCTCGCCGAGGACGACTCGTGGAACCAGATCATGCTGGCGAGCGACGTCAAGGCGCCGACCGTCAAGTACGGGATGCTCGTCGTCCCGTTCACGCCCTCGGACGCCGCCTCGCGCGTGACCGGCACCGTCGCGATCGAGGACGGCGCGTTCGTCATCGAGGCCGACTCCGAGGCGACCGGCCAGACCTGGCAGATCGACCAGGACGGCACCATCACCGAGAAGTCCTGACGTACCCGGCCGCACCGGCTCTGGGCCGGTGCACCGCTGCGCTCCTCACGGACCGCAGCACCCCCGATCGCAAGGCAGCGGCGAACAGCACGTTCTCGAACCCCTGACCTGATCACCGCTCGCACTCGAGGAGGAATGCAGTGAACGCCAAGGCAACGAACGCCGGTCGCGAGAAGAAGTCCACGTCGCCCAAGAAGCCGATGTCGAACAAGAAGTACCTGTGGATCTGGGTGCCGACGCTGGCCACCGTCACCGTCGTCACGGTGGTCGCCAACGTGGCGCTCAACGTCGCCGGCGGGTGGGTCGCCTCGCAGCTCGGGACCGGCACGTACACCTTCACGAACGCGGAGAGCTCCGCCGAGTGGGACACCGACTACTACACGTCCGACTTCGCCTCCATCGACGAGGTCGACGAGGCCGCCAAGGCCCTCGTCGAGGAGATCTCCGGGTCCGGCATCGTCCTGGCCAAGAACGAGTCCGGCGCCCTGCCTCTCGCGGCAGGGGCGAACGTCACGATGCTCGGTCGCGCGGCGGCCGACCCCGTGTTCGGCGGCTCCGGCTCCGGGTCGGTCGACACCAACTCGGCGGTCACCGCCCGTGGCGGGCTCGAGAACGCCGGCCTCTCGGTGAACGAGCCGGTCTACGACGTGATCAGCGCCTTCGCGGAGGAGAACCCACGCGGGCACATCGAGATGGACAACCCCGAGGCGTCCACCTACACGATCGGCGAGCTGCCGGTGAGCGCGTACGAGGAGCAGGCGGCGACCTTCGCCAGCAGCCCCGACGCGGGGATCATCTTCATCGGCCGCCCCGGCGGCGAGGGCGGAGACCTCACCCAGGACATGGTCGGCGAGGGCGAGACCGCCGAGGCGGGCGAGCACCAGCTGGAGCTCAACCAGGACGAGCGTGACCTCGTCGAGCTCGCCAAGGCGAGCTTCGAGACCGTCGTCGTGGTGGTCAACGCCTCGACCACCCTCGAGATGGGCGCCCTCCAGGACGACCCCGAGATCGACGCGATCCTCCTCGCCGGGTCTCCCGGCGCGACCGGCTTCAACGCCCTCGGCAGCGTCATCACCGGTGACGTCAACCCGTCGGGCCGCACGGCCGACCTCTGGGCCGCGGACTTCACCGCGGACCCCACCTTCGCCAACTTCGGCGAGTACGTGTACGAGAACATCGAGGCGTCCTTCCCGGTCGCCGCGATCGAGACCGCGACCTCGAACGCGACCGTCACCGCGGACGCACCCTTCGTCAACTACGCCGAGGGCATCTACGTCGGCTACCGGTACTACGAGACCGCGGCGGCCGAGGGCTTCATCGACTACGACGAGGCCGTCGTCTACCCCTTCGGCTACGGCCTGAGCTACACGGACTTCGCGTGGGAGGTCACGGGCACGGAGGCCGGTGACGTCGACGGGACCGTCGCGGTGACGGTCGACGTCACCAACACCGGCGCGGTCGCCGGCCGCGACGTCGTCGAGCTGTACTACTCCGCGCCCTACACGCCGGGCGGCATCGAGAAGTCAGAGGTGGTGCTCGGCGGCTTCACCAAGACGGACGTCATCGAGCCGGGTGCGAGCGAGACCGTGACCATCGAGCTCGCGGTCGAGGACATGGCCTCCTACGACCACCTCGGCGCCCAGGCGTACGTCCTCGAGGCGGGCGACTACGCGATCACGCTGCGCACCGACTCGAACACCGTCGCCCCGGGCACCGAGGCCATCACCTACACGGTCGACTCCGACGTCGTGTTCTCCGGCGACGACCACCGGTCGACCGACCTCTCCGAGGTGACCAACCGGTTCGACGACGTCTCGGCGGCGTTCAGCGCCGAGACCGAGGACGGCAAGATCCTCATGATGTCGCGGGCGGACTTCGCCGGGACCTTCCCGACGGCCCCCACCCCCGACCTGTACGTCGCGAGTGACGCGACGGTCGAGGACTTCCAGGCCTGGGACTACGACGCCGAGGCCGCGGCCTTCGACGGCGACATGCCGACCACCGACGCCCGCACCGAGCTCGCGCTCGTCGACCTGCGCGGCCTGCCCAAGGACGACCCGCAGTGGGAGTCGCTCCTCGACTCCGTCTCGGTCGGCGACATGACCGACATGCTCCTCAACGGCGCCTACCAGACGGCCGCGATCGGCTCGATCGCCAAGCCGGCGACCGTCGAGCCCGACGGGCCCGCAGGGCTCTCGTCGTTCATCAACTCCTCGATCAACGGCGTGGCCTACCCGTCGCAGGTGCTCATCGCGCAGACCTGGGACGTCGACCTCGGCACGGCGATGGGCTCGATGATCGGCAACGAGGTCCTGCAGAAGGACCTCAACGGCTGGTACGCGCCCGCCGTCAACCTGCACCGCTCGCCGTTCGGCGGGCGCAACTTCGAGTACTACTCGGAGGACCCGCTCCTGTCGGGTGCCCTCGCCACCGCCGTCTCCAACGGTGCCGGTGAGAAGGGCGTCTACACGATGCTCAAGCACTTCGCGCTCAACGAGCAGGAGACCAACCGCGTCAACAACGGCATCGCGACGTGGGCGACCGAGCAGACGATCCGCGAGATCTACCTGAAGCCTTTCGAGATGGTCGTCAAGGACACCTCGATGCCGGTCAGGTACATCGCCGACGACGAGGGCACGGTCGCCGAGACGACGATCGGTGCCGGCGGCATCATGAGCTCCTTCAACCGGATCGGCGCTGTCTGGGCCGGTGGCTCCGAGGCGCTCATGACGGACGTGCTGCGCGGGGAGTGGGGCTTCGAGGGCTTCGCGATCTCGGACTTCAACCTCTACCCGTACATGAACCCGAACCAGAGCATCAGCGCCGGGACGGACCTCACGCTGACGTTCCAGCCCTCGAAGTCCTTCGGGGACACCACGTCGGCCAAGGCGGTCACGGACATCCGGACCGCGACGCACAACATCCTGTTCACGGTCGCGAACTCCAACGCGATGAACGGGATCGCGCCGGGCGCGACGGTCGACTACACGCCCCCGACCTGGGTGTACATCCAGATCGGCGCGAGCATCGTGCTCGGCCTGCTGGTCGTGGCCGGCGGGTTCATGGTGACCCGTCGTGTGCTGCGGCACCGGGCGTCCGACGCGCCGGTCGTCGTCTCGCAGTCGCCCGAGCCCAGCGGCGACTGACCCGAGACCCCGTCGTGCGCCGGGCAGGCCCCCGCCTGCCCGGCGCACGTCGGGCCTCGCGCGCGGGGCGTCGCGAGCAGCGCACCCCCGACGGGTCCACGGCCCACCAGCGACACCCCGGGCACACCCACCCCAGGACACACGAAGGAAGCAGCAGGTCATGACGGCAGAACTCACGGTGCTCGAGAAGGCCGCCCTCCTCAGTGGGAAGAACGTCTGGGAGACGAGGTCGGTGCCGCGCGCCGGGATCCGCTCGCTGTTCCTCTCCGACGGCCCGCACGGGGTCCGCAAGCAGCTCGGCTCGTCCGACCACCTCGGCCTGCACGCCTCGCAGGAGGCGACCTGCTTCCCGACGGCGGCGACCGTCGCCAACAGCTGGGACCCCGGGCTCGCGGAGGAGATCGGTCGTGCGCTCGGCGCCGAGGCCGCGGAGCAGGGCGTCGACGTGCTGCTCGGGCCGGGCCTCAACATCAAGCGCAGCCCGCTCGGCGGGCGCAGCTTCGAGTACTTCTCCGAGGACCCGCTCCTCTCCGGGAGGCTGGCGGCCGGCTACGTGCGCGGCATCCAGTCGCACGGCGTCGCCGCCTGCCCCAAGCACTTCGCGGCCAACAGCCAGGAGCTGCGGCGCATGGTCAACGACTCGGTGGTCGACGAGCGCACGCTCCGCGAGATCTACCTCACCGGGTTCGAGATCGTCGTCCAGGAGTCTGCTCCCCGCGCGATCATGTCGGCGTACAACCTCGTCAACGGCACCTACGCCAACGAGAACGCGCCCCTGCTCCAGGAGATCTTGCGCGACGAGTGGGGCTTCACCGGCGCGGTCGTCACCGACTGGGGCGGCTCGAACGACATCGTCGAGGGCGTGCGCGCCGGCAGCACCCTCGAGATGCCGGCCGCCGGTCTCGACTCGGCACGCCAGCTCGTGGCAGCCGTCGAGGCGGGCCGCCTGTCCGAGGCCGACCTCGACGCCCGCGTCGCCGAGCTCCGCACCCTCGTCGCCGAGTCCCGTGCTCCCGGGACCGCCGCGGCGGTCGACCAGGACGCGCACCACGACCTCGCCCGCCGCGCCGCCGCCCGCAGCGCCGTGCTCCTCAAGAACGAGGGGTCCCGTCTGCCGCTGGCCGAGGGCACCCGGGTCGCGGTGGTCGGCGACTTCGCGCAGACGCCGCGCTACCAGGGCGCAGGCTCGTCGGCGGTCAACCCGACCCGGCTCGACAGCGTCCTCGACGTCCTCGGCCGTGCCGGCGGCAGCGGGCTCGGCAGGTCCCACGGACTCAGCATGACCGCCTACGCGCAGGGCTTCCGCCGCGGCAGCGCACCCGACGCCGCCCTCGTCGCCGAGGCGGTCGCGGCCGCGCGCGAGGCCGACGTGGTCTTGCTCTTCCTCGGGCTCGACGAGATCGCCGAGTCCGAGGGGCTCGACCGCTCTCACCTGCGGCTCCCCGCGGCCCAGACCGAGCTGCTCGCCGCGGTCGCGGCCGCCAACCCCGAGGTGGTCGTCGTGCTCAGTGCCGGCGGCGTGGTCGAGATGCCATGGCTCGCGTCGTGCCGTGCCCTGGTGCACGGGTACCTCGCCGGGCAGGCCGGTGCCGGGGCGCTCCTCGACGTCCTCACGGGCGCGGTCGACCCCTCGGGCCGGCTCGCCGAGACCGTGCCGCTCGCGCTCTCGGACACCCCGACGGCACGGACCTTCCCGGGGACCGAGCGGACCGCCGAGTACCGCGAGGGGCTCTACGTGGGGTACCGCTACTACACGACGGCCGACGTCCCGGTCGCCTTCCCCTTCGGGTTCGGGCTGTCGTACACGAGCTTCGAGCACAGCGACCTCGTGGTCGCCGAGGACGGCGTGCAGGTCACGGTCCGCAACACCGGTGACCGCGACGGAGCCGACGTCGTCCAGGTGTACGTGCGTCGCACGAGCGCCGGGGTGCACCGCCCCGACCGCGAGCTCAAGGGCTTCGCGCGCGTCGAGGTGCCCGCCGGCGGGAGCGTGACCGTGACGGTGCCGCTCGACGCGAGGGCGTTCCGGCACTACGACGTGGGGTCGGGCAGCTGGCAGGTCGAGCAGGGCGAGTACGAGGTCCTCGTGGGCGCGAACGTCGACGACACCCCGCTCTCCGGGACGCTCGTGGTCCGCGGGACCATGCCCGCCGGGACGGCTGACCCGGCGCTGCCCAGCTACCAGACGGGCGACGTGCAGTCGGTCGGCGACGCGGAGTTCGCCGCGCTGCTCGGCCGCCCGGCCCCGCAGGCCGCCTGGACCGGCGAGCTCGGTCCCAACGACGCGCTCGGCCGCATGGAGTCGGCACGGAGCCCGCTGGCTCGCCTCGCCTACAAGGTGCTCGCCTGGCAGCTGCGGCGCAGCGAGAAGAAGGGCACGCCCGACCTCAACACCCTGTTCCTGCTCAACATGCCCTTCCGGGCCATCGGGAAGATGACCAACGGCATGGTGAGCACCGAGATGGTCGACGGCATCGTCCGCATCGTCAACGGGCACCTGCTCACCGGAGCCGCGGCCACGGTCCGCGGCTTCGTCCGCAACCTCCGCGCCAACCGCCGGACCGCACGCGCACTGCGCGACGCCGGCTGACGGCGCCCGGACGCCGCGCCTCGGGCTACCGGTACGCAGGCCGTCAGCACCGCAGCACCCCGCACCGCAGCACCCCGCACCGAAGCACCCCCGAACCGCAGCACCCCCGAACCGCAGCACCCCCGAACCGCAGCACCCCCGAACCGCAGCACCCCCGAACCGCAGCACCCCCGAACCGCAGCACCCCCGAACCACAGCACCCCCGAACCGCAGCACCCCCGAACCACAGCACCCCCGCACCGCAGCACCCACCGAAGAGAGATCGCACATCATGGTCACCCGTCTCAAGGCCGCATGGAGCCGCTTCGCCGAAGCCCGACCGGGCGTCGCGCAGTTCGTCGTGTTCTTCGCGCTGAGCAACGGGGTGACCGCCCTGCAGCTCGCACTGATGCCGCTCGTCAAGTGGGCTTTCAGCCACACCGCTCTCATCGACACGGCGTTCCAGCACTGGCAGATCGGGTCCAACACCGACGGCTCGGTGTACTACGTCTTCGACTACGCGGCGGGCGCCCTGCCGCTCGGCGGTGGGGGTCTGGCATACTTCCTCGCGGTCCAGATCACCATCCTCGTGGCGCAGGTCATCAACTTCTTCGCCCAGCGGAACATCACGTTCAAGTCGAACAGCAGCGTCGGCCGGGCGGCGTTCTGGTACCTCGTGGCGTACGTCCTCATCACCATCGGTGCCGCGGCCCTGCAGGGCCTCTACAAGGCGCCGATCTACGACCTGTTCATCGACACCTGGGGGCTCGGTGGGACGGGTGAGACGCTCGCCGACTTCGTCACCGTCATCATCAACAGCGCGATCTCCTTCTGGGTGTTCTTCCCGATCTTCAAGGTGATCTTCAAGTCCGACCCCGTCACCGATATCGCCTCAGAGCCGAGCGAGCAGAAGTCATGACCACCCAGGCGCACGTCCCCACCCGTACCCGTCACGGCTGGCCGGGATCCCGTCGACGGGGTGCGACACCCGGGCCTCGGGCCGGCGTGTCCGGCGCTCCCGTCGGCGGGGTCGACGTCCTCGCCCCGGTCCCCGAGCCGCTGCTGTCGGTCATCGTCCCGAGCTACAACTCGCAGGACTACCTCGACCGGTGCCTCGACACGCTCGTGGCTGCCGGGTCCGAGCTGGAGATCATCGTGGTCGACGACGGCTCGACCGACGGGACCGCAGCCCTCGCCCAGACCTACGTCGACCGGTTCCCCGGCGTGGTGGTGCTCGTGAGCAAGCCGAACGGCGGGCACGGGTCGGCGATCAACACCGGGCTGGCTCGGGCGCGTGGGCGCTACCTCAAGGTCGTCGACAGCGACGACTGGGTCGACGAGACGGCGCTCGCCCAGGTGCTCGACACGCTCCGCGGGTTCGCGGCGTCGGGGTCGGACGTCGACCTCGTGGTGTCGAACTTCGTCTACGAGAAGGTCGGCAAGCGCCGGAAGGTGGCGGTGCGCTACCGCAACGCCCTGCCGCGAGGCCGCGTGTTCTCCTGGTCGGAGACGCACCGGTTCCGCAAGCGCCAGTACCTGCTCATGCACTCGATGATCTACCGCACCGGTCTGCTCCGCGAGGTCGGGCTCGAGCTGCCCGAGCACACGTTCTACGTCGACAACCTCTACGCCTTCGTGCCGCTCGCGAAGGTGAGGTCCGCGTTCTACCTCGACGTCGACCTCTACCGGTACTTCATCGGCCGCGAGGACCAGTCGGTCCACGAGTCGGTCATGCTCAAGCGCCTCGACCAGCAGCTCCGGGTCAACTGGATGATGCTGCGGCACGTGCGGTCGACCGAGGTCGAGGACAAGCGCATGCGCGCCTACCGGATGCACTACGTCCGGATCATCTGCGCGGTGTCGTCGATCCTGCTCATCCGCTCGGGCACGCAGGCCTCGCTCGCCGAGAAGGACCAGCTGTGGGCTGAGATCCGCCGCGAGGACCCGCGTCTCTACCGCCGCCTGCGCTGGAGCGCGCTCGGCCAGATCACCAACCTCCCCGGCCCCGCCGGGCGGCGCGTGTCGGTGCTCGCCTACCGGGTGGCCCAGCGGGTCGTCGGGTTCAGCTAGAGCGGCAGGGTGTGGTCGGTGCTGGTGCTGGTGCGGGTGAGGCTGTGAGGGTGTGGTCGCGTTGGTGCGGGTGCGGGTGCGGGTGCGGGTGCGGGTGCGGGTGTGAGGGTGCGGCTGTGAGGGTGTGGTCGCGGGTGTGCGGGTGTGGTCGCGCTGGTGCGGCTGTACGGCTGGGTGGGTACGGCCGTCGTGCGGCTGGTGCGGCTGCGGGGTCGTGGTGGTGCGGTTGCTGCGAGCTACCAGCAGTCAGAAGGGCGGTTCGTCTGGGAAGGCCGTTGTGGGATCGCCGGTCTCAGGGTGGGGTGGGGACCGGCGGTCTCGTGCGCTGACGTCCGCCGTGCCGGCTGCGATCGTGACGGCGGCGTGGTCGAGGTAGTGGCGGCCGGTGGGCGCGGTCCAGCGCACGACGTCAGCGCTCGGTGCGGCTTCGTCGCGCGGTGAGCCCGTGTCCCGGAGACCGGCGGGTCTCGAGGACGGTTCGAGCTGGACCGTCCACGCGGTGGTGTGCTTGAGCCGGTGATGCTTACGGCACAGGTGGATGAGGTTGTGGTGGTCGGTGGTTCCGCCGTGGGCCCAGTCCTTGACGTGGTCGATGTCGCAGCGTTGGGCTCTGCGTGAGCATCCGGGGAACCGGCAGGTTTCGTCGCGGATGCGTAGCCAGGTCTTGAGGTCTGCGGGGACCGCGTAGCGGTCGCGTCCCACGGACAGAACCGCTCCGGTCTCGGGGTGGGTGAGGATCCGCAGGAAGCTCGACGCCTGCGCTGCCAGTCGCCGGGCGGTGTCGGCGTCGATGGGGCCGTGTCCGGCGAGGTCGCCGGGCTCGTCGGAGAGTCCGAGCAGGGTCATGACTGGGACGGTGACGGCGACCTGGGGCTTGATGCCGCCCAGGGAGACACGGTCCGCGATGCCAGCGATCGAGGGCACGGGTGCGTTGGTGGTGCGGGGAGTGCCGATATCGCCGCCGCCTCCGAAGCCGTCGATGCTGCCCGTGCCCGTGCCCGTGCCCGTGCCCGTGCCTGTGCCTGTGCCTGTGCCTGTGCCCGTGCCGGTGCTGGAGCTCGTGCCGGGGCACTTGGAGCCCTCGCCCTGCGCCGCTGGCGGTGTCGGTGCGAGGGGTGCCGGTGTCGGGCGTGCCGGTTCGGTTGCCGGAACTGGTGCCTGACCCTCCGGGGCGTGGTGTGCGGCTGCCAGTGCGGCGCGAGCGTCGTCGTCGAGGAGCAGGTCGACGCTCGCGTCGGCGCGCAGCTGCGCCAGGGTGCGGGGCTCATCGGGTCCGTGGACGGCGGTGGCGATGTCGCTCAGCCGGTGGAAGATCGCCGTGGCCTGGACCGCAGGGAGGAGCTGGTGGATCCAGGCCATGCCGTCTCGGCAGGGTTGGAGCTCGACGGTCCGGTCCTGCGAAGCAACCCGGTGGCGTTCGAGGAGTGGCCGGGTGTCGTGACGCTCGCGCTGACGACGTGCGTATCGCCTCAGGGCCGCGACGGTGCTGGTCGTGGCGCGTGCGGACAAGGTCGTGTCCAGCGTGGCCCTGGCGCTCTCGTCCAACCCCGTGGTGACGTCCAGGATCGTCTGCGCGTGACGGTACGAGAGGGCTCCGACGCTCAGCTCGCTCATGGTGGAGGGGTGGTCGTCGACGAGCGCCTGCGACTCCAGGACCAGGCCTGAGGCCGTGCCTTCCGGCACACGCAGCGCGCAGGCGATCTCGGCGACCAGGGAGCGTTCGGCCTGGTGGTGCTCGAACGTCGTCGCCTGCTCCCGGCCCTGCCCTCGGGCTGCTGCGTCGGCGACGTGCCGGGACCACCGTCGAGCCTGGTCGACGAGCACGGCGCGACGCGCTGACACCGCGGCGAGCTCGCGGTCGACGGCCGCGATGGCGTCGACGACCGTGGCCAGGCGCTCGCCGGCCGCCGCGAGGGTCAGCGCCCCCGAGCGGTCTGGGCGCTCACCACGGGGCGCCTGCGACGCGCCCTGACCTCGCTCGCCGAGACCCAGGCCGGGCGGAGCGACAGCGCGAGAGAGCTCGGTGCGTGCCGCTTCGTCCGCTTCGGATGCTTCGGTCGTCATGCGAGGAATCTACCGATCGCCACTGACAGTCGCGGAGGCGGACAGGCCGAGTGCTGCCCGTCCGGCTCGTGCCGGCCGCCGCGCCGCCGTTCTTCCTCGTGGTGGCGAGGTGCCCTCACCCGACCGACGCCTGCGTCGTCCCGCCCGTGCTCTCCGCCACACGCCGGCGCACGCTACCCCGCGCCCACGCGGGTAGCGGAGGCGTCGCTGTTTGGCCAGCCCGCGGCCGCGCGGCTAGACCAGAGGTTCCCCCGATCCCTCTGAGGAGGACCCTGTGCCCCGACTGGCCACTGCCAGCCTCGTGCTCTCCGTCGCTCTCGCGACGGCCACCTTCACCGCCCCGGCGGTCGCCGCCCCGGTGCCGACCACGGGCACCCCGGCGCCCGCCGACGCTCGACCCGCACCCGCACCCGCACCCGCGCTCGACCTCCCTCGCGACCCGGACAAGAGCATCGCGTTCTACGCAGGTGCGAACACGACCGCCTCCGGGAACACCATGCTCGGCGGCTTCGGCCACGAGCCCTCGAGCCACTGGGTCGAGATCGTGCCCCGCCAGCAGCACCCGGCCGGCTCGACCATCACGGTCGGTGCCACCGAGGACGCCGAGATGCCCGGCGTGCTCACCGAGATCCCGCAGGTGGAGGAGACGGCGCGCTACATCACGTCGAGCTACTCCGAGTTCGCCGGCTTCCCGGCGCCGCTGACCAACGGTGGTCTCAACGAGCACGGCGTCGCCGCCCGCGACGTCTGGTCCAACTCCCGTGAAGAGCTGTGGGACATGACCCCGCTCGACCAGACGGGCCCGAGCTACAGCGACCTGTCGCGCATCGCGATGGAGCGCGCGACCTCGGCGCGCGACGCTGTCGACATCCTCGGAGACCTCGTCGACGAGCACGGGTACACCACCTACGGCGGCAACTCCCACCTGTTCGCCGACGCCGAGGAGGGCTGGGTCTTCGTCGAGTTCTCGGGCGGTGAGGGTCTCTGGGCGGCCGAGCGGCTCGGCCCGGACGACGTCCGCGTCTCCTACCCCGGCTACATCCGGGACTTCCCCGTCGACGCGGTCGGGGGAGACGACCCGGACTACCGCGGCTCGGACAACCTGCTCGACGTCGCGGTCGAGCAGGGGTGGTGGAGCGCCGACCAGGGCGACACGATCGACCTGCAGGCTGTCTACGGCCAGCCGTTCCCGACCGACGAGTTCGCCGTCGGCACCGTCGCCTCGGCCGACGACACCGCGCCGTACCGCAACCCGCTCTCCCTCGAGGAGGAGCTGCGCTCGATGGACGACCTCACCCTCGAGGACGCGATGCGGTTCGTCCGTGACCCCCGCTGGTCGGACGACCGTGCGGGCTACGGGCAGGTCGCCGAGATCCGCAGCGACGTCGAGGACGCCGGGCTGCACACGCTGTGGCTGGCCCCGACGGCGGCCGTGACCGCGCCGTACGTCCCGATCATGATCGGCTCGCAGGAGGTGCCGGTCGAGTACAGCCAGCACCGCTACCTCACCTCGGGTGCCGCGTCGACGTACCTCGAGCCGGAGTACGCCGAGCAGGAGGCCACGGAGTACGCGACGCAGACCTACAAGCGCCTTATGTACATCACGTGCTCGCGGCCCGAGGACTACCTCGGCGAGGTGACCGCGAACCTCGAGGGCATGGACGCCCGCTCGATCGCGCAGTGGCGCGAGACGATCGCCGACGCCGAGACGCTGTACGCCGACGGCGACGCCGTGGGTGCCGAGGCGCTCCTCACCGACCTCACGGTCGAGCGCGCTGACGAGGGCCTCGCCCTCGGGGGATACCTCCTGGACGACCTGATCCAGCGCAGCAAGGACGACGGCGGGATCCACGTCCCGCAGGTCGAGGTCCCGGCCGGGACCACGGCGTCGTCGCGCAGCCTCGACATGTCCTTCGAGGGAGCGACCTCCCGGGACCGGATGAGCTGCGACATGGGTGGCGGCTGGGCGGACGGCAGCACCGCCGACCGCCAGGGGAGCTACGGCGACCCGGACGCGGTCGTCGACTACCGCGGTGCGTCCGCCGACGCGGGCGCCGGGCAGGCGTCCTCGACCACGGCCTGGTGGGCTATCGGCGCAGGCGTGGCCGGCCTCGGCCTGGGTGCGCTGCTCACGGTCCTGGTGACGCGCGGGCGCCGGACGGCCTGAGTCGTCCGACCGCGTGACCGCGTGACCTGCCGACGGCGTGACGGGTGCTCCCGGCACGCCGTCGGCGGTGCCGTGGGTGTCACTGCGCCGCGGGCGCTCCCGCGACGTCGAGGACCCAGGTGACGCCGAAGCGGTCGGTGACCATGCCGAAGCCGGCGCTCCAGGCGGACGCCGCGAGGGGCTCGACGACCGTGCCGCCACCGGCGAGCACGTCCCACTGCTGCTGCACCTCGTCGAGCGTCTCGCCCCGGACGGAGACGAAGAACGGCTGGTCGGTGACCGTCGTGCCGTCGACGCGGCGGGTCGAGCCGGCGGCCGCCGCGGGTCCGGCGGACACCCCGGGGACGTCGTACGCCATCACGCGGAAGCCGTCTGCGGACTCGACCGAACCGAAGACGACCTGGTCGGCGCCGGGTGCCTCGGCCGGCATCCCCATGTCGCCGTACGTCGCGACGACGAGCTGACCGCCGAACACGGACTGGTAGAACGTCAGCGCTGCTCGGGCGTCACCGTGGAAGTTGAGGTGGGTGGTGGTCGTGATGCTCATGGCTGCTCCTCGTGAGGCTGCGGCAGGGCGTCTCCCTGGCCGAGCCAACACTCACAGACGTCTAGGTCAGCTTCTGTCCTCGACCGTCGCTAGTCTCGGACCCATGACCACCAGCTCCCGTCTGCTCAGCCTGCTGTCGCTCCTGCAGACCACGAGGGAGTGGCCCGGGGCGGTGCTGGCCGAGCGGCTCGGCATCAGCCACCGCACCGTCCGGCGCGACGTCGACCGGCTGCGCGAGATGGGCTACAGCATCCAGGCGACGATGGGCCCCGACGGCGGCTACCGGCTCGACGCCGGCAGCGAGCTGCCCCCGCTGCTCTTCGACGACGACCAGGTCGTCGCGATCACGGTCGCCCTCCAGACCGCGGTGCTCTCCGGCGCAGGCGTCGAGGAGGCAGCGGCCCGCGCGCTCACGACGGTCCGGCAGGTGACACCACCACGGCTCCGCCACCGGGTGGACGCGGTCCAGGTCGCTGCGATCCCACCGGGTACGAGGGGCAAGGCCTCGACGCCCGTCACGCCTGACCACCTCGTCGCGCTGTCGGCCGCCGTGCGTGCCCGCGAGGTGCTGCGGCTCGACTACGAGGCACCAGGCTCTCCGGCATCCGGTGCTGAGCCGAGGCCGCCGCGCCGCGTCGAGCCGCACCACCTCGTGACCTCTCAGGGCCGCTGGTACCTCCTCGCCTGGGACCTCGACGCCGACGACTGGCGGACCTTCCGCGCGGACCGCATCACGCTGCGCAGCCCCGGCGGTGCGCGGTTCGGCCCGCGTGAGGTGCCTGGTGGGGACGTCGTGGCCTTCGTCCAGGCCCGGTTCAAGGGCTCCGACCGCGCCGGCACCTGGCCCTGCACCGGCCAGGTCGTGCTGCACCTGCCGGCCTCCGAGGTGCTGCCCTACGCCGGGGACGGCGCGGTCGAGGACCTGGGGCCGGACCGGTGCCGGTTCGAGTCGGGCTCGTGGTCCTGGGTGTCCCTCGCTGCGTCCCTGTGCCGGTTCGACGCCGAGCTCGACGTCGTCGGCCCACCAGAGCTGGCCGACGCCTTCGCCCTCCTCGCCGCTCGAGCCGCGTCGGCCGCCGCGCGCTAGCCGACGATGCGCGCTAGCCGACGATGCGCGGCAGCGAGAGGTCGGGGTACGGGTCGGAGGCCAGGCGGGCGTGGGTCTCGACGTCGTAGCGCTCGTCGCCGTAGCGGAGCTTGGCGCGCTCGACCCCCTCGGCGACGAAGCCGGCGCGGGTCGCGACACCGCACGACGCGGGGTTGTTGACGCGGTGCCCGAGCTCCAGACGGAACCAGTCGCGCTCGAAGGCCCAGGCAGCGGCGGCGGCCAGCGCTGCTGACGCGTGGCCGCGACCCCGGCCGGCGGACGTGAGCCAGTACGAGGCCCAACCGGTGCCGTGCCGGGTCTCGAGTGCTGACAGCGCGACGGTACCGACGACGGCCCCGTCGACCTCGAGAGCCCACGGGCGGCAGGTGTCGCCCGGCGTCAGGCGGTCGGCGATGACGTCTCGCGCGGCCTCGACGGTCGTGATCTCGGCCGTGGGGAGCTGCGTGGCTAGGTCCAGGGTGGTTGTGCACGCGAGCAGGAGGTCGGGCGCGTCGGACGCACGCCAGGGACGGAGCAGGAGCGTCACGGAAGAGTCGGGCCTCTCGCGTCGGGGG
The DNA here is from genome assembly GCF_000024925.1 of Sanguibacter keddieii DSM 10542. Classification (NCBI taxonomy): domain Bacteria; kingdom Bacillati; phylum Actinomycetota; class Actinomycetes; order Micrococcales; family Sanguibacteraceae; genus Sanguibacter; species Sanguibacter keddieii. The sequence continues at coordinate 257,103 of NC_013521.1, forward strand.
ACGGTCGTGTGGCGCCACGCTATCGCGCCGCCAGACGGCTCGCCGGCACTCCTTCCTCTCAGCCGAGCAGCCGTGTCGGGATCTGCTCCTCGACCGTCGTGCCGTCCGCGCTGCGGCGCACCCGCCAGGCTGACGCGCCGTCCTTCTCGGTGACGGCCTCGGCCAGCTCGGTGCCGCGGTAGACGAGACCGGTGCCGTCGTCGGTGCAGTGCGCCTCGGCGAAGGTGCCGTCCGCGACGAGCCGGTGGACGAGAGGTCTGCGTCCGTCCTCGGAGTCGTGGTGGACGCTGTTCCCGTAGGGGAGGAACCCGAGCGCATCGGTGACCGGGGCGAGCTCCGGCCCGTAGGAGTCTGTCGTCCCGCCCTGGAACCAGCAGAGCGAGCCGGCCGAGATCCCGGCCAGCACGACGCCCTCCTGCCAGAGGGTACGGAGGATCTCCGGCAGCCCGTGGGCCCGCCACACGGCCAGCAGGTTGACGACCGAGCCGCCGTTCACCCAGATCACGTCGAAGGACCGCAGGTAGGACTCGACGTCGTCGACGTTCGGCTGCGAGAACAGCGAGAGGTGGTGCAGGACGTACCCGGCGTCGCGGGCGGCCTCCTCCATGTCGCGCTGGAAGCCCGAGTCGTCCCCCGACGCCGTCCCGATGTTGCAGATGCGAGCGAGGGGGCCGTCGACCAGACCCCTCTCCGAGGCCAGGTCGACGGCCAGCGCCATCATCGGTCCGAAGGTGAACCGCAGGCGCGGGTGCGGGACGTACCCCGCGCTCGTCGCGAGGATCGTCGGGCTCGAGGCAGTCATGCACCCACGCTAGCGGTCATCCCTCAGCCGTCGTCACCCACCGCCGTCGTCACCCCTTGCCCGTGCCCGGGCCTGCCTCGATCTCGTCGGGGCGGGGTGCGGCCTCGATGGCCTCGACCGCGGGGGTCTCGCCGGTGAGGGCAGGCGCACCGTCGGGCTCCTCGTCCGTGGCCGACCCGTTGCCCTGGGCGTCCGTGTACCACTCGGTGAGGGACGGGTCGTCGGTGTCGAGCCAGGCGCCGGCTCCCTCGGCGGCCGGGACCTCGTCCGAGCCGAACACGAAGTCGTCGCCGTGGTCCTCGATGCCGCGGCGCACGCCCTGGTCGATCGCGGTCTTCGCGTACTTGTTGCGCAGCATGTACGGGTCGTTGCGGAGGTCCTTGGCCCAGGCGATCATCACGCCGATGAGCACCACCGCGAAGGGCAGCGCCGAGACCACCATGATCGACTGCAGCCCGGACAGCGCGTTCTCGCCCCCGGCGAGCAGCAGGGTGCAGGCGACGGCACCGAGGGACACGCCCCACATCACGGTGACGCGCGCGGACGGGCGCGGCTTGCCGTTCTCGCTCATCGACGCCATGACGAGCGACGCGGAGTCGGCCGAGGTGACGAAGAAGATGACGATGGCGATCATCGCCACGACCGAGGTCACGGCGCCGAAGGGCAGGTTGTCGAGGACCGCGAAGAGCATGGCCTCGGGGCTGCCGGCCTCGCTGATGCCGTCGCCGCGCGACTCCATGTACATGGACGTCCCGCCGAGGGCGGTGAACCACACGAGGCAGACGGCCGACGGGACCATGATCACGACGGTGACGAACTCGCGCAGGGTGCGGCCGCGCGAGATGCGCGCGACGAACAGCCCGACGAACGGGGTCCACGACACCCACCAGGCCCAGTAGTACGTGGTCCACGCCGAGAGGAAGTCCGCGGCCTCCTGGCCGTGGTCGGGGTTGCGGGTGAGCATCGTGCCGAGCTCGTCGACGAAGGCGACCCCGGCCGACGGCAGCAGGTTGAGCAGGAAGATGGTCGGCCCGGCCACGAAGATGAACAGCGCCAGCCCGCCGGCCAGGCCCATGTTGATGTTGGACAGCGTCCGGATGCCGCGCTTGACGCCCGAGACGGCCGAGATGACGAACAGCGACGTGAGGATCGCGATGAGCGCCACGAGGAACGCGTTGCCCGTCGGGCCGGCGCCGCTGACGATCTCGTAGCCGCGGCTGATCTGCAGCACGCCGATCCCGAGGGACACGGCGGTGCCGAAGAGGGTCACGATGATCGCGAAGACGTCGATGGTCGCGCCGAGGGGGTTCCTCTTGCCCGGGCCGAAGATCGGCTCGAAGATCGCCGAGATCAGCGGCGGGCGCCCGCGGCGGTACGAGCTGTACGCGATCGCGCCACCCACCAGGGCGTACATGGCCCAGGCGATCGGGCCGTAGTGGAGCATGGTCTGCGCCATCGCCGAGTGCATGGCGTCCCGGCTGCCGGGCTCGTCGAGGAACCCGTGCGGCGGCTCGAGGAAGTACACGAGCGGCTCGTAGGGACCGTAGAACAGCAGCCCGATGCCGATGCCCGCGGAGAAGAGCATCGCGATCCAGCTGGGCAGGGAGAACTCGGGCTTCTCGTCGTCGGAGCCCAGGCGCACGCCGGCGGTCGGGCCGTAACCGACCACGAGCATGAAGAGCGCGATGACGATCGCGAGGATGCCGAACAGCCACGTGAAGTTCTGCATGACCCAGGCCAGGGCGGTGCTGCCGGTCTCCGCGAGGGAGTCGGGGCTCGTCAACCCCCAGACGACCACGGCGAGGGTGAGCGCGGCGGCGACGGCCAGCACGGGCTTGTTGATCCGGAACTCTCGGCCGGTGTCCTCGACCCCGATGCCGGGGATGAGCGCGGGGTGCACGGACTCGTCGCGGGCGAGCCTGCGGATGGTCCGCTTCACGCTCGTGGCCGGCCCGACGGGTGCGCCACCGGTGGGTTCGTCGGCGGCGGTCTTCGGTGTCTCAGGGTCTGTCGGTGACGCAGGGGTCTTCCGTGACTGACGCATGGGGGAGAGGGTCCGTCCTGGCAGGTCGTGACGCCGTCCTCGGGGGCGGAAGGCGTCGGGAGGGCCCCGCACCGTCGACCAGGGGTCATGGTGCGGGCACAAAGGAGTAAAAAGTACTGTGCTTCGAGCGGGAGCGCGAGGCGAGCGCCGGGCAGTACCGGGCAGCGCCGGTGGCCGGAGGTGCGCCGAGGTGTCAGGGAGCGACCTCGATCCCGGTGACCAGGAGCCCGGAGGTCGGCCCCGGGTGGTCGTCGAGCCCGCCGAGGACCAGCTCGGTCAGGTCGACGCCGGGACGCGCGGGGTCGAGCGGCACCCGGACGGTCGTGGGCATCGAGCCGAAGGCCTCGTCCCCGTGCGCCCTGAGACCGGCCGTCGTCGGAGGGAGGTCCACCGTCGTGCCGGCGTAGCCGAGAGCCACCGGGACGCCGTCGACACCCTCCGGGGTCGTGAACGGGGACACGTGCAGCACGAGCGTGCGCGGGGTGAACCCAGGGTCCGGCACCGTGAACCGGACTGCTGCTCCGGGGCTCCACCCGACGAGGACCTGGGCCGTCCCCGCCCGCACCGCGACGTCGCCCGTGTCTGGGCAGGAGAACGGCTCGCGCCCTGCGGACATGCCGTCGACCACCCGGCACCGTGCGACCGACGCCCCCTCGCTCGCGACCGCCCCGGGGACCTCGGGGTCCGTGAGGTCGCGGGTCGCGTCGGCCGAGACGAGGACCTGGCGAGGGCCGGGGGTGTGGACGAACCACTGGGCCGCGAAGCCGGCCCAGGTGTCGGGTGCCTCGGTCGCGGCGTCGACCATGAAGGTCGGGTAGCTCCCGGTCTCGACCGCTCGCAGCCACTCCACCACGGTCTGCTTCGCGAGAGCCTGCGCCTCGTCCGTGCCGGGGCACGACGCAGACGCAGGCTCTCCGTAGCACGCCCTGCGGTCGTCGTCCGACGCGGTGGCCTCGTTGAAGGCGTTGTGGCCGAAGCCTCTGACGGTGCCGACCGCCAGCGGCTCGCGCCGGTCCTGGTCGAAGTGCGCGGCTGCCCACCGGGTCGACGCCTCCGGGACGTCGCTGTCCTCGCTCCCGGTGATGCCGAGGCTGGGGACGTCCGGCGGAGGTGCGTCGAGCGGTTCGGCCTCGGTATCGGTGCCGAGGTCGTGGGCCGTGGCGAGGTACACGATGCTCCGGGTCTCGTGGTCTGGGGCCAAGGACTCGGCGGCTGAAGGGACGAGCATCCCGGAGCGGGAGTGCACCACCCAGTCCACCGACGACGTGTCGAGCACCTGCAGGGCGGTGCGGAGCTCGTCGACGCCACCGTGCAGCAGCTCGGCGGACGGTCCCTGCTGCGCGCCGCCGTCGAGGGCTGCCAGCTGGGCCCGGACGGTCTCGGTCCAGGCCGACTGCTGGTCGTACGCACCGCGGACCTGGTGCCCCAGCATCACGGGCGCGAGGTCGGGGGCGAGGACCGCGTAGCCCTGGGACGCGATCGCGTCGGCGAGGTAGTCCATGCCGACGTCGTAGCGGACCGAGGCGCCGCCGGGGCACGGGTAGCGGAAACTCCCGTCCTCGCAGGTGGCGGCGCGCAGGTGGCCGAGCACCACGACGGGGAGTGCTGTACCGGTGTCGTGCGGCACCGTCAGGGTGCCGCGCGACGGCGCGACGAACTCGCCGGACCGCCCCTCAGGGCTGACGTCGATGTTCCCGAGGTCGAAGCGCACGCGGGTGAGGTCCGGCGAGGCGATCACCTCGGGCTCGGCGACCTGGCGGTCGGGGGACGCGTGCGGGCCGTCCGCCGTGACCGCGGCGGGAGGCTCGGCCTCGTCGCGCTCCCCGGTCGGCGGGCTGCACGCGCCGGTGGCGAGCGCGAGGACGAGCACGAGGGGCAGCAGGACGCGTCGGCGGGCAGGAGGGCGCATCAGACGATGATAGGCAAAAGCCGCGTAGCGGTACAGGTACGGCTGTAGCGCCCGTACCGTGCCGCGGCCCTCGTCGTCCGTCAGGCTGTCGCGGGAGCGCCCAGCCGGAGCATCACCTTGCTGCTCCCCGAGGACCTGTCGGCGGCGACCCGCAGGGCTTCGCCCGCGTCGGCGAGGTCGAAGGTGTGGGTCATGAGCGGGTCGACGTCGAGGCCGTCGGCGAGCGCGAGGATCGCGTCGTCGACCTCCTCGGAGAACCTGTACGACCCGATCCACGTGAGCTCGCGCGTGACGAGGTCGCCGAGGGTGACCTCCGCGGCGGTGCCGGGCAGGTTGCCCACCTGGACCACCGTGCCGCCCTTGGCGGTCGCCCGCAGGACGGCACCGACGGCGGACGGTGCCCCCGAGGCCTCGAAGACGAGCTCGACGTCGTCCGGCAGTGACTCTGCCGTCAGGTCGACCGTCGAGTCGGCGCCCATCGCGCGGGCGACATCGAGGGAGGCCGGTGCGAGGTCGGCGGCGATCACGTGGGCCGCGCCGGCGTGCTTGGCCGCCGCGACCACGAGGGACCCGATAGGACCGGCGCCGTTGACGAGCACGGTGCGTCCGGCGAGCGCCGGGGCCCGGCCGACGGCGTGCAGCGCGACGGCGAGCGGCTCGGCGAGCGCCCCGCGGCGGGTGCTCACCGAGTCCGGCAGCGGCCTGACCTGCGCGGCGCGGACCGCGCGGAGCTCGCTGAACCCACCGTCGGTGTGCGGGTCGAAGGCGGCCGATCCGAAGTACCGCACCTGCGGGTAGAGGTTCGTCCGCCCCGCCAGGCGCTCCGGCATGATGCCGTCCCCGACGAGCTGGGCGGGCTGGAAGGTGACGGGCTGGCCGACCTCCAGCCCGCGGACGCCGTCACCGAGGGAGATGATGCGCCCGGCCACCTCGTGGCCGAGGACCATCGGGTGCTGGAGGGTGGCCGTGCCCGAGCGTCCGTGCTTCCAGTACGCGAGGTCGGAGCCGCAGATGCCGCCCCACTCCATCGCGACGACCACCTCGCCGGGGCCCGGCGTGGGGTCGGCGACCTCGTCGACGCGGAGGTCTCCGGCGCCGTGGACGACGACCGCCCTCACGCTGCGTCCTCGAGACGGACGAGGTCGCGGCCCTGGACCTCGGGCGAGACGATCGCCGAGATCAGCGTGATGGAGGAGTACGCGACGAGCATCGCGGCGATGGGCCACCACGAGCCGGTGGCTGCGGTGAGGGTCGCGGCGAGCAGCGGGCCGATCGCGGTGGCGAGGATGCCGCCGATCTCCTTGGCCAGGGCCAGCTGGGTGAAGCGGGTGCGGGCGCCGAACAGCTCGGCCATGGTGACGGACTCGAGGGAGAAGAGGCCGAGGACCGCCAGGTTGTGCAGCAGGATCATCGAGATCGTCACGCCGAGGGTGCTGCCCTGGGCGATGAGGTGCATGAGGGGGAAGGCGAGGATGCCGGAGACCACGGTGAGCACCATGTAGACCGGGCGTCGCCCGACACGGTCGCTGATGAGCCCGACGAGCGGCACCGTCGCGAAGCCGACGGCGGAGCTGATGAGCAGGGCGTTGGTCGCGATGCTGCGGTCGAGCAGGAGCGTCGTCGCGAGGAACCCGACGAGGAAGGTCTGGATGAGGCCGGAGTTGCCTGCCTGGCCGAAGCGCAGCCCGAGCGCGATGAAGAAGGCCTTGCCCTTGCGCTGGTGCAGCGCCGCGGAGAGCACGCCCTTGTCCTGCGGGTCGGAGTCGTCCTTCGCGGCGGCGACGAGCTCGTCGCGGCTGAGTGCCACGCCGTCGTCGTCGACGTCGGCACGGTTCTCGAAGACCGGGCTCTCCTTGAGGTTCCGGCGGATCCACACGGCGAGGATCATGAGGAAGAAGCTCAGCAGGAACGGCAGGCGCCAGCCCCACGAGAGCAGCTGGTCCTCGGAGAGCACGAGGAGCAGGAAGGCCCACAGGCCCGTCGCGGCGAGCGTGCCGGTGTTGGTGCCGAGGCTCACCAGCGAGGCGATCACGCCGCGGCGCTTGACCGGCGCGTACTCGGCGAGCATGGTCGTCGCGCCGGCGATCTCGGCGCCGGCGCCGAAGCCCTGGACGAGGCGCAGCAGGACGAGCAGCGCGGGGGCCGCGATGCCGATCTGCGCGTAGGTGGGGAGCACGCCGATGAGCGTCGTGGACGCCCCCATGAGAGCGATGGTGATGAACAGAACCTTCTTGCGGCCGATCCTGTCGCCCATCCGGCCGAAGTACACGGCGCCGACGAGGCGGGCGACGTAGCCGACGCCGTAGGTGCCCATGGCGGCGATGAGGCCGATGGCCGGGCTCACCTCGGGGAAGAAGATCTCGTTGAAGACGATCGCCGCGGCGAGCGAGTACAGCTGGAAGTCCATGAACTCCATCGCCGTGCCGAGCCACCCGGAGACGGCGGCCCGCTTGAGGTCGCTCGTCGTGCGGGTGGCCTTGTCCCGGCCGTCTGTGGCCGTGGGCTTGTGGTGCGTCATCGTGTGCTCCTTTGCTCCGCGCGTGCGGAACGATGCTGCGCAGGGGGTCCGCGTCGGCGCGCGGGGAGGGGGCGGGTCGGCGTCGACCCGGTGCCGAGGGGTTCAGCAGGTGGTGCGGCGGGTGACCCCGCGGTGGTCACCAGTCGTGGACGGAGCCGTCGAGGCGGCGGGCCACGGGGAGGTAGCGGGGGTCGTAGGGGTAGCGGGCGGCGGCCTTCTCGTCGTACTCGACGCCGAGGCCGGGTGCCTCGCCCGGGTTGAGCATGCCGTCGGCGAGGGTGACGCCGCTGCGGAACACCTCCATGGTCTCGGGGGCGTGCTCCATGTACTCCTGGATGCCGAAGTTGGGCACCGTGAGGTCGAGGTGGACCGCCGCGGCGAGCGTGACGGGCGACAGGTCGGTCGCGCCGTGCGACCCGGTGCGCACCTGGTAGAGCGCGGCGAGGTCGAAGATGCGCCGCAGGTGGCTGATGCCGCCGGCGTGCACCACGGTGGTCCGGACGTAGTCGACGAGCTGGTTGGTGATGAGGTCCTTGACGTCCCAGATGCTGTTGAGCACCTCGCCGACCGCGATGGGGGTCGTGGTGTGCTGGCGGATGAGCCGGAACGCGTCCTGGTTCTCGGCCGGGGTCGGGTCCTCCATCCAGAACAGCCGGACGGCCTCGACGCTCTTGCCGAAGGCCGCGGCCTCGATGGGGGTGAGGCGGTGGTGGACGTCGTGCAGCAGGTGGAGCTCGGGGCCCGCGTGGTCGCGGACGGCCTCGAGGTACGTGGGGGCGAAGCGCAGGTAGGCCTCGGTCGACCACGGCTGCTCGTCGGGGAGCGACGTCGCGGCGGGCTCGTAGATGGCGCCCTTGCGGACGCCGTAGGAGCCGCCGACCCCGGGCACGGCGGCCTGGGCGCGGATCGCCTTGTACCCGAGCTCCTGGAATCGGGTGACGTCGTCGAGCAGCTCGGCGGTGTCGCGGCCGCTCGCGTGGCTGTAGACCATGACGCCGTCGCGGGAGCGCCCGCCGAGCAGCTGGTACACGGGCAGGCCGGCGACCTTGCCCTTGATGTCCCAGAGGGCGGTGTCGACCGCGGAGATCGCGGTCATGGTGACCGGGCCGCGGCGCCAGTACGCACCGCGGTAGAGGTACTGCCACATGTCGTCGATGCGCGCGGGGTCGCGCCCGACCAGCAGCGGGACGAGGTGGTCCTGGAGGTAGCTGGCGACGGAGAGCTCGCGGCCGTTGAGGGTGGCGTCCCCGATGCCGGTGACCCCGTCGGAGGTGGTGATGCGCAGGGTGACGAAGTTGCGCCCGGGTCCTGCGACGAAGACCTCTGCGCGTTCGATGGTGCTCATGGTGTGTCTCTCCTGGGACGGCGTCATCGGCGTCAGCACCGCGGGAAGTCTGCGATACATCTCTTGTATGTAAGACCATGCATACGAGTGTCGTCAAGTCCCAGATGTCGACCAGCGCTGTTCACTACGATGGAGGCATGCCCGCCGCACACGCTCGTCCCTCCAGCCGCAGAGCCGTCTACGACGAGCTGCGCCGGCGCATCGTCACGCTCGACCTCGCGCCCGGCGAGACCCTCTCCGAGAACGAGCTCTCGGCGGCCCTCGGCGTCTCGCGCACCCCCGTCCGCGAGAGCCTCATCCTGCTCCAGCAGGAAGGCCTCGTGCAGGTGTTCCCCAAGGTGGGGACCTTCGTGTCACGCGTCGACCCCGCCCGCGTCGCCGACGCCCAGTTCCTCCGCGAGGCCGTCGAGGTCGCGTCCCTCGACGACCTCCCCGACGACCTCGACCCCGAGGTCGTCGAGCGCATGCAGCGCAACCTCCGCGAGCAGCAGGAGGCGGGTGGCGACATGGAGCGGTTCTTCGAGCTCGACGAGGCCTTCCACCACGACCTCCTGCACCTCGCCGGGCACCAGCGCACCTGGCCGACCGTCTCCGCCGCCAAGGGGCACCTCGACAGGGCCCGCCACCTCGGGCTCCAGGAGAAGGCCACCACCCAGGGGTTCCTCGACGAGCACCGCGGGATCCTCGACGCCGTCCTCGACGGCCGCCGCGACCACGCCCGCGCCCTCCTGCAGGAGCACCTGCGCGGGGTGTTCGCCGACATCGAGAGCGTCCGCCGTCACTCGCCCGAGCTCTTCGCGTCCTCCACGGGCGTCGCGCCGAGGCGCAAGAACGTCGCCGTCTGGGGCTGACCAGGCTGACCGCCAGGTCGGGAGACCGGGCCAGGCCAGCTCGGCAGGTGACCCCGGGGTGCTGTTTCCGGCCGTCCGAACTCTTGGATGCGCATTCCGCGCGGCATTCTCCGGGGGTGTCCGACGGTGCATTCTTCGGAGATCAGCCTCACATCCGGTGGGCATTCTTGGGCGCCTGACCGGGCGGTAAGGTCGATCTCAGACCTCCTCTCCACCCCCGGAATCCCTCGCGCCGACGCCGTCATGCTGCGCCTCCCGCCACCTCGTGGCAGGTCGAGCCGCAGTCTGACGCTGCGCGCGACCCCACGAAAGGCCGAACGTCCCGTGAGCTTCTGGCCGCTCTTCCTCATCGCCCTCGGCGTCTCCGCAGACGCCTTTGCCGTGGCCCTCGGAAAAGGGCTCCACATGAAGTCCTTCAACCTCCGGCACGCCGTCGTCATCGCCCTGACCTTCGGCGGGTTCCAGGCAGTCATGCCGTTCCTCGGCTGGCTGCTCGGGACACGCTTCGCCGACTACGTCCAGAGCGTCGACCACTGGGTGGCCTTCGGGCTGCTGGCCGTCATCGGGGCCAAGATGCTCTGGGAGGCCGTCAGGCCCGGTGAGGACCACGAGGTCGACACCGACACCCTCGACCTCCGCGAGCTCGGCGTCCTCGCGGTCGCCACGAGCGTCGACGCGCTCGCCGTCGGCATCAGCCTCGCGTTCCTCGACGTGTCGATCGGCGGGGCCGTCACGCTCATCGGGGTGACGACAGCCGCCCTCGCCTTCGTCGGGGTCGTCCTCGGGCGTCGGATGGGGGCACGGTTCGGGCGTCCCGCCGAGGTCTTCGGCGGGCTCGTCCTCATCGGCATCGGCACCAAGATCCTGCTCGAGCACACCGGGGTGCTCTGACGCGACAGGTGCCCTGACGCGACAGGGGCCGCGTCACGAGGGTGGTCGGCCGCAGGCGCCGGGGTGCTCCGGCGGCAGCGCTGTGCGAGGGTGAAGAGGACAGCGCGAGCTGCGGCCCGAGCCGGCCGCGGCGCGCCGACCTCGACCCTCGGAGGACACCCCATGACTGCTCTCGACGTGCTGACCGAAGGATTCGCGCGGGTCCGCGACGGCGTGCGCGAGGCCGCCGCCGATCTCGCCCCGGAGCAGCTCGAGGCCCGCCCCGACGAGGACGCCAACTCGATCGGTTGGCTGCTGTGGCACACGTCCCGCGTCCAGGACGCGCAGATGGCAGCGCTGGCCGGGTCGGACGAGGTGTGGCTCGCCGACGGGTGGGTGGACCGGTTCGGGCTGGCCCTCGACCGAGAGGACACCGGGTTCGGCCACGACCACGACCAGGTCGCGGCGGTGCGCGGCATCACCGCCGAGCAGCTGACGGCGTACCAGGACGCGACCTTCGAGCGGACGCGGCAGATCCTCGCTGGCATGACCGACGCGGACCTGGGTCGCGTGATCGACGAGTCCTACGACCCTCCGGTGACCGTCGGCGTGCGGGTGCTGAGCATCCTGGCCGACGACCTCGAGCACGTGGGCCAGGCCGCGTACGTCCGGGGGATCATCGAGCGAGGCTGACGGCTGCGGCCGGGCTCGTGAGGCGGCGGACCGCGGTCGACGCGCTGCTGCTGGGCGAGGCGCCCGTTCAGCGGCGGCGGGCGACCATGATCAGCTCGGAGGTCTGCGGGCCGACGGGGGACCGGTCCCAGTCGCCGTAGGTCCAGGCGACGTCGAAGCCGGCCGCGTCGAGCGAGGCCTCGACCTCCGACCGGCTGCGGAAGCGGAGCGTGCTCGTGCTGACCCGGTCGACGCCGTCCTCGAGCACGGTGTGGCCGTCGAACGTCACCAGTCCGTCGTGGACCGCGGTCACCTCCACCCACCCGGTGCTGACGGTGCCGTCGGGGTCCGTGCTGCGCTCACGGGTGAGCTCGGGTGTCCACCGGGTCCACGTGCGCCGCTCCGGGTCGCGCGTCTCGAAGGCCAGGTGACCGCCGGACGCGAGCAGCGCGGCGGCGGTCGCCAGCACCTGTGACCAGTCGTCGTCGGTGAGGAACACCTGGGCGACGTGCCCGGTCATGAGCACGAGGTCGGCGGAGCCCGGGCCGAGGTGGTCGAGGGCTGCGTCGGCGGTGCCCTCGAGCCAGGTGACCTGCTGCCCACCGGTGCGAGAGCGGGCGACGTCGAGCATGGCCGCTGCCGGGTCGACGCCGACGACGGTGCGGTCCGACGAGGTCGGCTCGGAACCCGGAGCCGCGTCCCGGCTGGCGTCGACCAGCTCGGCGGCGAGCACGCCTGTCCCGCACCCGACGTCGACGACGGTGCGTGCCTGGAGCTCGTCGGCGAGGGCGACGTAGAAGTCGGTGTCATCGCGCCCGGAGTTCTCCGCGTCGTAGCGGGAGACCAGCGTCGGGTCGGTGTAGTGCGCGTCGAGCCTCATCGTGGCGATGCTACCTGTGGCTCGGATTCGTTCCGCCGCACAGCCGGCGTCGTTGACGACCGTGCGACGAGCGTGGGGGTGGTGGTCAGGCGGTCGCGCTGCTCGAGCGGCGCGCGGCAGCCGAGGCCTTGCGGCGGGGCAGGGCGCTGGGCGAGGGCAGGATCAGCTGGCCCGGCGGCACGAGGGCAGCCGGGGTCCTCAGCTCGGCGAGTCGCAGCCCGGCGAAGCCGGCGCGCGCGAGCGAGACGAGCGACGTCGGTGCCGCCTCGGTGGTGGAGAGTGTCTGCCTGATCACACTGCGACAGTAGGGCGAGCCGCCGACCCCTTCAACGGCTGGAGGGGTATCACGCATGGGTACTTCTACCCATGACAGGTGACGAACGGCCGATCTCTGCGATTCACGGGTGACATCTGCACATCACGAGCGGACGGCGAAGGACCCCCGCCGTCTCGGCGAGGGCCCTTCGTCAGATGTCTAGATCACCGCGGGGGAGATCAGAGCGGGCGGATGTTCTCCGCCTGGGGGCCCTTGGGGCCCTGGGTGATGTCGAACTCGACCTTCTGGTTCTCGTCGAGCGAACGGTAACCCGAACTCTGGATCGCAGAGTAGTGGGCGAACACGTCAGCGCTGCCGTCCTCCGGTGCGATGAAGCCGAAGCCCTTTTCTGCGTTGAACCACTTCACGGTCCCAACTGCCATCTTGATACTCCTTCAAGAGTTTGCTCGGACGACCTCCCCTGTGGAGGCCGCTCGTCACGGTGTTCGTCGTCCACTCCTGAAGACCAAGAACTACCCCGACTCGCGTCGGTGCAGGTAAGACGTGCGAGGCACTGCAACTTCGCGGCCTACTTTAGCCATACGACACGCGTCGGTGCTAGGCCTGTGGAGAAATTGTGCGTCCCCGTCAACCGGGGGCGCTAGCACACCTCAGGGGCGCACCGAGCCACGGAGGGCGCGATGGAGTGGTCCGAGGGCTGTCTACGCAGGTCAGAGACGCGCGACCTGAGTAGTGAGCCGGCTCGGTACGTGCGTCAGCGGTACCGTGCGACGCCCTCCCACGCCCGACGCCGCTCGCGGCCCGGGTCGCTGATGACGCGGTCGTGCGCCGCGAAGATCTTGGTCGGACGGTCGTCGGCGTCGTACGCGGGCCATCCGGCGTCCCCCGAACGGGCGAAGGTCAACCAGTGGTCCTGCATGCGCTCGCTGAGCGCGGCGAGCTCGTCCGACCCGCCGAGGAGCGTGGCGGCGCGGGCTCGGGAGGAGTCGAGGGAGCCGAGCACGGCGAGCATGTCGGTCCCGTGCGAGGCGCCCTGCCCCTGGAGGTTGAGGATCGGCGTCGTGAAGTCGTAGCGGTACACGAACGTGGGTGACGTGCGGCTGTGGTGCTGCGCGGCCTGGACGGCCGGGACCCAGAACGTCGCGTCGCCGACCAGCTGGGCACGGGCCCGGTGGCTCGGGTAGCCGGGGTACGCCGACAGGACGGTGAGCTGCGCGCCGGGGTCGGTGATCTCGAACATGAGGTTGATGGCCTCGGAGCCGGTCGGCAGCAGCGACCCGTGCGCACCGAAGGCCGCGCCCTCGTGCTTCGTGGACCCGACGAGCAGCGGGACCTGGTGCGCGCGCCCCGCGGCGAAGGCGTCGGTCGGGTGCTCGGGCAGGAAGTCGCCGTCGACCACCGGGCTCATGCACAGCGCACCGGGCGCCTCGCGGTGGCTCAGCGCGGTGAGCCGCGCGCCGGCGGAGACCAGCTCGGCCGGAGGTGCGGAGAGCAGCGCGTCGACGGCGAGGCTCTCGGTGGTCTGCAGCCAGGTGATGAGGTCGCGGGCCCACCCGGCTGCCCGCTCCTGCCCGTAGGCGGCGCCGAGCGCGGGGCTCTGCGCGATCGCACGGTGGAACAGGCCAGCGGCCGAGGGGATGCACATCAGCGTCGTGACGGAGGTCCCGCCGGCGGACTGCCCGGCGATCGTCACGTTGTCGGGGTCGCCGCCGAAGGCCGCGATGTTCTGCTGGACCCACTCGAGCGCGGCGACCTGGTCGCGCAGCCCGAGGTTCGACTCGAAGGTCCGGGTGGGGGTCGAGAACTCGCTGAAGTCCAGGAAGCCGAGCGCGCCGAGCCGGTAGGTGACGGTCACGACCAGCACGTCGCCGCGCTCGACGAGGACGTCGCCCGCGTAGGCCGGGGCGGAGGCGGAGCCGTGGGAGAACGCGCCGCCGTGGAACCACACGATCACCGGGCGCGGGGTCTCGGAGGTGGTGGCCGGGGCGAGCACGTTGAGCGTGAGGCAGTCCTCGGACTGCTCGGTGTCGGGGCCCGCGCCGGTGTACGCCTGGGTGACCCGCTGCGGGGCGACCGGTCCGTGGTGCATGGCGTTGCGGACGCCGGTCCACTGCTGCGCGGGCTGAGGTGCCCGGAAGCGCAGGTTCCCGACTGGTGGCGCGGCGTAGGGGATGGCGCGGAAGGCGCGCAGCCCGGCGGGCGTGGTGGTGCCGCGGACCGTCCCGTGGCTGGTCTCGACCTGGGTCGCGGGGGTGGACACGGGCGGCTCCTTGCTGTGCTCGCGGACCCGCTGGTCAGCGGGTGGCTCTCTCCTCACGAGGCTAACCGGTCGAGGCCTGGTCCCGCTGGGTGCGAGCGCCCGGACGTGGGGTGATCCGGTGCAGACCGCGAGGTCGCACGCAGGCCGCCGAGATCGCACACGCGCCGCCGAGGTCGCCTGGACGCGCCAGGTGACGGTGCCGGGACGCGGGTTCTGGCGTGTCGGTGCGACATCGCTGTCGGTGGTGCGACCTCGGTGGAGGACGGCGGTAGTGGTGGGGAGAGGGGTGTCTGGTCCCGGACGCACGAGTGCCCCGGGTCCAGATGGACCCGGGGCACTCGTGGAAGATTCAGGCAGCGACGCTCAGCCGAGGGCCGAGGTCAGCAGATCCGTGAATCAGAGGGGGCGGATGTTCTCAGCCTGGGGGCCCTTGGGACCCTGGGTGACGTCGAACTCGACCTTCTGGTTCTCGTCGAGCGAGCGGTAGCCGGACGAGGCGATCGCGGAGTAGTGCGCGAACACGTCGGCGGAGCCGTCCTCGGGTGCGATGAAGCCGAAGCCCTTTTCAGCGTTGAACCACTTCACAGTTCCAACAGTCATATCGATACTCCTTCAGAGTTGTCGGACGCCCTCCCGAGTGGAGGACGCTCGTCACGGTGTTCCGTCGTCAACTCTTGAAAGAACAAGATCCGCGAGGCATGTGGCCCGGTGCGGCAAAGACATGAGAGGCACTGCAACTTCAAGATGCACACTACAGGGCCGAGGGGCTCGTGGCTAGGCCCTCGGGTCGACCAGATCTGCTGACCCCTCCGCGGACGCGCACAGCCCGATGAACGCACCGAGCTCGCACAGGGCCTCCGGCGTGGTCGGCACGTAGTCGGTGAGCGCGGGCGACCGCACCACCACAGCGGCCCACTGACCGCGGGACACCGCCACGTTGACGCGGTTGCGCGACAGCAGGAACCCCATGCCGCGCGGCACCTCCTCGACCGACGACGCCGCCATGGTCACCAGGACCACGGCCGCCTCCTGGCCCTGGAACTTGTCGACCGTCCCGACCTTGACCCCCTCGACCCCGGCGTCGCGCAGGTGCTTCTCGACGAGGGCGCGCTGGGCGTTGTAGGCCGCGACCACCAGCAGGTCGGACGGGGCGAGGGGACGTCCGCGCTCGCCGTCGTGCCACGTGCGCCCCAGCAGAGACTGCACCTGCTCGACGACGACGGCCGCCTCCTCCTCCGAGGACACGGCGTTGCCGCGGTGCGGCACGCTCACCACGTGCACGCCGGGCGCGAGCCCTTCGAGGTGGCGCGCCGTCGTGGCGTCCTCCTCGGAGCGCAGCCGCCCCTCGTAGCTCAGGCGCGACACCGGCGCGCAGAGGTCCGGGTGCATGCGCCACGTGCGCTCGAGGAAGTACCCGAGCTCGGGCGGCAGGGCGTCGTGACCGTCCGCGACCCACCCGAGCGCCGACCCGTCGACCGGCTCGGGGTGCGTGCCCTGGCTCACCTGCGGCAGCTGCTGCGGGTCGCCGAGCAGCAGCAGGTTCTCCGCGGCAGCCGACACCGCGACGGTGTTGGCCAGGGAGAACTGCCCGGCCTCGTCGACCACGAGCAGGTCGAGGGAGCGGCGCCCGATCTTGTTCGCGTTGGCGAAGTCCCAGGCGGTCCCGCCGATCACGCACCCGTGGTCCTTGTGCTCACCGAGGAACTTGCCCTGCTTCTTGTCGCCGATCGCGGTCCACGCGTGGTCGGACGGGTCGCCCTGCGGCTTCTTGCCGACCCGGTAGGCGGGCACGCCGGCCTCGACGACCTTGTCGAGCAGGTGCTCGACCACGGCGTGCGAGGGTGCGACGACGCCCACGTGCCAGCCGCTGCGCACCAGCCGCTCGATGACGCGTGCCGCCACGTAGGTCTTGCCGGTGCCGGGAGGTCCCTGGACGGCCAGGTACGAGCGGTCGAGCCGCCGGACCGCGTCCGTGATCGCGGAGATGTAGGCGCCCTTGCCGGAGCCGACCGGCGGCAGGCCGAGGGCTGCCCCGTCGACGTCGCCCGAGACCTCGGCGCGGTCGTCGGCCTTGAGCTGCGGGGGGAGCCGGCGCAGGACGTCGAGCGCAGGCTGCGCCGGGAACGACCCCGCGCCGCCGTCGAGCGACCGGACGGCGTGTTCGGCGACCTCGCGCAGCGCGCCCTCCACGAGCCCCGTCGGGACAGGGCTGCCGGGTCCGACGCCCATCGGGACCTCGGTGTAGGGCTCGAGGCCCTTCTTGAGGACCTCCTCGACCACGACCACGTCGCGTCCCGCGTCGTCGGTCTCGACCGACACCACGGTCGAGGTCCCGCTCACCTGGCGGACCCCGCCGAGCGGGGGCACGAGCCCCTCGGGGAGCGGAGCCTCGTAGATGCACCACACGCCGCTGCCCGCACCGAGCGAGCTGCCCGTCGCGAGCTCGCCGACGAGCCGCAGCTCACGGCGCAGCGAGCGCTGCGAGCCCTCCTTGAACCAGTCGCGCAGGACGGTGACCTCGTCGGCGACGAGCACGTCGCGGCTCGACGCCCACTCGTCCGAGGGTGCGGTGAGCCGGTCGAAGTGCGCCCACCAGAACGGCTTGTCCTCGCGGCGGTGGTACCCGAGGGCGGCCGCGAGCAGCAGCAGGGCCTGGTCGTCCGGGCGTCGGTCCGCCGGCGCGAGGTCGCGGGCGTCGCCGACGATCGCGTGCAGGGCGTCGACGAGCGGGTCGGTCGGCTCGTCGGGCTCAGCCGGGTCGTGGTCTGGAGCAGCAGCGTCGACGAGGGCGTCCGGGTCGGCTGGGTCCTCGGCGCCGCGCAGGCGCAGGCCGTGCTCGGTCGCGAGCCCGCGCAGCCAGTCGCGGAGCCGCAGCGTCGAGACGCAGTCGTAGCGGTTGTAGCCCGCGATGAGGTCGAGCGCCGCGGCGGCCTCGTCGGAGCGGCCCTCGTCGCGCGCCGCGCAGGCCGCGGCGTACTGCGCGATCGAGTCGGCCGCGTTGTCGAGGTCGTCGTCGCGCAGCTCGTCGCCCATGTACAGCGGCTCGAGCTTCTTGAGCGAGTACGACGGCTGCGAGACCCGCACGCTCTGCCGGACCGTCGCGTGGAGGTCCACGAGGACGCCCTGGCGCAGCAGGTCGTCGAGCTGCTCCTCGCCCACCCCGTGGCGGCCCACGAGGCGCCCGAGGGCCGTCTTCTCGTACGGCGCGTAGTGGTAGACGTGCATGCCGGGGAACTGCGCCCGACGGTCGCGCAGGTAGGCGAAGAAGTCGACGAGCGCCTGCTTCTCCTGGGCGCGGTCGTGCGCCCAGAAGGCCCGGAACACCGGCTCGTCACCGGGGGACACGGGCGCCTCGACGACGCCGAAGAGGTACTCCAGCCCCCAGTCGGTCGAGCCCGGGGCGGTCCACAGCGGGTCGCCCTCGAAGTCGAAGAACACGTCGCCCGGGTCGGGTGCGTGCAGCGCCTCGAGGGCCTCGCGCGCGACCAGCTCGGCGCGGACGTCGGGGCGGCCGTCGGGCAGCGGCGGGCGGGCGTCCTGGGCCACCTGCATGGCGGCCTGCGTCCGCAGGTCCGTGAGGATCCGCTGCGGGACCCCGTCGACGGGGCCGGTGCTCGACGCGAGCGCGTCGATCGTCGTGATCCCCGCCGCACGCAGGCGGGTACGCTGCGTGGTCCGCATGCCGGCCACGAGCAGCAGGTCCCGCTCGGCCACCACGTGGCGCGAGCACGCCGGGCAACGCCCGCAGGCGGAGAAGCGCTCGTCGCCCCAGGCGACCGGGCCCTCGTCGGCCAGGTGCGCGTCGACCACGCGCTCGAGGCGGGCGCGGCGCTCGCGGTAGACCGGGAGCACGTCGGCCAGCGGGTGCTCCGACACGGAGCCGTCGCCGTGCACGAGCCGCAGGGACGGCGCGACGTCGAGCCCGGCGCGCACCAGCTGGTCTGCGTAGGCGGCCAGCTGGAGCAGGGCGGTGACCTTCGCGTGCCGCGCGAGCTTGGTGTCGACGACGGTGACGAGCGGGGTGCTGGGCGGGGTGCCGTGCTCGGTGCCGTCCGGGACGTCGGCCGCGGCGGAGGGTGCCTCCGCGCCGAGCCGCGCGTCGTCGACGAGGAAGTCGGGGCGGCCGAGGAACCGGCCGTCGAAGAGCACGCCCTGGTAGACGAGGGCAGCCCCGTCGCGGAGCGCGGCGACGGTGCGGTCGTGCGCCGCGCGCAGGTCGTCGAGGGTCGACCAGTCCTGCCCGGCGAAGGACACGTAGCCCGGGACGGCCGACGCGGTGAAGGCGAAGTCCTCGGAGCCCTCGGCACGGGCTGCCGATGCCGCCAGCCGCTCGAGGTACCCGCTGAGGACGCGGTCCTCGTGCTCGAGGCCGAGCCCCGTCGTCCGCTCGAGCATCGCGTCGGCCGTGACCGTCCGCGGCGAGCGCCCGAGGCGCTCGTCCATGTCGGTCAGCAGCGCCAGCTCGCACTCGGCGGCGACCGCCAGGTCGGTCGCGCTGCTGATGAGGACGTCGTCACGCAAGAACACAGAGGGCCTTTCCGCCGGGCAGGGATGCCTGCCCCGAAACCTACCCCGCGACGCTGACGCCCCCACGCAGACGCCGACGCCACAGCGCAGCAGACCTACGATGGCCGCATGCTGTCCATGCGCAGGCCCCCGCGGCCCACGACCCCGGTCGTCCCGTCCCGCACGGTCGCGCGCGGGCTCGGGCTGGTCGCCGCGGGCGGAGGTCTCGGGGCCGTCGTCGGGATGGTCCTCGCCGTCGTCGACGGGAGCAGCGGGTTCTCAGCCTGGGGCGCGCTGCTCGGAGGGGCGACGGGGCTGCTCGTCGGGGCAACGAGCGTGCTCGCCGCGGCGACCGTCCTGGTCCTCGCGCCGACCCGGAGACCTGCCCGGTCCGCCGGGGTCGCGCTCGCGGCCTCGGTGGTCGGCGCGCTCACCGCAGCGGTCGTGCTCTCGGGCCTGACCGCGACCTCCCGGGGTGCGCTGACGGCAGGGGTCTTCGTCGCGGTCCTCGCGGGGGCGTCAGCCCTCGTGCGCCGCTACGCGCTGTAGCGCCGCTCCGCGTACCCGCCCACGTCGTCCGTCAGGGCTGGCCCCGCAGGTCCAGCCCGAGCTGCCAGCCGCCGTCGCCGAGCATGCGGAAGCCGAGGTGCTGGTAGAACCCGATGGCGCGCGTGTTGTCGGTGCTGACACCGAGGTGCACACCCGGGACGTCGAGCGCCCGCAGCGCGTCGAAGAGCGTCTCGAGGAGCCGGCGACCGTTGCCGCCGCCCTGGCCCTCGGGCAGCAGGTCGACGTGCAGGTGCGCGGGGAACTCCGCGACGACCGCCGGGTCGGTGCCCTTGGGGCCGTGGACGGTCGCGACGACCCCGGCGTCGAAGGAGCCCTCGGGCGCCGAGCCGGCCGGGTAGCGGTCCTGGACCGCAGGCCACCACTCGCGCTCGAGCGTCGCGTCGAAGGCCGCGGTGTCGCGCGCACCGAGGACGTAGCCGACCACGGCCTCCGGGCCCTCGACCTCGCCGTCGACGAGCACGAAGGCGAGGTCTGGCTCGAAGCGCAGGTACGCCCCGAGGTACGTGTCGCCCAGCAGGCGCGGGTGCTCGGTGAGGGCGGATGCGTCGTCTCCGGCCCTGCCGGTGCGCAGGCAGATGTCGTAGAGGCGGTCGACCTCGGCCGGGTCCGTGGTCCGGGCCGGGCGGATGGTGAAACGGGGCTGCGACGTCGTCGTCGTGGGGGTGGGCGTGCTCACACCCCGAGACCCTACTCACTCCGAGGCCCCGGCGGAGTCGTCGCAGGGGCCTGTGGGCACCGGCTCGCCTGCGGGTTCCGCGCCCCGCGAACCACGCGCCCCCGGGCGGGCGACCCGCGCGCCCCTGAGGTAGGAAGGAGAGATGACACAGATCCCTGACATCACCCTGAACAACGGCGTCACGATCCCGCAGCTCGGCTTCGGCACCTTCCAGGTCGCCGAGGACCAGACGCAGCGCATCGTGGAGTCTGCGATCGAGACCGGCTACCGCCACATCGACACCGCCGCCGGCTACTACAACGAGGCGGGCGTCGGCGCCGCCGTCCGTGCGAGCGGGCTGGCCCGCGAGGACGTGTTCGTCACCACCAAGCTCCGCAACGGCGACCAGGGGTACGACAACGCGCTCGCGGCCTTCGAGGCGTCGCGCGCCGCGCTCGACATCGACTACGTCGACCTCTACCTGGTCCACTGGCCGGTGCCGAGCAAGGGACAGTACGTCGAGACGTGGAAGGCCTTCGAGAAGCTCCTCGCCGACGGCGCGGTCCGCGCGATCGGCGTGTCGAACTTCCTGCCCGAGCACCTCGAGACGCTCCTCGCCGAGACCGACGTCGTGCCGGCCGTGAACCAGATCGAGGTGCACCCGACCTTCCAGCAGCGCAAGCTCGTCGAGGTGTCGCGTGCCGCTGGCATCGCGATCGAGGCGTACAGCCCGCTCGGCCGCGGCGCCGACCTCGAGTCCGACGAGGTCACGTCGATCGCCGCCGCGCACGGGGTCACCCCGGCGCAGGTGGTCATCCGCTGGCACCTGCAGCAGGACCACATCGTCATCCCCAAGTCGAACAACCCCGAGCGCATCGCCGCGAACCTCGACGTCCTCGGCTTCCAGCTGACCGTCGACGAGATCGAGCAGATCAGCTCCCTCGAGGCCGGCAACCGCACGGGCGCCGACCCCGCGACGGCAGAGTTCACGCAGTTCCGCTGACCTGACGGACTGTGCGGCCCCTATAGCATCCGTTGCTATAGTGGCCGCATGGACAGCGGCTCTGCAGTACTGCGGGAGGTCATGACCGAGACGGGGACCTCCCAGGTCGAGCTGGCGCGCGTGAGCGGCGTCCGTCAGCCGAGCATCAGCCAGTTCCTCTCGGGGCGCGCGTCGATGAGCGACGACATGCTGTCGCGGCTGCTGGCCTGCATGGGGCGTCGCCTCGAGGTCGTGAGGCGACCGGTCGACGTCCCGCTCGACCGGTCCCACCGGAGGAGCTGGCTCCTGCACCGCGAGCTCGCCGCCCAGCTCTCTGTCGGCGCGATCCGCGCCTGGGGGCCGATCGTCGAGAAGAACCTCGCGGATCTCGAGGCACGGGTCCAGGGTCAACCACACGGACGGAACCTCGCGCGCTGGCGGCAGCTGGTCTCCGACGAGGACGTCGCGGGTGTCCGGCGCGCGATGACCGGTCTCGACGTCGAGTCGATCGAGATGCGGGAGGTATCGCCGCTCCGCGGCCTCCTGTCGCACCAGGATCGTGACCGTGTCGTGGGTGTGGCGTCGTGAGGCGTGACCAGCTGGAGCACGCGATCCGCACCGCGTGCCAGATCCTCGGTCACCCGACCGTGATCGTCGTCGGGTCGCAGTCGATCCTCGGGACCTTCGACGAACAGCGGTTGCCTGCTGCCGCGACGATGTCGCTGGAGATTGACATCTTGCCGATCGCGACGAGCGACGAGGAGACGGCTCGCCTCGCGGACCTCCTCGAAGGCATTGCGGGAGAGTGGTCAGACTTCCACGAGATGCACGGTTTCAGCATCGACGGGGTCGACCTGGAGACGGCCATCCTGCCGGCAGGTTGGCGGGAGCGGCTGGTAGCTGTCCAGAATCTCAACACCGCTGCCATCGGCGGCGCTCCGCAGTTCACAGGCCTGTGTCTCGACAAGGAAGACCTCTGCGTCGCGAAGCTCTGCGCCTACCGAGAGAAGGATCTGGAGTTCGTCGGTGCCCTCGCCGATGCAGGGTTCGTGGACCTTCGGGTCGTCGAGTCACGGTTGCGTGAGGTCCCGGATGCGTCGGCCGGCAGAGCGGCACAGGCTCTGCGATGGGTCGCGTCGCGGGGTTGAAGCTGTCTCGTCGAGCGCTCGCTCCTCCTGAGGATCAGTCCGTCGTGTGGGTGACGGGTCGTTCGGAGGGGGCCGGCCGCGCCGACAGCACCAGGGCGACCGCGGCGAGTCCGACGACGAGCGCGACCACGGCGGGCCAGCCGCGGGCGTCCCACGCGTGCCCGGCCAGCCAGCCGAAGAGGCTCGCGCCGGCGTAGTAGACGACGGTGTAGAGCGCGGTGGCCTGCGCGCGGCCGGTCGTGGCGCGGGCGCCGACGCGGCTCGCGGCGACGGCGTGGCCGACGAACAGCCCCGTGGTGAGGACCGTGACGCCGAGGACCACCACGACGAGCGGCCTGGCCAGGGTGACGAGCGCACCCGCGCCCATGAGCGCGCAGGCCAGGACGAGCACGACGCGCGGGCTCCAGCGATCGCTGAGCGCGCCGGCGAGGCGGGAGCCGACGGTGCCCGCCAGGTAGGTGAGGAACACGAGCGAGACGACGGTCGGGGCCAGACCGTAGGGCTGGGCCTCGAGCCGGAACGGCAGGTAGTTGAAGACGGCAGCCAGGCCGCCGACGAGCAGCCCGCCGATGCAGAACAGCGAGACGAGCGTGCCGTCGCGCAGGTGTGCCCGCAGGTGCGCGCCGGACCTCGTGGGCTCCGCCCGGCCTGCCACGGCGAGCCGTGCGGCTGCTCGTCGGGCGCGGTGCTCGCGGCCGTGGGGGAGCAGCAGCACGAGCAGCGCCATGAGCGCCGTGAGGCACGCGCCGACGGCCACCAGCCCCATCCGCCACCCGAGGTGCTGGGCGACCGGGACCGACAGCAGGCGTCCCGCGAGCCCGCCGACGGAGGTCGCCGCCACGTACGACCCGGCGAGCGCGGCAGCGCGGGTGGGCAGGGCGCAGTCGTGGACCAGTGCGATCGCCAGCGCCGGGATGCCTCCGAGCGCCGCCCCCTGGACGAACCTCCCGACGACGAGCAGCTCGAAGGTCGGCAGCCACGGGACCAAGACCGCGAGCACCGCCGACGCGACCGCGGCAGCGCGCATGGCCTCGGGCCGGCCGATGCGGTCGGAGAGCCACGCCCACGGCAGGACTGACGCGGCGAGGCCGAGCGTCGCACCGGAGACGAGGAGCGCCGCGCGCGACGGGCTCACCGCGAGCGACGCCGAGACGTCGGTGAGCAGGCCCTGGGGTGCGTAGAGCAGGGCGAAGGTGGCCAGCCCCGCGCACCACAGCGCGGCGGCGAGGCGACGCTCGCCGAGCATGGCGTGAGGCAGGGGCGCGCGCCCCGGGGCAGGTCCAGCGCCCGCCTCGAGGGCGGTGCCTGCGGGGAGGCCCGTGCGTGCCGCTGTGCCGGTGCTGCTCGGGAGGGTCGTCGTCACCCGAGCGACGCTAGGCACCGCGCACCGATACCTCCAATGCATCGAGAGGGCTCAACTCATACGATGACGACATGAGTGCTGACCCGGTCGCCGCCCTCCTCCCGCACCTGCGGCTCCTCGTCGCGCTCGGCGAGGTCGAGCACGTGACCATCGCCGCAGCGATGCTCGGCGTCCCCCAGCCCACCGTCAGCCGCACCGTCCGGCGCCTCGAGCAGCAGATCGGCGCCCCGCTCCTCGAGCCCGACGGCCGCGGCGTCCGCCTCACCCCCGCCGCCCGCACCCTCGTCCCCTACGCCCAGCGCGCCCTCGACGTCCTCACCGACGGCCTCGCAGCCGTCGAGACCGAGGGGCAGCGAGCCCGCACCACCGTACGCATCGCCTTCCAGACCTCCCTCGGCGAGCAGCTGGTCCCCGAGCTCATCCGCACCGTCCGCGCCGACGACCCGACCGTCCGCTTCGTGCTCAGCCAGGGGGCACGGAGCTCCTGCCTCGACTCGCTCCTCGAGCGAGAGGCCGACATCGCCCTCGTCTCCCGCCTCGACCCGCCACCCGACGGGGTCCGCGTCGTGCCGCTCTTCGAGCAGGAGCTCGTGCTCCTCGTCCCCGAAGGGCACCCGGCTGCGCTCGCGGGCGGTGCGGCCGTGGTCGACCTCGCGTCCGAGCCGCTCGTCACGCTCAAGACCGGGTACGGCCTGCGCGGATCGGTCGACGAGCTGTTCGCCGAGGCCGGGGTGCTGCCGTCGATCGCCTTCGAGGGCGAGGACCTGCACACCCTCACCGGGCTCGTCGCCGCCGGGCTGGGCGTCGCGGTCGCGCCGCGCACGACGGCCACGCCTGCCGGGTGCGTCCAGGTGCCGCTCGCCGACGCCCGTGCGAGCCGGGACATCGGCGCCGCGGTGCTGCCCGCGCCGTCGTCGGAGGTGGTGGTCCGGGTGCTCGACGCGCTGCGTTCGCTCACCGGACCAGGGCAGGCCGACGCCGGGGTCGATCCCGGTCCCTGAGCCGCCCTGGTCTCCGGGCTGAGGGCCGGTGCGTCAGACGCGCTCGACGAGCCGGGCGTACTCGGTCGCCGTCACCGGCAGCACCGTGCCGTGCTTGATCTTGCCGGGGAAGGTGTAGTCCACGACCGGTTCCCAGCGCTCGGCGGTGAGGGACGACGCGTGGAAGGGGACGTAGCCGCGGTCGGCCCCGGTGTACTCGTCGACCCACAGGTACCACTCGCCGTCCGTGAAGGACCGGAAGGCCAGCGGCCCCTCGACGATGCCGGTCTCGGTGCCGGCCGTCACGCTGTCGGACACGGGCTCCCAGACCGGTGCGTGGAGGTCGTCGGAGCGCTCGGAGAACACCAGGCCGGCGGCCTCGTCCTTGACGAACCGCACCCAGCCCGTGCCGTCGTCGTCCGTGTCGCCGTCGTCGTCTGTGAAACCGCCGTCGCGCACGACGAGCGCGTCGATGACGGAGCGGGTCGGGTGGCCGTGGTCTCGCGGCTCGGTGAAGGTCACGAAGTCGGTGGTGTGGGCGCCGAGCAGGCGGTGGATGCCGTCGCCGGTGTGGTCCGGGTCGTCGTCGGCGTAGAGCCGGGCGGACCACAGCACGAGGTACGCCTCGGCCGCCGGGTCCCACACGGACTTGGGTGCCCACGCCATGCCCGCGGACGGCGGGGACACCTCGACCTGGCGCTGCGGGCCCCACGTCATGAGGTCTGCCGACTCCCACACGTTGATCGACCGGCTGCCGTGCCGTCCGAGCCAGTCCCAGAAGCTGCCGGTGACACCCGGGCGCTCGGTGACGCGGATGTCGAGGTCGGTCGCGATGAGGTAGAAGCGGCTGCCGTCGGCCGAGCGCAGCAGGTGCGGGTCGCGCAGGCCCTGCTCGCCGAGGGCCGAGGTGAGGATCCCGGCGCCGCCGTCGAGGGCGCGCCAGGTGGTGGGATCAGGGCCGTCGGAGAGCATCGCGTGGACCTGGTGGGTCGCGTCGTCGTGGTGGACCATGACGTACCCGGCCCAGTCCGGGGTGCCGTCCGCGGCCGCGGCGGAGGTGGCGGGGGCGTCAGGGGTGCGGCTGTCGGTCACGAGCACGTCCTCAGGTCGGCCTGGGGTCCGGCGTCGTCGCCGTGCCCACTGTGAACGTTAACAAGGAGCGTAGGGGTGCGTCGAGCGGTCGTGCGACGCGTAGACGGCCGGCTGCGCGCGGTCGGGTGCGCCAGGTGGGGCCCCGCGGACCGCTGGGGTACGGCCGCGGCTACCCGCCGACCGCGGCCCGGACCAGCGCCGCGGTCTCCTCGTGGGACTCCCCGCTCACCTGGGACCCGTCGACGAACACCTGCGGGATGCTCGTCACGCCGGCCGCCGCCGCGGACCCGGTGACGGACTCGACCCAGCCCGAGTAGGCGAGCTGCGCGAGGCGTTCGGACGCGTCGTCGTCGAGTGTGGCACCGGCGTCTTCCGCCACCGCCACGAGGTCGTCGACCGTCAGGGCCGAGTCGGTCGTGGACCCGGGCTGGAGGTCGTAGAGCGCGGACTGCACGGCCGGCCACGCCTCGGGCGAGTCCTCCGCGACGAGGGCGAGGAGGTTCGCGCCGAGCAGCGAGAACTCGTGGGTGGTCCGCGGGCTGAGGTAGTCGACCGTGACGAGCTCCACGGCGACGTCCGAGCCGGCCGCCCAGCGGTCGATGTCGTCGGCCATGAACCCGTGCAGCACCTTGCAGTGCGGGCAGGCGAGGTCGGAGTAGACCACCACGCGCTCGGGGGCGTCGGGGTCTCCGAGGACCACCGAGGTGCTCGTGACGGTGACGGCCCCGGTGGTCGCGGCGGTCGGCGTCTGCTGGGCGACCGTCTGGTCGGCCGACGCGACGGCCGAGGGGCGCGGCTGCTCGTCCGAGGAGCAGCCGGCGAGCAGCAGGCTCATGGCCAGCGCGGAGACGGCGAGGGGGCGGGCACGGCGCGAGGTACGGGGCGTCCACATGCCCTCCATCCTCCGTCGGGAGATCGGGCTGATCCTGGGACGTCGGCCCTAGGCGGTCTGGGCGCCGGCTGGGAGCGGCCCTGAGTCTGGACCCGCCGGGGAAGATCCCCCCGCAGGACTACAGACGCCCAGGTCACGCGTCGATACGCTCCATCGGTGCGCTCCACGACGGTGCGCCGCGCGACAGGGGGAGACCATGCCTGCACACGCCCAGACCGCCAGCCCGCCGCCCGACGTGGACCCGCGGTCCCTCGCGGTGAGCACCCGGGCGCTGCGCAAGACCTACCGCACCCGCCACGGGCGCCACGTCGCGGTGCAGGGCCTCGACCTCGACGTGCCGATCGGTGGGGTGCACGGGTTCCTCGGCCCCAACGGGTCGGGCAAGACCACGTCCATCCGCATGCTGCTGGGCCTCGTGCGCGCCGACTCCGGCACCATGTCGATCTTCGGCCAGGAGGTCCCGCAGGCGCTGCCCGACGTGGTCGGCCGGGTCGGTGCGATCGTCGAGCAGCCCAAGTTCTTCCCCACCTTCACCGCGCGTAAGAACCTCGACCTGCTGGCCGCCGCGATCGGCACACCCGCCGTCGAGGTCGGCAAGGTGCTCGAGGCCGTCGGTCTCGACGACCGGGCCAAGGACCGCTACAAGACGTACTCCCTCGGCATGAAGCAGCGCCTGGCCATCGCCGCGACGCTGCTCAAGGACCCCGACCTGCTGATCTTCGACGAGCCCACCAACGGCCTCGACCCGGCCGGTATCCGGGAGATCCGCACGACCATGCGCGGCCTCGCCGACCAGGGCAAGACGGTCCTGGTGAGCAGCCACATCCTCGCCGAGGTCGAGCAGGTCGCCGACACGGTGTCGATCATCGGCCACGGTCGCCTGCTGGCCAGCGGCCGCGTCGAGGACATCATCGCCGGGACGTCGACCACGGTGCGTGTCGGCATCGCCGATCCCGCCGCCGCCCGCACGGTGCTCGAGCGGGCCGGTCTGACCGTCCGCACCGACCACGACGCGCTGATGGTCGACGGCGTCGACGACCCCGCCGACATCACGCGCCGCCTCGCCCACGACGGGCTGTTCGTCCGCGAGCTCGTCTCCGTCAAGGCAGGCCTCGAGGCCGTGTTCCTCCAGCTCACCGCCGGCGAGGGCCCCGGGACGCAGGCGCCACCAGGTCCGGACGGCAGACCGACCCGCCGCTCACGCCGAGGAGGAGACCGATGATGCGGCTGCTCAAGGTCGAGCTCGACCGGTTCTTCAGCCGACGCTCGACGCAGGTGGCCCTCGTCGGGCTGCTCGGGATGGTCCTGGTCGCGCTCTTCGCGACCTACCAGACGTCCAAGCCGGCCTCCGAGGCCGAGGTGGCCCAGGCCACCGAGTGGTACGAGGAGCAGCTCGTCTACTGGGAGGAGAACGGCAAGCAGGAGATGGCGGACTGCCTCGCGGACGAGGCTGCCGAGCAGGAGACGAACCCCGACGTCGACTGGGGCTGCAAGTACCTCGAGCCGCAGCTCGAGAACTACCTGCAGGCCGACCGGGACCTCGTGGACCAGGCCGCCGGGCTGGTGCCCGCGATCGGCTTCGCGACGGCGTTCTTCGCCTTCGTGGTCGGCGTGAGCTTCGTGGCGGCGGAGTTCGCCACCGGCTCGATGGGCAGCTGGCTCACCTTCGAGCCGCGCCGCACCCGGGTGTTCTGGTCCAAGACGGTCGCGGCCGGTCTGGGCGTCGTGGTCCCGACCATCCTCGCGTCCGTGCTCGTGGTGGCGGGGTCCTGGGGGCTCTTCGCCGCGTGGGGAGCTGCCGACGGCGTGACGGCCGAGGTCTGGTCCGAGGTCGCCGTGGGTGGCCTGCGGGTGCTGCTGCTCACCGTCGGCTTCGCGGTGCTCGGCGCTGCGCTCGCCATGATCCTGCGCAGCACCGCCGCGGCGATCGGGCTGGCCGTCGGGTACTTCGTGGTCGTCGAGGGCTTCCTCGTGCAGATGGTCTCCGGAGCCCAGGCCTGGAGCCTGTTCCAGAGCTTCCAGGCCGTGCTCCGCGGCAGCTCGACCTACGGCGTGGAGGACTGCACCACCACGTCGAGCGGGGTCTCCTGCACGTGGGTCGAGCGCACGGTGTCCCTCACCCACGGGGCCGTCGAGCTCACCGTCCTGCTGGCCGTGGTGCTGGCTGTGGCTCTCGTCGTCTTCCGCCGCCGAGACGTCTCCTGACACCCCACCTCACCCCTTCTCATGCCCGTGGCGCGCCCGCGGGGTGCTCCGGGAGGTATCCCGCCAGCGCGCCACGGACATGAGAGAGGCTGGTCCCTCTGCCGTGCCCCGTGTCTTCGTCCGGGGGAGGAGGGGCTACTCGCAGCCGATGCCGTCGCGGTCGCGGTCGAGGTGGACGCCGTAGCCCGGGGTGCCCTCGTAGACGGGGGCGGCCCCGGCCTCGCGGGCCTCGGTGCAGTTCTTGTAGGACCAGGCCGCCGGGACGGGCTCGGGCTCCGGGGCGGGTGCGGGGGGAGCCTCGACGACCGGGGCCTCCTCGACGACGGGCGCGGGGGCGGGCTCGACGGCCGGGACCGGTGCCGGGGCGGGCTCGGGAGCGGGCGCCGGGGCAGGAGCGGGTGCGGGGGCGGGCGCCTCGGTGGTCGGCTCGGGCTCCGGTGCGGGCAGCTCCGGGACGGCCGAGCCCTCGGGGAGCGGCTGGTCGGGGCAGGTGCTCAGCACGGAGGCCATGGCGACCTGCTCGGCCTCGGTGACCCACAGGCCGTAGGTGAACTTCACGCCAACCTGGCGGGCGACGTACTCGCAGCGGAACGCCTTGTTCGGCGGCAGCCACGTCGCCGTGTCGCCGTCGCCCTTCTGGCCGTTGAGCGGACCGTCGGCAGCCCACAGGTTGAGCGGGTCGTTCGCGAAGGCGGTGCGCTTCTCGTCGTCCCAGGCCTGGGCGCCCTTCTGCCACGCGTCCGAGAGCGCGACCACGTGGTCGATCTGCACGGCGGTCGACGTCTTCTCGCCGCGCTCGAAGGCGATCGTCGTGCCGCTGTAGCGGTCGTCGAGGGTGCCCGTGAGCACGACGCACTCCTGGGTGCCGTCCTTGTAGGTGAGCGCGGTGAGGTCGCGGGCCAGGATGTCGTTGCGGGTGTCGCAGCCGTTGCGGTCCACGTCCGCCCACCGGGCGCCGAAGTTGTCACGCGAGTAGCCGGTCTTCGGCGCGCGGCCCTTGACCTCGAGGAGCGTCACCGTCGCGAGGGCGGTCTGCGGCGTGGCGCCGGTGGTCACCTCGACGACGTCCACGGGGCCGGCGAGCTGAGGCGCGGGGAGCTCCCGGGTCGGCTCGGGCGTCGGCTCGACGGTGGCCGTCGGCTCCGCGACCTCCGTCGGCGTGGTGGGTGCGGCCTCGGCCGAGCAGCCGGCGAGCAGCAGCGCCGCGAGCAGCGCGGCGGCGGTGCCGCGGCGCGCGCCGGCGAGGCTCAGCGGTCGGCGGGGAGACGAGGAGCGGGGTCGTGATGACGACAGGCGGGCACGCATGGCGGACTCTTCCGAGGGGTGGGGCCGCGCGCAGAGGAGGGCAGCGCACCGCTCTCACGAGCCGCCGCACGCTGCCCACGCACGGAGTACGACTCGCATCGTAGGGGCGCGGAAGCGGTAGGCGAGGTAGCCAGCAGGGTGATCCTCGTCTTGGTGTGATGTGCGGCGAACCTAGGTTCGAGTGCCGCGACTGCTAAACCTATACAGAAGATGACAAGGGCGATATGGTTCTTTAGCGTCAACAGAGCGGTTGGCGGTATCTTGGGAGGTCATGATGAAGAAGATGTCAGGAACACTGATCGCGGTTCTGGTTGCCGTTGGACTGGCTGCGGTTCCCGGCGGCGCCGCGAGCGCAGACGATGGCGGGACCGCCGCCAGCGGCGCATTGGCCGGAGCAAGGGGATCGGCTGAGGTGCAGCGGACGCTCCAGCAGCTCGCAGGAGAACAGCCGAGTGACGAGATTGAGGCCATGATGGCTTCAGGTCTTCCCGTCGAGGTGGCGTACGACCTCGAGACCGAGGTCTTCACAGCGGCGGTCTGGGTCCGCGAGGCAGACATCAATCGGGCCATCTCGCAGCTGGGGCCGGGATGCTCGGCTACCAGCGTCTGCATCCGGAACTCGGTGCCACACGGTTATATCGGAACGGGTACGCGCGCTGGGCCCTGGTCTAACGTCAACTATCTCTTCGCCGGGACGGACAGGGCGACAAACTTCCGCTTCAGTGGTGGTGGAGGCATCGAACTGCAGCGTTCCGTGAGCTGGTCTCCCCCGACCCGGCCTACGATCGCGAGCTTCTCCCGCTAGGCAAGGCTCTCACTGGAGCCTTGAGATGCACGGATTTACGACATGCCGGGGCGCCTACAAGTGAGGTCACCCTCGCGCTGTCGGGAGTCTGAGGCGGACGCTCGTGCCGTGGCCGAGGCGGGAGGAGAGCTGGACCTGGCCGCCGTGGCGGCGGACGACGGCGTGGACCATCGCCAGGCCGAGCCCGGAGCCCTGGACGCCGCGGGTGTTCGAGCCGCGGGCGAGCTCGTCCCACACGAAGGAGACCTCGTCGGGAGGGATCCCCGCGCCGGAGTCGGCGACCTCGAGGACCACCGCGCCCTCCTCCTCGAAGCCGCGCAGCTCGATGCGCGCACCCTCGGGCGAGAACTTCACCGCGTTCGACAGCACGTTGTACAGCGCGACGAACAGCAGGTCCACGTCACCGCGCACCGGCGGCAGCGGCCACGGCACACGGGGGAGCGCGACGGTGATGTCCCGGCCCGCGGCGCCCTGACCCGCGAGCTCCCCCTGCACAGCCAGCTCCTCCTGGACCGCGGACACGACGTCCTCCGCCAGCGCCTCGACGTCCACCGGCTCCTGCTCGATGGGCTGGGAGTCGAGAGCTGCGATCTTGCGCAGGTCGCCCACCAGGCGCCCCATGCGGGCCGCCTGGGCGTCGATGACCGCGACGGGCGAGTGACGGTCGTCGTCCGTGGTGGTCGCGGACACCGACGCGGCGGCCGCGTGGATCGCGGTGAGCGGGTTCTTCAGCTCGTGGTCGAGACGGTCGAGGAACCGGCGGTGCGCGACGCGCTCGACCTCGCGCGCCTGCGCCGCACCCGCCGCCCGGGCACGGGCGAGAGCCCGCCGGAGCATCAGCACGGCGAGGGCGACGAGGCCCAGACCCACACCAGCCACGCCGACGACGGTCGCGAGCGGCACCGTGAAGCGCAGGCCCTGCGGGTTGCCCGCCACCAGCAGCACGACCGCGACCACCAGCCCGACGACCGTCGGGACCAGCACCCACGGGCTCGACCACGGCGAACCCGGGCGGCGCGACGGCCCGGGAGCCCCGGTGCTCCTGCTCCCGCCGCTCACGCCCGACGCACCTGACCGCAGAACCTGTAGCCCAGGTTCGGCACCGTCTCCACGTACCGCGGGGCACCGGCGTCGTCGTGCAGCACGCGGCGGATCTCCGCGACGCGGTGGTCCACCGCCCGGGTGCTCGGCACCAGGTCGAAGCCCCACAGCGCCTGCAGCAGGCGCTCGCGGGTGTGCAGCTCCCGGGGGTGCGTCATGAGGTAGTCCAGCAGCAACGACGCACGCGGCGTGAGGACCACCTCGGCACCGGCGAGGAACACGCGCCGCGCGGTCCTGTCGACGAGCAGGTCGCCCGACACCAACCTGTCCGCGGCGCTCAGCGGCTTCTCCCCGCCGACCGACCGTCGCAGCACCGCCCGGATGCGCGACGCGAGCTCCTGCGGGTTGAAGGGCTTGTTGAGGTAGTCGTCCGCGCCTTCGTCCAGGGCAGCCGACCGCTCGAAGGACTCGCCCACCTGGGTGAGCAGCACCACCGGTGTCCAGTCGTCCCGCGTCCGCAGCCGCCGCACCAGCTCGCGACCGTCGAGGCGCGGCATCATCACGTCGGACACCACCACGTCGGCGTGCCACACGTCGAGGGTGTCGAGCGCCTCCTGCCCGTCGTGCGCGACCCGAACCTCGAAACCGGACCGCTCGAGGAAGGGGGCCAGGGCGCCGGTGATGGCCTCCTCGTCGTCGACGAGCAAGACCGCGGGACGGGTGCTGTCAGGCCCTGGGACAGCGGCGCTCGCGGCACCCGCGCCTGGCGCGGTCACGACGCCACCAGGACGTTGTCGGCGCCGTCGTCCGTGATCGACGGCGAGCCCTCGTCCCACACGACCGTGTTGCCGGCGCCCGCGACCGACAGGCTCTCGATCTCCGTCGCGTGGACCACGACGCCCGCCGCCGCGATCTCCAGGGTCGTGATCGACCGTGCGGTGAGCTGGACGTCGGACGCGGCGACCGTCACGTGGTCGCAGTCCTCGGTCAGCTCGACTGCCTGGCTTGCCTGCCAGAGGACCAGGGTGCCGTCGTCGGCGCAGCTCACCGTGCTCGTCGGGGCGGAGGGAGTGGCTACGGGGGTGGGGGAGTCGTCGTCGGCGGGCTCGGTGGTGCCGCCGGTGGGGTCAGCAGGCTCGGCCGGCTCTCCTGGTGCGTCGTCTGGGGACTCGGGCTCGGACGCGTCGTCCGTCGTCTCCGTGCTGCCAGGCGTCGTGGTGCCGCTGCTGGCGTCGTCGTCGCGGCTGACCTCGTCGGACGACGGGCTCGCCGTGTCCTCCCGGCGGTCGACGACCTCGACCGTGCACCCGGTGAGGAGGGCGAGGCCCGCGGCCGCAGCCGCGGCGCGCACGAGCAGCGACCCTCGGTGCGCGCGAGACGCGCCGTCCGGCGGTGTCGCGCTCGCGGGCTGGGGCCGGGGCGTCATCGGTGCTCCTTCGTGTGCACGGATCTCTCGGTGACCGGAACGGGCCGGCAGCGGCGAGAGGGTCGAAGTCTGTCAGAACGCCGGGACGAAGATCTCGACGCGACGGTTGAGCTGGCGGCCGGCCGGGTTGTCGGCGCCGTCGGCCGTGGTCTCGGGGGCCACGGGCTGCGTCTCGCCGTACCCGGTGGTCTCGAGGGTCGCGGTGACACCTCGCTCGACGAGCCCGTCGGCGACGGCCTGGGCGCGGTCCTCGGAGAGCGTCTGGTTGAACGCGTCGTCGCTGATCGAGTCGGTGTGCCCGCCGATCTGCAGCACCGGGGCGCCCGTCTCGGCGAGGGCCGCGGCGAGGGAGTCGAGGGTCTGCTGGGACTCGGGCCGCAGGGTGTGCTTGCCGAAGTCGAAGAGCGCCGCGTCGGACAGCGTGATGGTGGTGCCGCACGAGGCGATCGGCTCGATGGTGCCCATCGGCGGGAACACGCCCATGCGGGGGACGGGTGGGAGCGGCTCCGCGTCGACCGGGACGCCGTTGACGAGCGCGGTGCCCTGGCCGTCGTTCTGGATGGTGATGAGACCGTCGGTGTAGATGCCCGAGCCGTCGCCGTAGTTGTTGATGGTGACGCCGTCCTCGCCGGTGTAGACCCCGGACCCGTCGCCGTAGTTGGTGATGGTGCCCGTCTCGTCGGTCCGGGTGCCGGAGCCGTCGCCGTAGACGGAGAGGGAGACCGTCTCGTCGGAGTAGACGCCCGCGCCGTCGCCGTAGTTGGCCACCGAGACGGTGTCGCTCGAGTACACGCCCGACCCGTCGCCGTAGACGGTGACCGAGACCCCGTCGATGACGTAGGTGCCGGAGCCGTCGCCGTAGTTGACCGTGGTGCCGTCCGGTCCCGTGTACACGCCAGACCCGTCGCCGTAGAGCAGGACGTTGCCGGCACCTTCGCGGACGGTCCCGCTCGCGTCGCAGGACGCCGGGGCGATCGTCAGCCCGGGGTAGTCGCCCACCAGCTCGGTGATCTCGTGCGTGAAGCCGGACAGCGACGCGTCGAGCATCGACAGGTCGGGGATGGTGATGAGCGGGACGGGCGGGATCTCGCCGGCCGCGTATCCCGCGGCGACCGGGGTGCTCGGCGCGGAGGGGGAGGGCGACGGGGTGGGCGTCGGGGTCGCCGTCGCGTCGTCGGACGGCTCTTCGCTCGCGTCCGAGGTCGGGTCGTCGGTCGGCGTGGCGGTGGCGGTGGCGGTGGCGGAGAAGGGCGAGGTGGCGTCCGCGGAGGTGTCGGAGCCGCCCTGGCAGCCGGTGAGGAGCACCGCGAGGGCGAGTGCGAGGGAGGTCCCGCGCAGGGTCGTCGAAGCCGAGATCGAGGTCATGAGGATGACGCTAGCCGCAGGATGTCGCGGCTGCGTCGCAACGGTGTCGCAACCCTGAGACATCTCGGATCGTGGGCGGGAGCGGCCTGGGACCTGGCCGGGACATGGTCGAGGGCTGGCCTGTGGCGGGGTGGGCAGGACGCTGCGATGCTCAGGCCAGGTCGAGACCACGTGCCTGCCGCTCCACACGCGCCCTCGCCGGCGCCCCACCCGAACGGAGCTCCGCCATGATCGACGACTCTCTCAACCACCGCCTCCTCCCCGAAGAGGACAGCGGGACGCAGGACACCCCGAAGCGCGCAGCGCCCGACGCTGCTCCCGGCACATCGGGTGACGGCGGTCCGCACGGTGACGAGCACCCGCACGACGACCACCGGCACAACCACGACCACATGGCGACGCCGCTGCTCGGCGTCGCCCACGCGCTCGAGGAGGCCGAGGTCCTGGACGGCCCCGCCGACCTCGCCCGTCCGTGGGCGCAGTGGCTGACCGCCGAGCCGGTGAGGCGGGCCGCGCTGCAGGGAGCCTGGTTGGGGCACAAGCTGCACCCGGTGCTGTCCGACCTCCCGGTCGGGTTCTGGTCGTCGGCCACGACCCTCGACCTGCTGCAGGGCGAGAAGTCCGCGAAGGCGGCGGACACGCTCGTCGCCCTCGGTATCGCGACGGCCGTCCCGACGGCCCTGACCGGCTGGGCCGACTGGGGCTCGGCGCCCAAGAAGACGCAGCGCGTCGGCATCGTGCACGCGGCCGCCAACGCGGCGGCCCTCACCCTGTACACGGCGTCGCTCATCCAGCGCCGCCGCGGCAAGCGCACGTCCGGGGTGGTGCTCGGCCTGGTCGCCAGCGGTGCCCTCGGCGCCGGAGGCTTCCTCGGCGGCCACATGGCAGCCCCCGGCTCCTGACCCACCCGCCCGGCCGTCCTCATGCCCAGGGCGCGACCGCGCAGCCCTCCGTAGTGGGCCTCGCGGTCGCGCCCCGGGCATGAAGAGGTGGGGGTCAGGGGCGGGGGAAGGCGCCGCCCTGGGCGATGCGGCCGAGCTCGTGGGCGGAGGGCTTCGGGTGGCGCTCGAAGGTCTCGCGGTCGACCGCCACGAGTCCGAAGGTCGGCGCGTAGGAGCCCCACTCGTAGTTGTCGAGCAGGCTCCAGTGCAGGTACCCGCGGATGTCGACGCCGTCGGCCATCGCCCGCTCGAGGCTGTCGAGCGCGCCGTGCAGGTACGCGACGCGGCGGGTGTCGTCCGTGACGGACAGCCCGTTCTCGGTGACGATCACCGGGGTGTGCTCGGTGACCTCCCACGTGTGCCGTGCGGCCTCGCCGACGGCCTGGGGGTAGAACTCGTAGCCGCTGAGCGTCAGCTCGACGCCGGGCTCCGGGTGCAGCGGGCCGTCGGTGCCGACGCGGGTGCGGGTGTACGACTGCACGCCCACCCAGTCGTCGTCGCGGGCGGCCACGAGGAACACGTCCTCGCGCGGCCACGAGTACTCGGCCGTCACGGCCTCGGCGCCGGGGAGCGCCTGGTACACCTGGTTGGCGATGGTCCAGCCGACCTGGATCTGCGGGTCGATGGCCTTGATCGCGGCGCGTGCGGCGTGGTGCGCCTCGACGAGCACCTCGGTGGTCGCCGCGTCGGGCAGCGGGAGGCCGGCCTCGCGGAACGCCTCGGCGCCCAACGACGCGATGGCTCCGAACATCGCGACCATGTTCGGCTCGTTGATGGTGCAGACGTGGCTCACACCGGTGCCGATGACGGGGGCGGTGCGCTCGACGTAGCGGACGAAGAGCTCGACCGCGCCAGGCGCCGTCCAGCCGCCGCGTGCGGCGAACCACTGCGGGACGGTGAAGTGGTGCAGCGTGACGACGGGGCGCAGGCCACGCTCGATCGCGCCGTCGACCATGCGCCGGTAGTGGGCGAGCTCGGCGTTCGAGAACCGACCCTCGGTCGGCTCGATGCGAGCCCACTCGATGCTGAACCTGTAGTCGGTGAGCCCGAGGTCGACGAGGATGTCCATGTCCTCGGCCCACCGGTGGTAGCTGTCGGCGGCGTCGCCGCTCGGCTCCACGACGTGGCTGCCGGGGGTGGTCTCGAGGTGCCACCAGTCCGAGGCGGTGTTGTTGCCCTCGATCTGGTGGGCGGCGGTCGACGCGCCCCAGAGGAACCCTGCGGGGACCGACAGGGGGCGGACGGAGTTGGGGCGGTCGGTCGTGGGACTGACGGACATGGTGCTCCTCGGTGGTGGTGTGCGGCCCGGCCGCGCGGGGTGGGCGCGGCCGGGCCGGCGTGCGGTGCTGCTGGGGGCCGGCTCTGGCAGGCAGCTGGGGTGGCTGCGGGCGTGGTGCCCGGCGGTCAGCGGACCTAACGGTCAGCGGACGCGGCGGATCGGCTTGATGCAGAGCGCGGAGACGATCGCCACGACGATGGCCGTGACGAAGATGCCGCGGTAGCCGGCGAGGCTGACGATCACGCCGGCGATCACGGGGGCGAGGATCTGCGGGCCGGTGTTGGCGACGTTGAGGATGCCGAGGTCCTTGGCGCGGTTCTCCTGGTCGGGGAGGACCTCTGCCATGAGGGCCTGGTCGACCGCGACGTAGATGCCGTAGGCGAACCCGCCGACGGCGAGGAACAGGTAGAACGACGTGACGGTCGGCGAGACGGCGAGCGGCACCGTCGCGAAGGCGAGGACGAACGACGCGCCCATGACCAGGGCCTTGCGGCGGCCGAGCCAGTCGGACAGCGGTCCGGACACGAGGGTGGACAGGCCGGACGACGCGGCCATGATGAGCCCGCCGGTCGCGATCACCGGGGCGGCCTGCTCGGTGGTGAGGCCGACGTAGTCGGTGAGCACGAACAGCTGGTAGAGCACCACGAGCATGAAGGAGAGCAGCAGCAGGAACCTGCCGGCGAGGGCCCAGAGGAAGTCGGCGTCGCGAGGGACGCGGAACGTCGCGAGCAGCTCGCGGGCGTTCAGCGCTGGCCGCGGGACGCCGCGGTTGTCGGTGTCGCGGGCGAAGAAGAAGACGACGAGCGCGGCGACGACGAGGGTGAGCGGGACGACCTTGAGGCCGTCGCGGGGGACGGCGAGGAAGCTGGCCGCGACGACGCCGCCGAGGCTCTGCGCGAGCAGCTGCCCGACACCGACGACGGACGACGCCTTGCCGAGGCTCTCGGGGGCGACGCGGTCGGCGAGGATCGCGATGAGCGGTCCGAGGAACGCGTTGAGCGACACCTGGAACACGCCCCACAGGACGACGAGGAGCGCAAAGCTCGGTGCGACCGACATGGTCATGACCGCGGCGGCTGCGACGAGCCCGCCGACGAGGATCCACGGGTTGCGCGAGCCCCAGCGGGTGCGCGTGCGGTCGGAGAGGGCGCCGAAGACGATGTTCGCCAGCATCCCGGCGACCGCTCCCACGACGGAGAGGACGGCGTAGAGGGCGACCTTGGCGTCGGCGTCGATCTGCTCCATGAGTGCCTGGATGAGCGTGCCACCCGCGGCGACGGGGAGCATCCAGCCGAAGTGGGCGACGAGGAACACCGGCGCGATGCGGCCGAGGCGCGGCCGGGCCGGCTGGACGTCCGGGGTGGCGGGTCCGACGTCGAGGCCGTCGCGCGACTGCGGCGAGGTGCTGGGGTCTGAGGTGAGGGACATCTGTGTCTCCTGGTGCGGCGGTGCGGTTCCAGCTCAGTCGGTGGCTGAGGGCAGCGAGCATACATGAAAACCAAGCCACGCTCGGTTTTCGTTCTTGACCAGGCGAGACGCGACTAGGGTGAGGCGCATGAACCGCCCCAGAGGCCCGTACGCCAAGACCGCGCGACGGCGCGAGGAGATCCTCCAGGCGGCCCTCGAGGCCTACGCGGAGAGCGACGCGGCGGGCCCCACGATCAAGGACATCGCCCGCCGTGCCGGACTGAGCGAGGCCGGGGTGCTGCACCACTTCGGGGGTCGCGAAGAGCTCCTCACCGCCGTGGTCGCCGAGCGCGACGAGGTCGACGCGCGCGCCTACGCCGACCACTTCGCGCCGCTGGTCCAGCACAACATGCAGACCCCGGGGCTGGTCCGGCTCTTCACGCGCATCGCGGCCGCCTCCGTCGAGTCCGACCACCCTGCCAACGAGTTCTTCGCCGCCCGCTACGCACGCCTCCGTGACGAGATCGGTGCGACGGGCCCCGGCGGAGGCGACGACGAGGACGCGTGGCGCGCCCGGGTGATGCTCGCCGTCGTCGACGGCCTCCAGCTCCAGTGGCTCCACGACCCGAGCATCGACATGGCAGGGGATGCTGTGCGGCTCGCGGAGGCGCTCGGGCTGGCGCTCGACGAGGAAGCCCCCGCGGACGGGACCGACGAGCCCGACCAGACGCCCGGCTCGGCCGGGCCCGTCTCCGGCGGCTCGCCGGCAGCCCCCGGCTCCTGACCCACCCCACCCCGCCCGGCCGTCCTCATGCCCGGGGCGCGACCGTGCACCCCTCTACGGAGGGCTTCGCGGTCGCGCCCCGAGCATGGGTACGGGTCGCATTTGGTTGAAGCATCAACTACTGTGGGGTGTGTCGGCGGGGCGTCGGCACCGGCGAGCAGGAGACGGACATGAGCAACGCACTCGAATTCGGCATCGACACCTTCGGCGACGTCACCCCCGGGCCCGACGGGACGCTCAAGAGCCACGCGCAGGTGATCCGTGACGTGGTCGAAGAGGGTGTCCTCGCCGACCAGGTGGGCCTCGACTTCATCGGTATCGGCGAGCACCACCGCGCCGACTACTCCATCTCCGCGCCCGACACCGTCCTCACCGCCATCGCCGCCAAGACCGAGCGCATCCGCGTCGGGTCTGCGGTCACCGTGCTGTCGAGCGACGACCCCATCCGCGTGTTCCAGCGTTTCGCGACCATCGACGCGATCTCGAACGGGCGTGCCGAGGTCATCCTCGGGCGCGGCTCCTTCATCGAGTCCTTCCCGCTGTTCGGCTACGACCTGCAGCAGTACGAGGAGCTCTTCGAGGAGAAGCTCGACCTGTTCATGAAGGTCCGCGAGCAGAACCCCGTCACGTGGTCCGGCACCACCCGCCGGTCGCTCACGGACCAGGAGGTGTTCCCGCACGTCGAGAACGGCCTGCTCCCCGCCTGGATCGCGGTCGGCGGCAGCCCGCAGAGCGTCGTGCGCGCCGCCGGCTACGGCCTGCCGCTCATGCTCGCCATCATCGGTGGTGACCCGCTGGCCTTCAAGCAGTTCACCGACCTGTACCGCCGCGCCCTCGGCGAGTTCGGCAAGCCGCTCCAGCCCGTCGGCGTCCACGCCCCCGGGTACATCGCCGAGACCGACGAGCAGGCGATGGAGGACTCCTGGCCGCTCATCGGCAAGTACTTCTCCAAGATCGCCCTCGAGCGCGGCGGCCGTGCCATGGGCGAGGGCCAGTTCCGCGCGCAGGTCGGCCCCGAGGGCGCGTACTTCATCGGGTCCCCCGAGACGGTCGCCAAGAAGATCGTCCGTGTGGTCAAGGGCCTCGACCTCGACCGCTTCGACTTCAAGTACGCCAACGGGCCGATGGAGCACGGCAAGCTGCTCAACAGCCTCGAGCTGTACGGGACCAAGGTCGTGCCGCTGGTGCGGGAGATGCTGCACGACGGGGCCTAGCTGTTCTCTGTCGTGGGGACACGCTGACGCCCCGCTGGCCCAGCCGGGAGACGACGCTTCGTCGAGCGGTACCAGGGCCGCCGCCAGATCCACCTCGAGCTGACCCGTGAAGGTCGCCGACTCGCACCGGTGACCGCGGGGAGGTGGTTGCGCAGGCCGGGCATCTCCCGTCGCGGGACGGCGCGCCAGAGGTCACGAAGTGATCACGATGTCCGCTGCGCGGTCACGGAAGGTCGCCGTCGCCCAACGAGGCGGTCGAGGGGACGCTCTGTCCCCGAGACGAGAGGACGAGAGACGATGACCTCGAACGACCACGATCGACCGTGGACGGCCCGCCGCCGGACTCGGCTGACAGCGAGCTCGGTGCTGCTGGCCGCTTGCCTGGTAGTCACCTCTGGGCTACCCGCGCACGCGGACTACTACGCCGGTGGCATGCCCAAGACGACCTTCAACGTCCGCTACGTCGCGGTCAACGACCAGTGGACGCAGCACTTCAACGACTCCAGAGCCCGGTGGAACAACACCTCGGGCACCGGGGTCTCGATCGGCAAGACCACGACCGCGGCCGCGACGATGACGGCGAGCCGCTACAACGAGTCGTGGTACGGGTTGTACTCGCCGTCGGGCGTGCGCGGGATCAACCGTGTGTTCTCGATCAAGATCAACGCGCGGACGCTCTCGGACAACGCCGGCGGCAACCTCACCGCATGGATCAACAGCACCTCGACGCACGAGCTGGGCCACGCGCTCAGCCTGTCCGACAACCCGGACACGACCAAGGCGTCTCTCATGAAGCACAGCCGGAACCGCACCACGGTCATCAAGCCGCAGGCGTACGACATCTCCGAAGTGAAGAGGATCTACTGATGCGCACGCGACTCGAGACAGCCCTTGCTGCGACCGCCGCAGTCGCCGCGCTGACCGTCGCAGGCTGCTCGGCACCGGACGTCGACGGGTCCGCAGCAGGCGGTGACGACTCCGTGACCCTGAGTGCGGACTACCCGGTCTACGACTCGCTTGAGGCTGCTGGAGACGAGGCCGACGCGGTGGTCAGGGGTGTGTACATCAGCTCCGAGGTCGACCTCCTCTACCCCATTGTCGACGCCGGTGGCGATGCCGAGACGAACCCCCAGGACGGAGTCGACGTGTCGCAGGAGGACCTCGACGAGATGGCGGTCGTCATCACCGTGAGCCGGGTCGAGGTCACCGAGGTGCTGAAGGGGGACCTCCAGGTCGGAGACGTCATCGAGGTGTCGCAGCTCGGTGGGCGATACGACGACGTCCAGTACGACGAGGAGAGCACGACGCTGCTCGAGCAGGTCGCGGCGACGGAGGTGGTCGTGCTCCTCAACGACACCGGGGCTGGTCGGTTCGACCTGATCAATCCCGCTCAGGGTCTCTTCGAGGTCGAGGGGGACTCTGTGACGGCGGTCGAGCCGGACTCCGGTCTTGGCGACGTCGACACTCTCGACGCGATCCGTGAGCTGGTCGCGGAGCCCAGCTGAGCGGCTGCCGGACGGGATGGCGTGCAGCGGCGCCTCCCGTCCGGCTCGCTCACCGAAGCCCGAGGGCCTCTGCCGCTGCTGGGCTGACCGTCAGAGAGCCGTCAAGACTGGCACCGACCTGGTCGCCGTGGACCAGGAAGGCGCTCTGGCCCGCCGGTGACGTGAGCTGCCAGCGGTCTCCGAGGGGTGAGAGGGCCAGTACGTACTCTTGGCCGACCTGCAGTGGCTCTGCTTCCGCGGTGGGTTCGATCCCATCGGCTACAGCGGGGACGAGGACGTCGATCTGGCCCTCTCGTCCGTCGCCGGTGACGGCTGCGACGGATACCGTGTAAGAGACCATGTCGTTGCCTTCGACGACGACTCGTGCGTCTGTCATGACCGTGGCGGCGACCAGGTTCGCGGACGCCGACTCCAGCTGCTCGAAGCTCTCGTAGTACGCCGAGTCGGCCAGAGGTGCGTCCGGCTCGAGCAGTCGTGGGACCGCGACCAGAGCGACGATCGTGACTGCCAGGCATGCTGCGGCCGCGAGCACTGCAGGGCGCCCCCTGCGGTGTGGGCTCGCCGTGGTCGGGCCGGCAGCGGCGCGTTGGAGACCAGGGACGACGGCGTCCAGGGTGGGACGCCGGTGCCCGCTGCGGTCTCGGGGGACGGGACTGGCTGCTCGGAGCCGCTCGACGGGTCTCATGATGCTGTCCTCTGCTCGGTCTGCGTGTAGTGGTCGGCGAAGCGACGTCGTGCGCGGTGGAGGCGTACCCAGAGCGTGGACGCCGAGACCTCCAGGAGGTGGGAGATCTCGGAGACGGTCAGGTCGTCCCAGTACCGGAGCTGGAGCAACTCTCGGTCGGTCGTCGACAGTGCTGACAGCGCCTGCAGGACGTCGTCTGCTGCGTCGTCGGTCGGTGGTAGGGAGGTTCGGTCGCAGAGCCCCGCCTCGAGCCTCGATGCTCGCTCACGAGACCTGTAGAGATCTCCGACCGTGTGTCGCGCGGTCGCGAACAACCATGCTGGTGACGGGACGCGGCCTTCGCGGCGGCTGAGCTCCCAGGCGCGGCGGAACGTCTCGGCGGCGAGCTCGGTGGCGTCCGCCTCGTTGTCGACGCGACGCACCACGAACCTGACGACGCGGTCGTAGTGGTCTTCGAAGAGTGCCGTGAAGACCTTCGTGGTCTTGAGGTCCACCGTGTGCTGGTGCTTCATGCTCACAGAGTTGTCCATGTGTGCCCGTTCCTTACATGCCTCGAGACCTTCACCCTGCGAGTGCCTGTACTCGCGTGCGCGGCTGGCACGTCCGACCACCTGCCGGGTCAGAGGTCCTGGGTGCCAGGACCGCTTCAGGCCAGCGAGGGTCACGTGACGGTGAGCCTGTTCTCCGTGACGGGATCGGCGAGGAGGGTGCTCCTCAGGAGTGCACGCGCACGAGTCAGCCGGCTGCGGACGGCAGCCGGGGTGATCTCGAGCGCTCCTGCGATCTCGTGGTCGGTCAGGCGTCCCCAGTAGGTCATGACCAGCACCTCTCGGTGCAGAGGGGGGAGCCGTAGAAGGGCGTCACGGACATCGAGGCATGCGTCGTCCGCTCGAGGGCGGACGATCCGCAGGTCGTCGGCGAGCGTCCGGCGCAGCTCCGCGGAGCGCAGGCGCCGTCTGTACTCGTTGCCGACGAGGTTGCGGAGCACGCCGTACAGCCACGGCACGCTCAACGACCCTCCGGCGACCGATCGTTCCCACATGATGCGGAACGCCTCGGTGACGACCTCCTCCGCGTCGTCCCGAGAGCTCAGCCGTCGCTCCGCGAGACGGAGCGCAGGGGGGTAGTTCGTCGTGAAGAATGTCGAGAACATCGCTGTGCCCCACCTCGTCCGCGGCATCCCTCCCGCCGTGTGCGAGTGCCCTTGCCTGTACATCGACGAGGGTCCTCAGGCTGTCACGTCACGAGCGGGTGGACTCTCCAGATCGCCTCGCTGCCAGCGACGCGAGCGAGGCCCGTCGGTGACAGTGAGACGCCCTCGTCTTGCAGCGCGGTGCGGTGCCGTCGTCAGGCGGGCACGGGCCGAGGGGATCCTCGGCGGCGCTCTACGACGAGCTGACAGGCGCCTCCCACCGCAGCAACCGAGCCCCGTGCCCCTCGATGGTCACCGGGATCGCCACGCTCCCCGGCGCCACCCCACGCGCCGCGTCGCTCTGCACCGTCACCTGGTGCGTCGCGACCTCCTCGCCGGTCCACAGCTCGCGCACCCGCGCGCTCCCGTCCGTCGGCACCCCGACGTCTCCGGCATCGAGCGCGACGCTCAGCGGCTGAGACCCGAGGTTGAAGGCCGCGACCCACCCAGCCCCGTCGCTGTCGTCCGCGGTCCACAGCACCAGGTCGCCCTCGCGGAACACCTCCCGCGACCCGCGCGACTCCAGCAGTGCGAGCACGTCCGCGTTCGTGAACAGCGCGAGCGTCTCGGGCGACGACGTCGGCAGGTCGCCACCGATCATCAGCGGGGACCGCGCGACGACCCACAGCGTCATCAACGTGACCCGCTCCGCCGCCGTCAGCCGGGAGTCGCGTGGCTCGCCGCGCTCGGCGCGGATGCCGACATGACCGAGCGGCAGCATGTCGCCGTCGGGCCAGCCGTGCTCGCTCGCGACGGGCGCCCAGCGGGCGAAGCGCGCGAAGTTGGCCTCGACGTCCTCCCACACGTCCCAGAGGTCGTCGCAGATGCGCCACATGGTCGCGTGCTCGCGCAGGTGGTCGAGGCGGGTGAGCGAGAGGTCGCGCCCGGGGGACAGCGACAGCTCGATCGGGCGGCCGGAGCGCTCGATGGCCAGCGAGAACGCCTCGATGTCGGCGGCCTGGTACGGCCAGAGCATGTCGTCGGCCTTGATGAAGTCGACGCCCCACGAGGCGTAGAGCGCGACGACCGAGTCGTAGTACGCCTGCGCGCCCGGGTGCTCGTGGCGCAGCCCGTCCATGTGCGGGTTCCACTCGCAGCGGTTGGTCTGGTCCGCGACGTCGGCGGCGGTGACCTCGGTGCCCTCCACGGGCGACGCAGC
Source organism: Sanguibacter keddieii DSM 10542 (assembly GCF_000024925.1). NCBI lineage: Bacteria > Bacillati > Actinomycetota > Actinomycetes > Micrococcales > Sanguibacteraceae > Sanguibacter > Sanguibacter keddieii. Next base: position 302,032 of record NC_013521.1, read on the forward strand.
GCCCGTCGCGAGCCGCGGGATGCCGCGCATCACGTGGATGCCGAACCTCAGCCCGAGGGCGTGGACCTTCTCGGCGAGCGGCGCGAAGCCCGCGCCGCCGGCCGAGCTCGGGAAGCGCTCGGGGTCGGGTGCGAGGCGACCGAGGTCGTCGAGGTGCAACGGCGCGCCCTCGTTGTACCCGTGGGACCGGGCGGTCGGGTCGGACCAGTCGATGTCGACGACCACGGTGTCCCAGCCGAAGGGCAGCAGGTGCTGCGCCATGTGCTCGGCGTTGGCGAGCACCTCGGCCTCCGTGACGGTGGTCCCGTAGCAGTCCCAGCTGTTCCAGCCCATGGGGGGTCGGGGTGACGGCGTCTTTGCCATGCGTGAGCTCCTCGTGAGGGGTGCGGTCTGTGAACGTTAACAACCGCGGTCCGATGTGTCACCCCTCCCGGGGGTGGCCCGCGCCCCGGGGCCGGCGAGCGGCATGCTCCCCACCCGACCGCCGTCTCACCCGCACCCACCCCACGCCGTCGCCCCTGCTCAGCCCTACGATGGAGCCCATGGCAGCGACGATGCGCGATGTTGCGGCGTTGGCCGGGGTGTCCGTGAAGACCGTGTCGCGTGTCGTCAACCTCGAGCCGCACACCCGCCCCGAGGTGGTCCGCCGCGTCCGCGCGGCCATCGCCGAGCTCGAGTGGGTCCCCAACGGCAGCGCCCGCACGCTGCGCACCGGGCGGACCGGCGTGATCGGCGTCGGCGTCCCCGAGCTGCGCCGCCCGTACCTGTCGATGATCACCGAGGCCGTCGTCTCCGAGCTCAACCGCCGCGGGCTCCAGGCGACCGTCGAGCCCACGCACGACCAGCCCGACCGCCTCGCCGCGCTGCTCGCCGCCCGCGGGCGGCTCTACGACGGGATCGTCCTCATCGGCCCGGCGGCCGACCACCCCACCGACCACCCCGGCGACCCGGACCGCCCGTCCGACGTCCTCGCGGGCCTGCGCCCGACCGACCCCGTGGTCCTGGTGCACCACGAGCCGACCGTCACGGTCGACTCGGTCGACTCCGACCTCGTCGAGGCCGCGTCGCTCGTCGCCCGGCACCTCGTGGTGATGGGGCGCTCGCGTCCGGCGCTCGTCGGGCAGGACCGGACGCGCCAGGGCAACCACGCGATGACCGCCGCCCTGGCTGCCGCGGGGATCGCGCCGGCGGTCCCGCGGGTCGACGGCGTGGTCGGGAGGGCCGACGGTGCACGCGCCGCCCGCGACCTCCTCGCCCGGGCGCCCGAGACGGACGCGCTGCTCTGCGGCAGCGACGAGCTCGCCCTCGGCGCGCTCTACGCGCTCGTCGAGGCCGGGGTCGCCGTGCCCGACGACGTCGCGATCATCGGCTTCGACAACCTCGACGACGCGTCCTTCTCGACGCCGTCGCTCACCACGGTCGACCCCGGGGCGGCCCGGCTCGCCCGCTCCGCCGTCGAGCTGCTCGCCGACAGGCTCGCAGGCACCGGCGGCGAGACGGCCCGCCGCGTCATCTCGCCGGTCGAGCTGGTGCGCCGCGAGTCGACGCTCGGGGCGGGGCTCCGATGAGGCGGCCCACGCTCGCCGACGTCGCGGCAGTCGCGGGCGTCTCGGCCAAGAGCGTCTCGAACGTGCTGCTCGAGCGGCCCGGCGTCTCGCCCGCGACGCGCGAGCGCGTCCAGGCGGCCGTGGCCGAGGTCGGCTACGTGGTGAACCAGGCGGGGCGCGGCCTGGTGTCCGGGCGCACGGGCCGCGTCGCCGTCGTGGTGCCGATGCTCTACCAGC